>JAJYPA010000624.1 GCA_021795795.1 Pseudomonadota bacterium | reverse complement strand
GCCACTTCACGCCCCCCCTCGATTTGAACTGTTCGGAATAACCGAACAGTTGCCGTCGGCGTCAACTCCCCATCCTCAAAAATGTGCCTGATGTGCTCGCTGATGGTGCCCTTGGCTTTGCCGAATAGCTCGGTCAACTGCTTCTGATTGAGCCACAGCGTTTCCTCCTCCAGCATCACGTCAATGCGGGTGGAGCCGTCTTCGCTTTGGTAGATTAGGAATTGTTGGGGGTCGGTCATGGCTTTTCCCGATCGCATTCATCGCTTCACGTTTGGATTTGTCGGGTTCATTTGCAGATAGAAGCCTGTGGTCTTCACGGCTTTTTATTCATCATTGACGGGGAGTTAATAACAACGCAGCCATTCATCCCCTGTAATTTCAGCACACCCTCTTTGAATTTGGCGTGTTCCTGCGTCGAGCAGGTATGGTCCCAAAGAAAACTGACAATCCGCGCATCCCTATATGTCGGATCGGATCGGTAGAGGGGAATGTCTTCCGCAACTTCGCCAATCAGGGCTGGAAACGATTTTTTTGTGTCCCTGCGATATTTCACCTCGATGATCGTGTGTATCGAGGGGAGATAAATATCCACGCGTGGCGTCTTCTGCCCAACCGGCTGGAGATAGATCTCATCCGCAATATCCTCGAATATTGGAGCCAAAAGCATATACAGGAGGTTTTGGACATGATATTCATTTTCGATCAACCATTTGATAGGAGTGGCATTCTTGGTGCGGCCGCTCTCTTCCCACGTCCATCTTTTCAGACCAACTGGTATGTGCTCCAGAAACCCGACAAGATCATCGAACCTCCAGCCATTCGGCGGAACTAGCGCGATGTCGTTGTTCACCCTGTCAAAGACGTAGATCATCAGACTGAGAAGCGCGGTTGAGTAATCGACGAGCGCCAAACCTTTAAACTCTCCCATAAATTTGCCGATTAGGAACTGCCGTTTCTTATGGTCGACGATACGTTGTATATCGCGATAGTGCAGAAAGAGTGGGAGGCCTGCGGATAAGAACACTGCCTCTTCGGAATCAGTGATATACGCGGCGATATCCTTTTCGTAACAGTTGAATCTATCGCTGTTCGTCTGTAATGGCAGAAATCTTCCACCCCACATTTTATACTGACTTCGTAAATTTTCATCGTCCCATTTTTCGATAAGCCACTTCACGGCCATGACGCCGAAGACATCGGAGACCCATGGCCTTGGCGTCGAATCTATTGTTGCTGCCTGGCCCAGAAGCCGGGACAGGTCGTGGGCGGAAACATGCTCATCCAATACATGCAACCCAGTTATTGCGCATTTCTGGTACAGAGACAGTGTGGCGAAGTCGAATGACGTGGGCTGAATCTGCGCCAACCCGAGAAAGGACAGAAAGCAGGACTTGAAGGCATCGCCGCCAGCATTGTCTAGCACTTTCCTATGAAGGTATTCCCGGAGCTGGAAAGAGTTTTCCCTGTCTATAGAAACCATTGCGATTGCCCTATCTTTCCGATCATGATTGAATCATTCCAGCCCGGCAGTTGATTGAGCCAGCCGAGATTCCGGGCAATCAGATCAGAGTAGCTGATAGTGACCGGCATAGGATTTGGGAAATAGCTACGCCAGGAATGCGAGGCAAAGCTGTAGAGTTGCGCGCTCAGGTATTTGATATCCTTGAATGTCGAGTCCTTGTGGATATTCAGGATCACGCCGCGCGGATGACCGTCTGTTTCCTGTCTCAGTTCACGCTGGCCAATCAGGTAAACAAGCATCTCATGCTTCGAGAGTTTGAAGGTTTTCCCCCTCTGGGGGGCCAGTCGTCCCTTCTGCTCGCCTGCTGTCGAAGAGTCGAACATATGGAGCCCATGATCTTCTGAAATCTTCAGGAAGGCATATTCGATCTGGTAATCCCGGTAGCTGCGAATGACGGCGCGTACGGCCTCGATCTCTTCCTTGTTGAACTTCTTGACAGACGCATGAAAAATCAGGCGGATGGTGTCCCCTTTTTGCCAGTTCATGCGTTTTTGTATTTTCTGGATCGTCTCTCCGAGAACAGAAGTCAGTGCATCGCAATACGCTTCAGGCACGACCGCCTTCGAGGTATTCGAAACAATGTAACTGCCGTCACCTGAAAAAACGGTGGTGATCCCCATGATCCGGTGGCCTCCGGCTTCGCGTTTGGGTCCAATATTGGCACTTCCAATGCCGACGACCAACTCATGGGATAAGGTCGGCGATGACTTGAGCAACCAAGGCACGCCTCCCATCTTTGCATAACAGGCCAGCGCCATGTTGTTCAGAGAATATCCTAGGGAATAAGGGGACTGAGTGAGCAGCTCTATTGTGAAATCCTGGACGGGTACCTGATGCAAAAAGAACAAACTTTTTCCCCAGTAATAAGGGTTATCTCCCACATCTAGTGTTTTGAAAGATTGCCTCACCTGGACAAGTGCGAGGTCCCACCGGCCGCTATCGTCGGATTTTTTCCGGATCGCGGTTTCTATTGCATTCTTGTAGCCGCTGACATCCTCCGTGCTGGTAGCGAAAACCTCAACACGGCTCGTTCCAAGGCCGAACTTGCCTTCAAGCCCATTACTGAAATACTTGCTCTCGGACATTCCCTTCAGGAGTTTTCTGACGAATTGTTCCACACGCCCCTTATCGTGCTCCGCGCAGATCACGCAGATCGAAGGATCGTTCCTGTCAAAAGTACGCTTTGTGTAGGGGCCGTACTGAGAGAGCCCCTTCTCCGCCCAGCCTGCCTCCCTATTGTCATTAAAGACGAAGACAGGCTTGTCCAGTTGGTCGCATGCACCCTGGATATTTTCCGCCTCTTCGATATCAATGCGGGTGCCATCAATGAGAGTAATACCTTTGGATAGGAAATATTTTTTTAACTTATCGATGCGGGCCTTTTTGTTGTCGCCACTATTGAATGACGAAATGGCCTTCCTGACCTCCTCTATGATCGCGTCCTTCTGGCTGCCGTGCGTGTGCAAGATGTAATCGTCAAAATTCTTCCTGCTTGCTTCCAGATAGACGTCCCTACCTTGAAACATTCCAGTTTTTCCGTCTGGCTGCACGATGTGAAGCATCTCATCCTCAATCTTTGTCACGTATCCCAGGAGCTTCCTATAGCCATCCTCCTGCTCCGCAACGACATAGCGACCCATCAGATCAAAATTATTACCTATGAAATAGAGGCAATTTTCGCCGACCGCTCTCCGGGTTGAACAGTCAATAACCAAATAGGGTCTTTCGTTGATAAATCGTGTGTCGATCTTGTACCTGACGTAGATTTGGAACGGATATTCCTCCCTCAGGATGGAGGCCAGGAGATTGTCTTCCGATTTTATGCTCACCAGCTCTATCGGGTTAAAACCACTTGGTTGGCGTTTGAGACTGGTGAAGTGGCGTATCAGGCCATCCTTGACGAGAAAACAGGTGATTCCGAAATCGTCTTTTAGACTTATCGTTTGGGTTTTTCCTATAACCGGATACTGCCCGTCCTGTGAGAAAATCAGGATACTATCGCCCTGCCGTCGGAAAACATAAGTGCCTTTATGCTCTGCTCGGAGTGTATTCAGCCGATCCTGTTCATAGGGAATAACACATGCACTCAATGAATTGCCTGGAATTTGTAGTGGGAATGCGTTCAAATTAATAGGCATGGTTCGTTTGTCAACCCCCTCTAACAACCCTAAACACCTTCATCACCTCATCCCCCAAGTGGTTCATCACCTTCACGGCGATCCGCCCGGTCGCGGGCTTCTCAAAAGGCCGGGAGGTGTCGCTGTTCAGCGTTGCCCAGGCTTCTGCGTCGATTTCCGCTTTCAGGGTGGTTTTCAGCGATTTATAGGGGTCGTTGGCGCCGAGGAAGTAGGCTTGGCGGACGAAGAAGCTTTCTTCGTTGTAGTCGGTGTCGATGAACCAGCAGGCGATGCCGTCGGGGCCGTCGCTGTGGACTTCGCCGCTGTTGGGGTGAAAGACGTCGACGCCGTTGACCTTGACGCGGATCTGGCCGT
>JAJYPA010000126.1 GCA_021795795.1 Pseudomonadota bacterium | reverse complement strand
TACGAAATCCGCTATGTACCGCAGGGGAACATCTCGAACTGGAACGACGGCGTGGTGCTGGCAACCGGAATCGCCTACACGTCCTTCAACACCACCGGCATGGTGCCGGGGGCCTGGACCTTCCTCCTGGCGGCAAGAGATGCGAGCGGCACCTACTCGGCGCCAGTCGCGCAGAGTTTTACTGTGGCCAACACCCTGGCGGTGCAGGCAATGCTCACTCAGGCGCCGCAGTGGCCGGGCACGCTGACCAACATGGTCTTGCACTGGACCGGCAAACTGGTCCCGCAAAGCCAAAATCTGGCGAACGCCGATCTGTGGGACACCTTCGACAAACTGGTGCCGAATCCTTATCCCTCGTGCTCCTTCGAATCAGCCCAGATCGTCGACCTGGGCACCTCGAAAACCGTGCGGGCATGGGCCGCATTTGCGGGCACGCTGCCAATCCCTGGCGGAGTGAATAGCCCGCAGTTCTGGGTCGACACCAGCGCCGATGGGGTGGCCTATTCCGGCTACAGTCAGTGGGGAAACGGCACGCTGACGGCACGCTTCATCAAGACCCGTGCCGTGATCAGCACGGCGCAGGGGGTTCCCTGTCTTTCCCTGTTCAATCCGACTTTCGACATGTAAGGACATCAATATGACTGTTGCAACTTTCCTGCAGAGCAATTTCACGACGCAGGACGCCACGAGTTACAAGGCGGCCATTGATGGGGATGTCTCCGTCATGGCCAAACTCGCGGCGCCCTTCGCACCCCATGCTCAGTCCACTCCCAATATGACCGTCGCGGTCGATACGGGCGCGGTGTTCGTGGGTGGCGCCCTGAGTATTGTGGCGATGCAAAGCACCGGCATGATCGCAGCGCCCGTTTCCCACCCGCGCATCGACCGTGTGGTGATCAATGCCATGACCGGGGCCATTGCCACCGTGACCGGTACGGAATCGGCCACGCCTATCCCGCCCGCGATCCCTCCAGGCTTCCTGCCCATTACTCAGGTATTGCTGCAGACCACCTCGACCAGCATCACCAACGCGATGATCACCGACGAACGGATTGCCGGCAACCTGCTCCCTTCGCCGAGCACCAAGGTAATTGCCCAGAATGCCGTGCCATTGTCCTTCGTCGCGGTAGCAAACACCTTTACCGGTGCCAGCTATGTATCGAACGCCGGCAATGTGCAGGTGTCGAGTTCCGGTGTGCACGGATTGACTGCCACGCCGGCCGTAGGGGCCAATGTCTATGTCTCATGGTCGGGTGGCACCGGCGTGTCTGGCTTTTACAAGGTATTGTCGGTCGACAGCACCACGGCGTTTACCATCCAGCTTCCCTATGCCACGGGGCTCGGAACGCCGACGGTGACACCTGTGGCCACCGATGTAGTGATGGCGAGCATCCTGATTCCGGCGGAGTCCCTGTCCATCGACGGATCGCTCGAGTGCCACACGTTTTTTGAGGGCACCTCGTCCTCCAATAGCAAGACCACTGCTTGGCACGTCGGCACGAGTTACATCGATTCCAATTCCTTCACGACCAGTTCGCAGCCCTACCACTGGTGGCTCATCAACCGGGGGGCGATCAATAGCCAGATGTACTCGCTCAACAACACCTACATTTCCGGGGGAATTGCGGTGGATTTCTCGCAGAGCCAGACGCTCACGCTCCGGGCGCAGGCGGCGTCCGCCAACGAACTCGTCACCCTGGAAGGGTTCGTGATCCGCGCCAACTACTGACGGAATTACCGCAGCACCCACCAATCGACCGCCTGAGGGCGGTTTTTTTACGTCTGAAGAAAGGAGAAATGACCATGACCGACACCCAGCAAACCCTGGAAACCTTGCGCGCCGAGATCGACAAGATTGAATCGCCGGAATTCCGGCTGCTCGCCCATTACATCGAAGCCTTCCACCAGAAACATTCGGAAGAGATGAATGAGATGAAACAGACCTTCCTCGCCGCCAAGTTCGGCGCGCGCGTCGTTATGTGGCTGTCTGTGGTCGGCAGCGGCATCGCCGTGATCTGGGGCGTCATCCACGGACACGGGGTGATCAAATGAACGCTATCCTATCTTCTCTTGGCATCCTGCACGAGACCGCCGAGCAGACCCGGCTCATCACCCCCTACGCCGACGGGCTCGCGGCCTTCGAGGCGTATCTCGCGAGTAGCGCGCAACCGGGAGCGAGGCTGCGCACTATGATCTACGGCTGCACCCTGCAACCCTTCTTCGATGCGCTGATCGCAGCGCACACGGCGGGGTGCGACATCAGGGTGATCTTCGACCACACACAGGCGGCAGGTAAGGCGGAGGCGCCGCAGATCGAGCGACTCATGGCTGCTGGACTGGTGGACGGGGAGCACTTCCTCATCGGCACCTCGCCCGTTCATCACCAGATCGTGCACCTGAAAGCCACGGTGATCCGCACGCCGGATGGCAAGGCGGTGGTCGAGGACGGTTCCTGGAACTACTCGGTGAGTGCCAGCCAGCAGTTGAATGATCTGTGCTTCACCGAATCGGACGCGCTCGCCCGGTATTACGAACAGGCCTTCGATCGTCTGTGGGATTGGGTCAGCGCCCACGAACCGCAGTATCAGAAATCCATCACTGAGGATGAAAAATGAATCCACCCATGACTTACAGCAAAGCAGGCATCCAACTCACCGAGCGTTTCGAGGGATGCCGGCTTGCCGCCTATCCCGACACCGGCGGCGTGTGGACGATCGGCTACGGCCACACCCACGGGGTGCATCCCGGCATGACCTGCACGCTCGAGCAGGCGCAAGTCTGGCTCGAGCAGGATATCCAGGCGGCCGCCGATGCGGTCAACCGTCTGGTGCAGATTTCCTTGAAGCAGCCCGAGTTCGACGCCCTGGTGGACTTCGTCTTCAACCTCGGGGCGGGCGCCTTCGCCCGATCGACGATGCTGAAAGACATCAACGCCGGGAATCTCGCGGCAGCCGCCCTGCAGTTTCCGCTGTGGGACCTGGATGCGGGGCGGGTGCTGGCCGGGCTACTACATAGAAGATTGGCCGAAGAGGCCGAGTTTAACGAGGAGAGAACAGCATGATGAAGTTGCTCAAAGACTGCTTCACCACGGCGGACGGGGAGAGTTTCGACGTCGGCCGGGTTCTCTGGGCGCAAGGCGTGGTCGTGTTCCTTGGACTGGCGATCTATTCCGTGGTGGGCCAGGGCCATCCATTTGACATGCAGGGATTTGGCATTGGGCTGGGCGCTACGCTCGCCGCCGGCGGTGCTGCCCTTGGACTCAAGGCCAAAACTGAACCGGGAGGGAGTGCGTGATGTTTCCGATCCTCAAAATCCTTACTGCGCTTCCATGGCGATGGATCGGTGTAGCTGCCCTCGCGCTGGCGGTGTTCGTGAGCGGCTACCGGTATGGAGAACAGCGGGTCACGGCCCAATGGGATGCCGAGAAGGCAGCGCGAGCCCAGGCCGTGGCAAAGCAAGCCGCCCAGGTCGCCGCTGTCACTACTCATCAGACCACCATCAATCAGGAGATTTCGAATGAATTTGAAACCGAGAAAGCCAAAATTGTCGCAGATCGCCGCCATCTGCTTGCCCGCGTTCCTCGGCGCGTGCGCCACTACGCCCCAAGGGGTGCTGCCGGCGCAGTGTCCGAAGTTCCCGACGTTACCGCCCGAGTTGATGCAGCCCCCGCCAACCCTGTACCTGCTGCCGGACAGCAAACTAACCCCGCCGTCTGCGAAAAACTAGTCGAGGATGCGGCGCAGACTACACTGATGGTGGTTGAGTTTCAGCGGTGGTACAGAGCGCAGGCGACCACCATTTCTGACCCAGAATGACTCAATCCTAAACATCAATTGGGGTAGTCTTCCAAACATCCCGCGCCAGTGAGATAAGCATGGCGTGCCGCTTTTCGATGGTTGCCGCATTCCACGAGGGGAATGCCTCCAGCTTTGCGTTGATCCGCGAGATGGATGTGTTTTGTCCGACGTCGGTCAGCGCCACCAGGCTGCGGGTTAGGTAGTTGCCACTCTTGCTGTACTCGACCTGTTTGGCTGTGTAAAAGTCATTGCCCGCGACGATGTTGATGGGCTTCTCCAACAAGGTTAGGTTGCCCAGACGATCCTTGTAGTCGTCATAGACCATCCCCGGATTCTCTGTGGCCCACTTGGCGCGAAGATCGGCTTCTGGCTTGTTGGGTAGGATGTGCTCGATTTCCAGATTGGTGAACGGTTCCAGGCTGCCCGGCACCTTCAACCCGCTAAAGGCCATTTCGACGTGCTGCGTCAGCCGAGCCAGCAGATATCTGGGCTCAACAACCTTGTTGGCCAGGTACTTCCTGATGGTGTTCCGGGACAGGCCGGTGCGCCTCGCGATCTCCCGGATCGGCATTTGGTCGCGCAAATGCCAACGCCTGATGCTGCTCAATATCGCCACGTTGATCACTCCTGTTGCTCCCGCTCAAATCATGAGCAGGACAGTATCTATACGTGGGTCAAATTTGGATGCAAATTACTGCGTCAGGTGGGTCAGATTTGGGTGCAATTCAACAACCGTAGCGAATCTTGCCGATTTCTCCTTCTTTTGTCTCAGTCTGAATCGCTAGGCGAGCAGCGCCATTGTTTTGGCCAACTTCGCGATTACTCCTGCGCCTTTCGGTTAGACAAGCTGGTGTTACCGTCGGACGGATGGCACGCGCACGCTTCTCCGTGGGCAGCCGCAATAAACTCTCGCAAAATACCGCAATCGGCTACCTTTTGACCGATATCGCATTGGTTTCGAAGTCCGGCGAGTTGTTTTTCCAGGACCCTGAGCGATTTGAGTTTGGCGCACACGCGGGCAAGATGCTCGTCGAGCAGACGATTCACGCCGCTGCAGTCAGCTTCGGGCTTCGAAGCAAAGCCGAGCAACCGATTGATATCGCTCAGCCCCATGTCCAGCGCGCGGCAGTGCCGGATGAAATTCGCCCGCTCTACCGCATCCTGGTCGTATGTCCGGTAACCATTGACCTGGCGGGCAGGCGGATGCAACAGCCCGATGCGCTCATAGTAGCGCAGTGTTTCAACGTCGATGCCGGTGGCTTTCGCCAATTCCCCGATGCGCATGCTTCTCTCCGATCATTTTATCCTTTACCCTGAAGTGACTACAGGGTCTATCATAATTTTATCTTGTCCGAAAATCAAGTAAAAATTCAGCCATGTCCGCCACGGCCCGACGAGCGAGGTTCCCATTAAGGACGAGAAATCCCAGGGTTAGGCGTCGCGGCACCGCCTTCTTTGCCGCAATTGAAATTGAGGAGTTAAAAATGGCACGTCTAAATAATGTTGATGTACAAAAGGTTCAATCGTTTGAATCTAAAATTAAAAACGATCCTTCCGCCGCCAAAAGAACACAGGTAATTGAAGGTGAATGGATTGTCAAAGAAGGTGATGTTCAGTTCCAATCCATTATCAAATTCGAAGGAGGAGAAACTGTTTTTAAAGTAGATAATCCCACGTTTATGGGCGGCGGAGGCACGCTTCCTGGTCCGATGCATTATTGTCTTTATGGGCTTGCATCCTGCTATACCGGAACATTTGCAACCATGGCTTCCATGCTTGGGATTCAAATAAAAAAACTTACCACACGTGTTGAAGCTGATGTTGATTTTACACGTGTTTTTGGGTTGGGCGACAATCCGGTTATGGAAGAAGTGCGTGTGACTCTTCATATTGTAAGCGATGCGCCGGAAGAAAAAATTAAAGAAGCGGAAGAGCTTGCGCTGCAGAGATGTCCGGTTGTTTTTACTTTGAAAAATCCGGTTAAATTAATTGCCGGTTTAGAAATATCAAAAGGGTAGCGGCTAAGGTAATGCAGGCTCTGTAGGTTTTTCTGCAAGAGCCGTCTTTCTTAATGATCTGTATGGCACGGAGGTGAATCATGGGAAAAAGCAAGACTGTTTCAAACGTGGCTGTCCGCGCAGCGGTTGCAATCTGTCTTTCTACAGTTCAGGTGGCCTAGGCTGACGGAAATCCATTCGAGATGCAGACTTTCCAGAAGGGAGGCGCTGCCGGACAGAAACTCGCACAAGGCATGTGCTGTGGTCGATGGGGTGGCATGATGGATGGGCGGTGCGGCGGCATGATGGAAGGCATGATGATGGGCGGAGAAATGCCGCGCGGCGTAGATCCGGCGCAATTGCCGGAACCCCAGTCAGCAGGGGCGCGGCTAGTCAATCAGTATTGCACGCAGTGTCATGGCCTTCCCACTCCTGCTCTGCACAGTGCCCCTGGATGGTCGCCGGTGGTAGGGCGCATGAATGCGCGCATGCAATGGATGAGGCAAAACAATAGCATGGGTATTGCCGCGCCGACTCCAGAGGAATTGCAAGCAATCCTCGGTTATATGCAGATACATGCCGCTAAATAGGAGAGACCCCGCATGATGGCGGTTTCATTGAGGCAGGCGTGAATTTACTCAGTACGTATACTGGAGGAGCCCGTGGATGAATTATGAAGGCTACGGCATGGGCTGGCATTGGTTGGGGTGGATAGGGATGGCGTTTTTCTGGCTGATTCCGATATTGCTGGTGCTGGCGGTGGTGAAGTACCTGATGGGTGATCGTCGCTCGAATGCCCCGGATGGTGAAAGAAAGCCCGACGCGCTAGCAGTCCTGGAGGAGCGATATGCTCGGGGAGACATTAATCGCGAAGAGTACTTATAAAAACGCGAGGACTTGAAGCGGGGTTGAAGGACTCGATCAACACGAGTTCTTTGTTTGATTCAATCATCTAAGGAGACAGAAATGAAGAAGATTTTATTGCTTGCGATGTTGGCCATTCCGGTTTCAATGCCAACTTTTGCCGATGATGCTCAGACTGCTAAAAAAGCTGCTCAGGCTAAGCCATCAGACCAGGATTTCGACAAGAGAATGGTTCAAATTCAGGAGCAGATGAAGCAGATGCAAGCGCAAATGGATAAGATCCGCCAGACCCAGGATCCCCAGGAGCGCCAGAAGTTGTTGCAGGAGCATTGGACTACCATGCAGAACACGCAGGGGATGATGTACGGTATGCGGGGGCCAGGCATGATGGGTTGCTGCATGGGTGGTCACATGATGGGTGGGCATATGATGAACGGCCCGATGATGTGGGGTGATTACCAGCGCCTGACCCCGGAGCAACTGAAACAACGCCAGTACATGATGGATCAGTACATGGGCTTGCAACAGCAAATGATGGAACAGATGATGGATCAACAGGGTTATATGTGGATGCATTGAAGGTAAAATCCACGCCGGGGATCCGGCGTGGTTGCACTTCGATATGATGCTCTTTGAAGACAAGATAAGACATGAATAGATTGATTCGTCGGACCGTTTACCTGCTCATGATTACGCTCGTGATTAATGCTGGCGGCTGGACGTTTAACAAGGAAGCCGTAGCAGATGTGTGGTTCGACGAGCAACGCAGCTTGGCTGCGGCTATGGACATTGATCACTCTCCAACAGAATCCGATGCTGCCAAAGTTGTTTCACCAAAGATTCCTTGCAATCACTGGTGCCACGCAGTCGGTCATTTCGTTGGAATATTTTTTCTGCATTCGACTCTCTTGACTGAGGTCGTCGGCGATTACTTCATTGTCTATAAGCAATCTCCCCTTCCCTCTCTTCCCGAAAGCCACTACCGGCCACCACGACTCCTTTCCTAAGACTTGATCCAAATTGGTTTTTTGATTTTGTCTTGAGTGCGCTCTCGCCACAAGTGAAGTGGCGCACGCATATCGGAAGGAGTTACCGTGCAATTTGCCACTATTTTCTGCACCCTGCGTAGCAGGATGCAGCTGATGTGCCGCCTTATTGGCGTACCGTTCTTGTTTGTATCCGCCTCTCTTTATCCACTTTCAGCCCTGTCGGCTCCGCTCACTTTGGAGCAAGCCTGGAAACAGGCTGAACAAACCAACCCCGCCTTGCGTTCGGCCCGGGCAAATCTTGCGGCGGCTCAAGGTGAGATGACCGATGCCAGTGCGCTGTTGTGGAATAACCCACAGATTTCTACCGAGAGGCGCAGTCGTAATGTTTCACAGACGGGGCAACCGATTGATAGCAAAGATGGAGTGTCAGGTCTGTCCCAGACCCTTGAGATCGCAGGGCAGCAAGGCATACGGCAACGAGCAGCCGAGAAAAATTTGGCAGCAATCCAGGAAAACATCGCTGAAACGAAACGCCAAGTGCATGCAGACGTTGAGCAACGTTTTGTGCAGGTGCTTAGCCTCCAGTTGCGCATCCGGACCGAGGAAGCAATGCTCAAGCTCATCGAAGATGCGGCGACTGCGGTCAGAAAACGCGTCGAGGCTGGCGAAGACAGCCGTCTGGATGGAAATCTCGCCAAGGTGGAAGCGGAACGCGCCCAAAATCAGGTATCCATATTGAGAGAGCAACTTGTGCAGGCGCGTGCCGACCTGTCTGCCCTCCTCCAGATAGCTCCAGATCTAATGCCGGAAGTTACCGGTCCGCTGGACGCTGATCTTCCCTCTTACACGTTGGAGGACTTGCTGGCCAACGCAGCCCATCGCCCGCTTTTAAGTGCCCTGGACTACCGGGAGGGGGTCGCAAGAGATCGGGTTGCGCTGGAACGCGCCTCAATTTACCCGGACGTGACGCTGAGTTTGCGTTATGGTCGCGAGTTGGGTGTTGACAACAAGGTTGCAACCTTAAGTGTTTCTTTACCAATCCCTCTGTTCCGCCGGAATGCGACCGGTATCGGTCGTGCCGAGACCGATCTTACCCAAACCGAAATCGAAAAGCAGGCCGCCTCCCGTGATGTACGCGCCCAAGTTTTCGCGCTGTGGCAGCGATGGGTGGGCTTGAAGACGCGCGTCAAACGGTTAAGCGAATCGGTGTTGCCGAGTCTGGAAGAAAACCAGCATCTATCCTCCATTTCCTTCCGGGCGGGAGAAATTGGGCTATTGCAATTGTTGCTGGTCAACCGCCAGGTGCTGGACGGGCAGCGCGACCTGCTCGACGCCCGTACCGAACTGCGCCTGACCCAAGTGTCCCTGGAAGCGGCGGCGGGATGGCAGCCTGCGCGCGTAGTACGCTGAACATAATCGAAAATCAAGGAATTCATGACATGAAAAGCTCACACAACCAACAAAAACACAACCTGGGGCGATTAGCCTTTTGGTTACTGGTAGGTAGTTTGTCCGCAACCCTTCTTGCAGGGTGCGGCGACAAACCCAAAGCCACGGAGAATGGTGTAGCCGAAACCAAACAGGCAGAACCAGCAAGCAAAAACGAGACAACACCTGCACCGGAAAAACAGGGCGCCGGGAAGTTGCTCACCCTGAGCGCCGAAGAAACCCAGGCAGCGGGCATCAAGGTGCAGAAACTGGAACTTCAGGAAAAAACCGAACAGGTCGTAGTCACCGCCACCATCCAGGCCAACCAGGACCGGCTCGCCCACGTTGCTCCGCGTATGTCGGGCCGCATCGTCAAGGTGAACGCCAGCCTGGGCGACAAAGTGAAGCCGGGACAAACGCTCGCGGTGCTCGACAGCATCGAACTGGGCGAGGCGCGTTCCAGCTACCTTCAGGGGGTGAGCGAGGCAGCGCTGGCACAGGCCGGATTCGACCGCGCACAGCGACTGAACGCCGACAATATTATTCCCGAAAAGGAATTCCTGCGCGCACGCGCCGAGCAGGAAAAAGCACGCGCCGCGTTGCGCGCCGCTGCCGACAAACTGCACATGATGGGGGTAAATCCGGAAAAACTGGCGGGCTCGACGTTCCCGCTCACTGCACCGTTCGCAGGTACCGTGATCGAGAAGAAAGCAGTGCTGGGTGAATTGGCACCAATTGATCAATCCCTGTTTACCGTGGCCGATCTTTCCACCCTGTGGATCGAAAGCGATCTGTTCGAGAAAGACCTGGGCAAGGTCAAGGTCGGCGCCCAGGCCGCCGTCACGGTGTCCGCCTATCCGGGCGAAGTGTTCAAGGGGCGGCTCACCTACATCAGCAGCACGATGAACAAGGAAACCCGCACGGTCAAGGCGCGAGTGGAAGTGCCGAATCTGGGTGGCAGGCTGAAACCGGAAATGTTCGCCACTGCTGCGATAAACACCACAAGGACGGGCGCCAAGGCGCTGCTCGTGCCGGAAGATGCCGTGTTGCTGTTGCAGGGGCAACCGGCGGTATTTGTCGCGGAGAGCGGCGGATTCGAGCCGCGCGCCGTGGAAGTGGGCGAACGTGCCCAAGGGTATGCCGTGCTTAAATCCGGCGTGGCGGCGGGCGAGAGTGTGGTGGTGAGCGGTGCCTACGCGCTCAAAGCCCGACTGCTTAAATCGCAAATCGGCGATGCGGACTAGGAGGCGACCATGTTGAACAAAATTGTTGATCTCTCATTGCGTTACAAGGTGCTGGTGCTGGTGGCGTTCGTGCTGGTGGTAATGCTGGGCGTGAAGGCCTGGCGCGAAGTACCGGTGGATGCATTTCCCGACGTGACGCCGGTACAGGTGAATATTTATACGGAGGCATCCGGGCTGGCCGCCGAAGATGTGGAAAAGCTGCTGACCTTTCCTGTAGAGGGCGTCATGGCCGGCCTGCCGGGGGTGGAGGAAATACGCTCCGTGTCCCTGTTCGGGCTGTCCTATGTCAGCGTGTACTTCAAGGACAACGTGGACATCTATTTCGCCCGCCGTCTGGTAAGCGAAAAATTACAGGAGGTCAAGGGCCGCATTCCGGCAGGCTATGGCGAGCCGGTGCTCGGGGCTAACAGTTCCGGGCTGGGCCAGGTGTTCTGGTACACCATCGAATCGGCCGACAAAAAGCTTTCCGGGATGGATCTGCGCACCCTGCAGGACTGGACGGTGCGGCTCGTGCTGCGCACCGCGCCCGGGGTGGACGACGTCATGTCATGGGGAGGCGACCAGAAGCAATATCAGGTGCTGATCGACCCACAGCGCTTAATCAAGTACGGGCTGACCTTCAAAGAAGTGATGATGGCGCTGACCGCCAATAACCGTCAGGTGGGCGGGCAATACGTCAACCTTGGCCAAGAGCAGTATCTGGTACGGGGATTGGGTCTGGTCTCCAACACCCGGGACATCGGTGGCATCGTCATTACCGAAAGGGGGGGTACACCTATCTATGTGCGCGATGTGGCCGATGTCAAGGAAGCCCCCGCATTGCGTACCGGCGCAGTTACCAAAAACGGGAAAGAGGTGGTGCTGGGGATGGCTTTGCAGCGCATCGGCGAGAACGCCAAGGACGTGGTGGATGCCGTAAAGAAAAAACTAAAGACGGTCCAGCAAGCCTTGCCTGCGGGCGTGACGATCAAACCGGTCTACGACCGCACTGATCTGGTCGACAAGGCGATCAAGACCGCCGAAAGCGCCTTGGTCGAAGGCTCCGTACTGGTGGCCATCATCCTGTTTCTGTTTCTGGGTGAGATCCGTTCTGCAGTAGTGGTCATCATTGCCCTGCCGCTGGCCATGCTGATCAGCTTCATCCTGATGCAGCAATGGGGTTTGTCAGCCAACCTGATGTCCCTTGCCGGGCTTGCCGTGGGTATTGGGATGATGGTGGACGGCGCCGTGGTGATGGTGGAAAACGGCTTCCGCCTGCTTAGCCACAAGGTCGGACAAACAGTCAACAAGACTCATGTGATTTTAGAAGCGGCGCGGGAGGTGATCAATCCGACCGCGTTCGCGATCCTGATCATCATCGTGGTGTTCCTGCCGCTGTTTTCCTTGACCGGGCTGGAAGGCAAGCTGTTCAAGCCTATGGCGCTCACCATCACCTTCGCCATGATCGGCTCTCTGGTGCTGACCATGACATTGGTGCCAGTTATGTCGGCGTTAATCCTGAAGCCCAAAGAGGAGAAAGACACCTTCGTGGTGAAGTGGGCGAAAAGGCTTTATCTGCCGCTTCTGGATTGGGCCCTGGAAAACAAACGCAAGGTATTCGGCAGTGCCTTTGCCCTGTTGATCGTGACTCTCGCGTTATTTCCTTTCCTCGGCAAGGAGTTCATGCCGACCCTGCAGGAGGGGACCATCATGTTCCGCGTAACCAGCATTCCTTCCACTTCGCTGGAGGAATCGATCCGCATCTCCGAGGGCATTGAAACGGCGCTCAAGCGGTTCCCACAGGTGAAATCGGCACTTGCCACGATCGGACGCGCAGAAAAAGGCGAAACGGCGGACGTTAACTACATGGAAATCCTGGTCGACCTCAAGCCTCGCAAACAATGGCCAAAATCGATTTCCTTTCCAGAGTTGACGCAACAGATGCAGGAGGTGCTGGAGAAACAGGCGCCGTCCTCCGTCATCGCCGCCACGCAACCGATCCAGATGCGCGTCGAGGAACTCATTTCCGGGGTGCGCGCCACGCTGGCCTTGAAGCTCTATGGCGAAGATTTGACCACGCTCGATCGTCTATCATCAGAAATCAAGTCTGTGCTGAAAAAAGTGCCCGGTGTGACCGATCTTTCTCTGGAAGCGAACAAGGGGAAACCTCAACTGGTGGTGAAAGTAAACCGCGACGCAGCGGCGCGCTTGGGATTGAACGCCGACGATATCTTGGATGTTGTGCAGGCCGGTATCGGCGGCAAGGCGGTATCCACCCTGATCGATGGTGTGAAGCGCTTCGACATACAGGTGTGGCTTGCGCCCGAATTCCGCAATAGTGTGGAAGCCGTCAACAACATCCCGATCCGAACCCGGACTGGCGCGCTGGTGCCGCTTTCCAGCGTGGCCTCGGTGGAACTGGACGAAGGCTACTCCTTCATACGGCGAGAGCAGCTGCAACGCTATGCCGTGATCCAGATGGACGTGAAGGGCCGCGATGTGGACGGCTTCGTGAAAGAGGCGGCAGACAGGATCAAGCGTGAAGTAAAAATGCCGGCCGGTTATTGGATCGAGTGGGGTGGCGCTTTCGAAAACCAGCAGCGCGCCATGGCGAAGCTCGCCGTGATCGTGCCGCTCACCATCGGGCTGATCTTCATCCTGCTCTATACGGCGTTCAATTCGCTCACCTACGCCACACTGATCATCGCCAATGTGCCTTTTGCCATCATCGGCGGGGTGATTGGGTTGTTCGTCACAGGGCAGTATCTGTCCGTGCCCTCGGCCATCGGCTTCATCGCGGTGTTCGGGGTAGCGATGCTGAACGGGATCGTGCTGGTGTCCTTCCTCAACGACCAGCGGCGGCAGGGGCTGTCGATCAGGGAGGCGGTAAAGCAAGGCGCTGCGCTGCGTCTGCGGCCGGTGCTGATGACGGCGTCAATCGCCATCTTCGGCCTGGTGCCGATGCTGCTTTCCAGCGGCGTCGGGGCGGAGACGCAACGACCGCTGGCGACGGTAGTGGTAGGCGGTCTGTTCACTTCCACTGCGTTGACCTTGCTGCTGTTGCCGCTGATGTATGAGTGGGTGGAGACACGCCGCGAATGCAAACAGGCGAAGTAAACCAGCAGCGTGCGGCCTGAATTGGTCGCACGCAATCACTAAACAGGAGAATCTTCCATGAAAGAAATCAAGGCTTATATACACAACCACCGCATCGCCGATGTGATTCGCGCTGTGAAGGAGTCAGGGCTGTGCAACACGGACGGAACGCTTGGCTGCCGCAATCTTGCCGTCATCCCGGTGCAAAGCCTGCTCAAGGCGGTGGATGCCAAGGAACAACACTATTCTGTCGAATTGGCCGAAGCGGTCATCAACGAATGCAGATTGGAGTTGATCTGTGAAGATCGCCAAGTTGACGAACTGGTGGGCATCATCGATCGTGCCGCCCGCACCGGCCAAGCCGAGGCGGGCTGGATTTACGTCAGCGATATAACTGCTGCGATCCCCATTCTGGGGGGTAGCCATGAGTGAGGAAAACAAAAGTAAAGCGGGCTGCGGCTGCCACGGCGAGGATGGCTTCAGCGGCCCTTGGTGGCGTTTCCCGCCGCTGCGCAACGCCCTGGCGAGCGGTGTGCTGGCTGGAGCGGGATATCTTTCCGCACATTCTGGGCTGATCGGGCATGAGGGCGAAATTGCCCTGTATCTTCTTGCGATGCTGTCGGGCGGCTACTATTGGATACGTGAAGGGTTGGAGGAGCTGATGCGCGAGCGGGCAGTCGGCATCGACATGCTGATGCTGGCGGCCACCGTTGGCTCTGCGCTGCTCGGCCTGTGGGACGAGGCGGCGGCGCTGGTGTTCCTGTACAGCGCGGCGGAAGGCACCGAAGAATACACTTATGCCCGCACCCGTTCCGCCATCCGCGCGCTGCTCGATCTGGCGCCCAAGGAAGCGCGCCTGCTCAAGGACGGGCAGGAAGTAACGGTGCCGGCTGCCAGCCTGCAGGCGGGCGACCGCTTCCTGGTGCGGCCCGGCGAGGCGCTGCCCACCGACGGCATCATCAGCGCCGGAAATTCCAGCCTGGACGAATCGCCGGTGACGGGGGAGTCGGTGCCGGTGGACAAGGGGCCGGGCATGGCCGTGTTCGCTGCCAGCATCAACCGCCAGGGGGCGCTGGAAGTCGAAGCGACGGCAGGATTTGCCGACAATACCCTGTCCAAGATCATCCATCTGGTGGAAGAAGCGCAGGAGCAGAAAGGCAAGGCTCAGCAGTGGATCGAGCGTTTCGGGCGGCGCTATACGCCAGCGGTGCTGGCAGGTGCCGTGTTGTTGCTGGCCGTGCCGTGGGTGCTTGGCCTGCCGCCTGACGATTGGGCACGGCGCGCCGTGCTGCTGCTGGTGGCGGCGGCGCCCTGCGCGCTGGTGATGTCCATGCCGGTGGCGATGGCCGCTGGCATCGGCTCGGCGGGCCGGCGCGGCATCCTGATCAAGGGCGGCGCGCATCTGGAGCATCTGGGCATGATCAAGGTGGTGGCTTTCGACAAAACCGGCACGCTCACGCACGGCAAGCCGGTGGTGACGGACGTCGTGCCCCTGCAAGGTGGCGTGCTGCAAATGATCGGCATCGCCGCCGGGCTGGAGCGCTACTCCGAGCATCCATTGGCGCGCGCCATCGTGGCGGAGGCGTTGCAAAAAGGAGGAACGCCAGTAGCAATGGTAGCTTTTAAAGCGTTCGCTGGTGCCGGCGCACAGGGAGAAGTGCTGGGGGAAACCTGGCATATAGGCAGCCCTTCACTATTTGCCGGTCTGGGCGTAGATCTGTCGCAGGTACAAAAATCGATTGATGACCTGGAAAGCCAAGGTAAAACCGTGGTGCTGCTGGGTAAGCGCGATGGAATTATTGGCCTGATTGCCTTGCGTGATCAAGTGCGTGAGGACGCACGCGAGGCGCTGGCAGGATTGCAGGCACAAGGCATGAGAGTGGTGATGCTTACAGGCGACAACAAGCGGGCTGCAATGGTAGTGGCAAATGCGCTGGGCATAGCCGAGGTGCGCGCAGGTCTTAAGCCGCACGAAAAGGTGGATGCCGTACACGCACTGGAGCGGCAATATGGGCACGTGCTGATGGTAGGTGACGGCATCAATGATGCCCCGGCACTGGCCGCTGCCACCTGCGGTGTTGCGATGGGCGTGGCGGGCAGTGATGCCGCCATTGAAGCGGCAGACGTGGCACTGATGGCCGACGATCTGGCCAAGGTGGGGGATGCCTTGCGGCTGGGCCGCAAGGCCCGGCGCGTGAGTGTGCAGAATATTGTGTTTTCTGTGGTGGTGCTGGCAGTGATGATTCCGCTCGCGCTGAGCGGGATATTGAGCATCGCTTTCACCGTGCTGGTGCACGAGGCGAGCGAGTTGCTGGCGGTGGCGAATGGCCTGCGGGTTGCAAGGCGAAATTATGCAAAAAAGCCATCGTGATCGCGGACGGTCTGCTTTCATCCGCCAGAATTTGTTCTTCGCCTTCGTCTACAATGTATTGGGGATTCCCGTTGCGGCGGGCGTGCTGTATCCGATTTTCGGCTTGCTGCTCTTGCCCGTCATCGCAGCGGCAGCGATGAGCTTCAGTTCGGTGTCGGTGATCGCCGATGCGCTGCGTCTGCGCAGCACGCGGCTTTAGCAAGGAGGTCGACATGTGGGGTCATATGGATGGTTACGGCTGGGGGTGGAGGGTGTAAGAATTTTTGTGTAAACGGTCATTTGGCAGGAAACTGCCGGAATATTGTTAGGAGTGGAAATGACCGTATCAAAAGGATTGCCCGCAGACTTGATCGACAGCCTGCTGTCTGATTACAAGAAACCCGAAGACCTGATTGGCGAGAACGGCCTGCTCAAGCAGCTCACCAAGGCACTGGTGGAGCGTGCCCTGGAAGCCGAGATGGAAGCTCACTTGGGCCACGCCAAGAACGAACCAGTTATCAATCCCGCAGGAAACACCCGCAACGGCAAGAGCCGCAAGACACTCAAGGGCGAGTTCGGGGAGTTGCCCGTAGAGATCCCACGGGACCGCCACGGCAGCTTCGAACCGCAGTTGATCCCCAAGCACCAGACCCGATGGAACGGTTTCGACGAGAAGATCCTGTCGCTCTATGCCCGCGGCATGACGGTGAGGGAGATCCAGTCCCATCTCGAAGAGATGTATGGCGCGGAGGTCTCGCCCACGCTCATTTCCTCTGTGACCGATGCGGTATCTGAAGAGGTCAAGGCATGGCAATCCCGCCCACTGGATGCGCTTTATCCCATCGTCTACCTGGACTGCATCCATGTGAAGGTGCGCGATGCCGGGTCGGTGCGTGCCAAGGCCGTCTATCTGGCGCTAGGCATCAACATGGCTGGAGAGAAGGAGTTGCTGGGCATCTGGATCGCCCAGACCGAGGGAGCCAAATTCTGGTTGCAGGTGGTGACCGAGCTGAAGAACCGAGGCGTGCAGGACATCTTCATCGCCTGCGTGGACGGGTTGAAGGGATTCCCCGAAGCTATTGAGACCGTGTTTCCCAAAACCGACGTGCAGCTTTGCATCGTCCATCTGGTGCGTTACAGCCTGAACTATGTGAGCTGGAAACTGCGCAAGGAAGTGGCTGAAGGGCTGCGGGCCATCTATGCTTCAGCCACGGTTGAAGAGGCTGAACAGCGGCTGGCCGAATTCGAGGAGGCATGGGGCGAGGCGTATCCGCCCATTGCTCAATCCTGGCGGCGTAATTGGACGCGCATCATCCCGTTCTTCGACTATCCATCGGAAATCAGGCGGGTGATCTACACCACCAACGCTATCGAGTCCGTGAACATGAGCCTGCGCAAGATTACCAAGAACCGTGGCTCGTTTCCGAGCGATGAGGCATTGCTGAAACTCTTCTACCTGGCACTGAATAACATCAGTCGGAAATGGACGATGCCGATCCGGGATTGGAAGGCTGCGCTAAATCGGTTTACTATCCAGTTTGAAGACCGAATGATGTAGCAGGAGAGAAACCCCGTTTACACAAAAT
>JAJYPA010000125.1 GCA_021795795.1 Pseudomonadota bacterium | reverse complement strand
GTGCTTAAACCGCAAATAAAGCATGTTGTCAGCGTATCTGGTGGCAAGGACAGCACAGCAACGCTGCTTCTAGCGTTAGAGCGTGTTGGGCGCGAGAACATGAGAGCTATTTTCTGCGACACAGGAAACGAACATCATGAAGTTTATGATTATCTCGATTATTTGGAATTGGCGCTTGAGATAAAAATAGACAGACTGAAAGCTGATTTTTCTGAACGGATCGCAAAGAAACGCATGTTTATTGCACGAGATATGCGAACGAGCAGGAAGAACGGTAAACGCTTGCGCTGGACAAATAAAGCTAAACGCAGGGCACTTTCTGTTCTTTACCCATCAGGAAATCCTTTCCTTGATTTATGTATCTGGAAAGGTCGCTTCCCGAGTAGGAAAGCCCAGTTCTGCACGGAAGAATTAAAAACAGCAATCGCGGTTGAATATCAGATCAGTCTTGTTGATGCTGGCCACTCGGTAATAAGCTGGCAAGGTATCAGGCGAGATGAAAGCCATAAGCGCAGCACGGCAAAAAAATATGAGCGTATTGGAAAATCAATGTATGCGTTTCGTCCAATAGTTGATTGGACTGCATCAGATGTATTTACCTACTGCGCAAGCAGAAACATCAACCCAAACCCGCTTTACACCCAGGGCATGAGCAGGGTTGGATGTATGCCGTGTATAAATGTTAATAAAGAAGAATTAAGGCAAATTTCATCACGCTTTCCAGAAAACATCGAAAGAATATCTGAATGGGAAACTATTGTTGCTAAAGCATCTAAACGCGGCAATGCCACATTTATATCAGATTTAGAAAAAAAGCAAAAAAATCCAACTTACAACGGAATTTACTCGGTTGTAGTCTGGGCCAGAACAACTCACGGCGGCAAACAATTTTCACTTCTTGAGCAACTCGAAGACAACAAAGCATGCTCATCTTCTTACGGACTATGCGAATGAATAACACAGGGCAACTACTCAAGCAAATCGGCCAACAGCAAGCCCTATTCGGCGCTGGCGAGCTTTGGCACTTTATCGGCTTAATCAAGCGCAGGACGAGTTCGTCTATAGCACGGATTGAGCGCAAGAAAGGGCTGCTATGAGTCTTGAGGCATTAACCTGGGCCTTCAATCTTGAGTTGCCAACTTCTGGCGCAAAGCTAACTTTGCTTGCGCTTGCAAATTACGCGAATGAGGACGGCGAAGCATACCCTAGCCAGAAGTCTATCGGCATAAAAACATGCTTGTCAGAACGCGCTGTGCGCAGCAATTTGGCGATACTTGAAACGCTTGGAGTTATATCAAGAATATCAAGAAAACGATCGAACGGATCATTCACTTCCGATTTATTTAAGATCAACATCGGCATGAAATTAACCAGCCAGCGGCAGATTCTGCCTACGGCAGAAAACGACATCAGCCAGCGGCAGATTCTGCCTACGGCAGAAAACGACATCAGCCAGCGGCAGATTCTGCCTAAGCCAGCGGCAGATTCTGCCGGACCAGAAACGTCACTAAATACAACCATCACTAAAAGCAACCAAGAACCGCAAATCACTAACGTGATTTCTCTTGATGGCTCGAAAAAAATCACATTCAAAACCTGGCTTGCAATCCTGAAAGCAAAAAACGAACGCCCTATATCTGGGTACAAGCCGGTTTGGGATTATGCGGAACGTCTTGGGATCGATAGAAGTTGGGTTGAAATGGCTTGGATTAAATTCCATGCCAGGTATCTAGACGACGCAACTTACAGCGGCAAGCGTTACATCGACTGGAGAAGGCACTTCCTGAACGCAATTGAAGGTAATTGGTTCAACTTCTGGCGTGTCGGTAATGAGGGAAATTTTGTTTTAACAACGGCAGGGATACAAGCCGATATCGATACAAGGGAGCAGGCATGAACGCCATGACCGATCTGAAATTACCGCCTCATCATACCGAGTCCGAGCAAGCGATTATCGGCATTTTGCTGGCGTATCCAGACAGCCTGGACAATCTTGCCGAGCTGCTTACGCATACCGATTTTTACCATTGGCACCATCAGGCGCTTTACGCAAAAATCACTGAGATGGTTAATACCGGCGTTTCGGTTGACGTTGTAACGGTGGCCGAAAGGCTCGGGGATGAACAGCTTGAACAGATCGGCGGATTGCCGATGCTGGTTAGCCTTGTTCAATCCGCGCCGAGCCGTGCAAACCTTCGCCGGTACGCTGAGACTATCAAAGAAAAATCACAGTTACGCCAGCTTGCATCGATCTTTAACGATGGCGCTGAGTCTTGCATGGCAAGCCAGCCGTTGCCAGCCGAGGAAATCGCATCGGCTATCGAAATGGATTTGATGAAAGTGTCGGATGTCACCACGACAGAGCCAAAAGAGCTATCAAAAATCCTGACCGAAGCCATATCGTACATCGAAAGCCGTGACACGGTTTCAGGGCTGCAAACAGGATTTGTTGATCTTGATCGCTCTACCGGAGGGCTTGAACCTGCCGACCTCGTAATCCTCGCCGCCCGGCCTTCGATGGGGAAAACGGCGCTCGCTGTCAACATCGCTGACAACGTGGCGAAGTCCGGCAAGTCGGTGATGATGTTCAGCCTTGAAATGCCGAGCCAGCAAATCGGCTTGCGTATCCTGTCTGCCAGATCGCGGATACCCATATCGGCTATGCGCGGCGGCGAGTCCAAATTGCCGCAAGACTCATACGACAAGATGGGCGCGGCCATGGCCAGCGTTTCAACTCAAAAGTTTGTCATCGACGACCGGCCGGCCGTAAGTGTCGCATACATCCGCGCCAAAGCTCGAAAGATCAAACGTAAGCACGGTCTGGATTTGATCGTCATCGATTACTTGCAGTTGATGACCGGCAAAGGCGATAACCGGGTTCAGGAGATCGGTTCAATCAGTCGAGGATTAAAAGCCGTCGCCAAGGAATTAGAAGTCCCTATTATCGCGCTGGCGCAATTAAATCGCGGTCTTGAGTCCAGGAGTGATAAGCGACCAGTTTTAAGCGACCTGCGCGATTCTGGCGAGATTGAGCAGGACGCAGACATCGTTTTGATGCTGTACCGCGACGAGTATTACAACGAAAAAAGCGAGTATCAAGGTCTGGCTGAATGCCTTATCCGGAAACAGCGCAATGGCGCATTGGGTATGGTCAAGATGGTATATCAGGGCGACATCGTTCGTTTTGATTCATTCGGCGGCAATTGGCCGGAACCCCGCCAACCAGAAAGCGCCAGATCAGGCGGCAGGAAAGGATTTGAGTACGCATGAGCTGCCCTTTGTGCCTATCCAACACCGCCCTCTACGACTTCGCGCTGAACTGCTGCCGAGTACGTTTTCTGATGGGGCAGCCGAATCGCCAGGCACGGGCTGGATGGTTGGACAGATGGGCGAAGGACTTGCCACAGGCGCGGATGGACGAAATAAAGCACGAGCTTATCAGGCAATTTGGGGAGAAAAAGAAGTGAAAAATTTGACTGCTCCCCTCCCTAAAGGAAGGGGATTCCAAATTCAACGAATCCAACCCGAGAGCAATTAAATGCAAACAGGACTTACAGATTCTCCATTGGCTAACCCCGCCAGCCCGGCGGTTAATATATTATGTGCTGCGTTTATGTCACGGTCATGGATGGCCCCGCAT
Source organism: Pseudomonadota bacterium (assembly GCA_021795795.1). The sequence continues at coordinate 13,706 of JAJYPA010000125.1, read as the reverse complement.
TCAGGGCACGCCCATTCGCGCACATTCAAGGGCATCGTTGCGCACGAGCCGCAGAACTTGTTGCATTTCTTCCTGTTTTCCTCGGCTGAGACGATTCGCAAGTTGTCCTCGCAGTGCAGTCCGCAAACGAGTCGGTTGTTCAAAGGGACTATGTGGTCTACGGTTTTGCCGAGCGCCTTCGCCTGCCTGTATATGGCCGCAATCGCTTCCATGTCGGCCCATGACGGCATGCGTGTCGATCCGCTGCGACGCATGGCTTTGTGGTTTCTTCGCTGCTGCCGAAGGTGTTCCGGGTCAGAGGACACGCCGCCTTTCCAAGCGTTGTTCTTCGCGCCAAGTGAGTTCAGGCGCCTGCGTTCTTTGACCTCATCAGAGAGCTTCCACGTCTTGCCCTTTGTGCTTGACGGCTTGCCCCTCATGGCCTCTCGATGCTTTCTCCGTACCTCTGGCGAGTTCGCTACCAAAGCATTAGCCGCCGATAAGTCCCTTGCAGGAATGCCCAACTTGTTCATGAAGTTGCGCACTGCACATTCACTGCACCCAAAGAGCCTTGCGATCTCATTTCGTGATTTTTTGTCTACCCAATACAGGTGCCAGATTGTCTCTTTCGGTATTGAGTGCAGAAGAATTTTCTTTGACATAAAGCGAGCCTTCAGAATCTGCGGGATGCTAAGTATAGCATGCTCAACGGATTTTGTAGAACCTAAATTTGTAGGCGCGCTTGATTTCCATACACACATGCTATAATATGTGTAAATCATTGTCAAGTATTGATAGCACAACCAAGAAAGGAGAGCGGGAACAGGGTCGGCTTGCGCCGACGCGCTATCCCTCCCCGGCCTGAACGCCGGGGTTTCACGCGCAAATTGATGAATCAGCATGCGCCTGACCCTAACCCAGCGTAACCGCACCTCAGTCTGTGAGGCCATCATGTCCGCACCCGATGGAAACACGGTCGAGATCAAGCCGGCCGGCCGGAACCTTGACCAGAACGCTGCTCTGCACGCGGTCCTGTCCGACATTGCCAATTCCGGCCTGCCGTTCGCCGGTAAGCCGCGCACGATGGCGGAGTGGAAAGTGCTGATGGTATCCGGGCACGCAAGGGTCATGGGTGACAACCTGGAAGTTGTACAAGGTATCGAAGGCGAGCCGGTGGCGCTTCGGGAATCTACCGCTCGGATGAGCAAGGATCGCATGGCCAGCCTGATCGAGTACACAGTGGCATGGGCAGTGCAGAACGGTATCCGGCTCCGTGCGCCGGCGAGTTATGAGCAGTATCAACGATGACCAACAGGAGATGAAATTGAATACAAAACCAGCAAAAAAACTGATGAGCGAAACTGCCGTGCAAACGCTGTTCAACAAAATTTGCAACACCGTTTCTTCGATTGTTGTCGCAATCGACCTGGACGGCAATGTTCGCGGCATGAAATCAACCACTGACCTGGCGTCGAAATTGTGGAAAGACAGACCATCCGCCGTGATCGGGGTGTATGACGAAAATTGCGCGTTTGAGTGGCTAGTAGACGACCTCAAACATGCTGGCGTGTTTGCATGACACCCAAGCCAAAAAAATGCCGCAATCCTCAGTGTGGTGAATATTTCACCCCTGCTCGCCCGTTGCAGGTTGTGTGCTGCTACAGGTGCGGACTTGCACTTGCTGCAAAGGCGCATGAAAAGAAACTTGCCGCTGCGGCTTTGATACAGAAGCGCCAGGACGCTCAAAAGCGCCGGGACATGATGACGTTGCCTGAACTCATCAAAGATTGCCAGAGAGCGTTTAATTCAATGATTCGTGAGCGGGACAGGTTGCAGCCTTGCATCTGCTGTGGCCGTCCTTTGTCTGATCCACGTGTGGGAGGCTCATATGACTGTGGTCATTATCGTAGTACTGGTTCTGCTCCTCATCTGAGATTCGATCAGCGCAATGCGCACGCCCAGCTGAAGCACTGCAACCGGTACATGAGCGGGCGAGCGGTTGATTACCGGATCGGCCTGATCTATCGGTACGGGATCGAGATGGTAGAGCAACTGGAAGCTGACCAGACGCCACGCAAGTATGACAAGGACGACCTGCGCGAGCTGACACGGTTCTTCAAGGCGTGCGAGAAGGTTTACCGAAGAGCCAATGATGATCGGCTATTGCAGGAGTTGGCGGCATGACGCTTGAACAATGGAAATACGGCAATCCATTGGATGTGCTGGTCGAGCAGGAAGCCCGATCATGCAAAGGCTGCAAGCACCTGGACGCTATCCGCATCGCTGGCCAGTTGGTGCAGGTGTGCAATAAAGGGAAGAAGCCGATCAAGAAGTGTCCGAAATATCAGGAGGCAGAATGACAACACAGGGAGACGTCATGGCAACCAATCATACGTACGTGCAAATCAGTGAACCGCTGTTCCGATTCTCGACCGATGCACTGATGTTCGCGTTTCGGTACTCCGGCGAGCAATACGCACTATCACCAGTTGCGAAAATGATGGGGCTGCGCGGCGGAAGCGGGAAAGGCCTGTCCGGGCTGGATGGGGCTGCCCAGGCTGGTATGATCCGCGACGAGGTTGGCAGGCTGAACCCGAACGAACGGGATTGCATCATTGCCCGGTACTCGGTCACCAAAGATGGGTTGCAAGCGAAGATCAACCTGATCCCGCTGGCCGCCTCTGCCCTGCCTACCGGGATGCATAGCCGAAGAATGGTTGATCAGCTGGTGCAGCGCTACTTTGGGAAAAAAATGGCAATTGCCGAGCTGTCCGAGTCGTTTGGTATCGAGCGCCGCACCATGCACAACCGGTGGCTCGACATTGCCAAAAGGCTGCGAGAAACTGAGGATCGAGCCGGGATTATGATTCACGACCGGCTGGTTTCTAGCGGATTGGTTGAATAAAATATTTGCATTTTCCAAAATACCCTGTAAAATCGGTGTTATTGAGTAGTTTCAACAACTCACCCCATCAAACCCGGAGCCGAAAAGCTGCCGGGTTTTTTTGCGTTCATCATTTCTAAGTAGGGATGATCGGGATGCGCGGCAAACCTCCCCGTTCAGGGGGAGGAAGGATAGCGCGGACAGCGAAGCTAATATCATTGTAATTCCTCGTAGAACAAAGTATAATGGGAATATGCAACGTCTTCGTATTAAGGGCGGGACACGCCCGGTTAGCCTGTGGAGATCTGGCGCAGTCAGGCCGCTCTGTGAAGCAGGAACCCACCGAAGAGACTGTACATGTCATCGTATAGCTCCGTAGGAATCCCCGGCATGAATGCCGGGGAGGATGTCAACTAGGTGGTATGGTGTTTGTGTAGAGCCGCCAGTTGCCGTTTTGGTCAACGGTCAGGCGGCCACGATTTGCGTGTGGTGCCATTATGCCCTTCCTGGTGGGTATGATTGCAGAAACATTGTTTTGATGCAGAACAACTCCCAGAATGCCGGGTGCATTTTCCTGCTTCCAGACTCCCATCGGGCAAACTGCACCTGGCCGGAGTGCAGCAACTTTCCGGCCTGCGCCTGGGTCAACCCGGCGGATTGCCGGGCTTCGCGGATTTGGATGGGGGTTGGGATTAGATATTCCATTGCAAATCAAAATCCTGAGAAATCCATGAATCAGCAATGGCCTTTCTTGCCATATCTGCGGTTTTGAACGATGGCAGGCAGACATCTTCATCGTTGTCAGCCACCACGCAGAACAGCCCATCCTTGTCCATTGCAATGGAAAGAGCAACCCTCTTCTCGTTAGCATCGAGAATGCTGGCTACGTTTTTTTCTATCGTGATCATGATTTTTTCCTTTCAGTTCAGGCTTCGCGTTGTGCGTTGCTCTATGGTTCCCATTATAACCGATGGTTATAAAATAGCAAGAGGTTTTTCAAAAAAATTCGCAAATATTTTGCAGTTTGCAATTTGCGCGAATGGGTGGAGCAGGCTGCGCGAAAGTTGAGTGGAACGGGATTTGAAAAATAAGTTGCACATTTCCCAAAATCTGATATGATGTTCTGCGTGAGGGATTCGCTCGCCCATAATTTTCGTACACCGGCTCGCGTGAGTTTACCCGCAGTCGGTTTTTTTTCGTCTGAAAAGAAAAATGGAAATCGAACTCATAAAAACAGGGCTGCTGATTCCGTATGCAAGGAATAGCAGAACTCATGACGATGCGCAAGTCTCACAAATAGCCGCATCCATTAAAGAGTTTGGGTTCACAAATCCTGTGCTGATAGATGCCGACAACGGCATTATCGCAGGGCATGGTCGCGTCCTGGCAGCGCAAAAGCTGTCGCTTGAATTTGTGCCTTGCATACGGCTTGCACACTTATCAGAAAACCAAAAACGCGCATACATCATCGCAGACAACAAACTGGCACTAAACGCTGGTTGGGATGACGAAATGCTACGCCTCGAATTGGCGGAGCTCGAGGAAGATGGCTTTGATTTGGATTTGACCGGATTCTCGCTTGATGAGATTTCGGATTTGCAAATTGAAGAAATCGAAGAAGGTCTGACAGATGAAGATGCTGCGCCTGAATTAGCGCCGGAACCAGTTACCAAACTTGGTGATGTGTGGCTGCTTGGAAAGCATCGCGTGATGTGCGGCGATAGCACGAGCATTGATGATATGGCGCGCCTCACAAACGGCGTTTTGGTCGATATGCTTCTAACTGACCCGCCCTATAACGTGGCGTATGAGGGAAAAACAAAGGATTTTTTGACAATCAAAAACGACCAGATGGGCGACATCGACTTTCGCCAATTCTTGCGTGATGCTTATACCGCAGCAGATAGCGTGATGAAGCCAGGTGCTGTATTTTATATCTGGCACGCAGATTTGGAGGGATATAACTTCCGTGGCGCGGCTAATGATGCTGGTTGGGAAGTTCGTCAATGTTTGATATGGAAAAAACAGTCTTTCGTTCTTGGTCGACAAGATTATCACTGGCAGCACGAGCCGTGTCTGTACGGTTGGAAAGAAGGTGCTGGCCATCTGTGGGCGGCTGATCGCAAACAGACCACAATATTAGAATTTGATCGCCCGAGCAGAAATGGTGATCATCCGACGATGAAGCCTGTCGCACTGTTTGAGTATCAAATGCTCAACAACACCAAGGGCGGCGATATTGTGCTGGACAGCTTTGGCGGGTCAGGAACAACAATCATCGTAGCAGAAAAAAATGGCCGCGTTGGTTACGCAATGGAACTCGATCCAAAATATTGCGATGTAATCGTCAAACGCTGGCAGGAATTTACTGGCAAGCAAGCGGCACTTGAAAGTGATGGACGAACTTTTGATGAGGTGATGAGCTGTGGCATACAGTGACACAGAATGGGAAATAGTCCGCGCATTTTATGAACGCGGGCTTTCTTTGGCAGAGATTGTCGCAAGGCCAGAAGTCAATATCAAAGACCGCAGTTCTATCAGCAAGCGAGCAAAACAAGCTGGATGGATTAAAGGCGAAAAATCAACACTTGTGCAGGCTGAAGTAGAATCTAAACAAAAACTTGCTGAAATTGTTGAAAAAAAATCAACACTAAATTCAACAGAGCTTGAGATTCATAACATCATTGTTTCAGAGATGGCTCATGACAACGCTTTTTTCCGCAAAGCAAGTCTGATAATCGCACAGAAGGCGGTTAAAAAAGTGCAGTCCGAGGATTGCTCGATGATGGAATTAAAGGCGGCTCAAGAGTTGGTTGGTAAGGGCAAAGAGAATATTTACGGCAAATCCCCCGACACCGCCATCCAGATCAACAACGGCAACCAGCCGATAACCGAGATTCGGAGAACGATCATTGATCCTCGACATACCAACGGCGAGGGTATTTCTTCCGCTGACTGAGTCATCGCGCTACAAGGGCGCATGGGGTGGTCGTGGATCGGGCAAATCGAGCTTTTTCGCGGATCAGGTAATACTGGCTGCTGCCACTCGCAACGTGGACATTGTATGCTTACGTGAAGTGCAGCAAACGCTGGATGAGTCGGTCAAGAAGCTGCTGGAAGACAAGATCGAGTTGTTCGGACTTTCCGAACGGTTCGACGTGCAGCACAACAGGATTATCGGGCCATTCGGCAACCGCATAATCTTCATGGGCATGAAGGATCAGAATGCCCACAGCATCAAATCGCTGCAAGGTTACGGCATAGCCTGGTTCGAGGAAGCGCAGGCCATGAGCCACCGCAGCCTGGAACTGCTGAGGCCGACGATCCGAGAACCTGGTTCAGAGCTGTGGTTCAGTTGGAACCCGGACACTGAGGATCGGGCGATAGAGCAGTTTCTGCGTAGTGAAACGCTACCGCCTGATGCAATAGTGGTAGAAGCAAACTGGCGTGACAATCCGTGGTTTCCGCCAGAGCTGGAGGCAGAGCGCCAGCTTGACTTCAAGATGTTCCCGAAACGCTATAGGCACATTTGGGAAGGCGAGTTCGGTCAAGATGGCGATCCGTTCTTCCTTGAAGAAAACCTACTCCGCGACGGCCAACCTGTCCCGTACCCGACTCGCTGCGATACAGTATTCGCGATCATCGATACCGCGGTCAAGGATGGCCTGGAACATGATGGCACGGCGGTTGTGTTCTGCGCCAAAGATAGCCGCGCTGAGTCACCAATTACGATACTAGACTGGGACGTGATCCAGATTGAAGGCTATCTGCTTGAATCCTGGCTGCCGGGCATATACATGCGGCTGGATGATCTGGCAAAGCAAACGGGCGCACGCTACGGGTCTGCTGGGACGTGGATTGAGGATAAATCCACTGGTTCTGTGCTGATCCAGCATGCCAGCAATCGCGGCTTTACGGTCGAGGCAATCGATAGCAAGCTGACGGCATTGGGCAAGGAAGGGCGGGCAATCTCTGCCAGTCCGTACGTATACAAGGGCGAGGTAAAGCTCTCTGAGCATGCGTATAACAAGGTGACGAGCTATCGTGGTATGACCAGGAATCACCTGCTGGCGCAAGTGTGCCAATTCCGGATTGGTGTCAAAACTCCGCACACAATGGATTTGCTCGATGCATTTACCTATTCCGTGATGCTTGGGCTTGGCGATTCGAGCGGTTATTGATCTCAAAGTGGGAAAAAGTCAAAATCGCTCGTCGGGCGGTATCAATCAAAGTGGGAAACAATGACCAATCTGCACGCTATTTTGTGTGCAAAGTGGTAAACGGGGTAATTTATGGGATTTGACAGCGGCATTGACGGCGGCGGATATGCAAGCCTCGGGCTGTCGGATTACTCTGGCTCGGAGTTGATGGCGGTATTGACCGGCATGCAGGACATTCAGCCGGGGCAGTCGCCCAGTTACCAGGCATGCAAGACCCTGTACGCCTACCACCCGATAGCTTCCCGGATGGTGGACAAGCCGATTGAAATGGCGCTATCCCAGAAGCGTGAAATTACCGTTTCAAATGGCCCAGAAGAGGAATTGAAGCTGGCGTTTGACAAGGCTTGGCGCAAACTGGGCGTGGTCGGTGGCGATACGCTGATCTACCGCATTGCGCAAATCAGCCGAATCTACGGAATCGGCACGCTGGCGGTGAACGTGGTGGACGGTGGCACAAAGGCCAAAACCAACGAGCCGCTGCCAGACGACCTGTATCGTCATGATCTGGCGTTCTACATTTTCGACCCGCTGAATACCGCTGGCTCGCTGGTGCTGAATCAAGATCCGCATGCGGTTGATTTCATGCATCCCCGGCAGATTGCTGTCGGGTCAGAGTCGTGGAGCAATACAAAAGCGCTGGTGCTGATGCACGAGCAACCCATTTGGATTCAGTGGTCTGATTCGGCATTCGGGTTCGTCGGGCGGTCTGTGTACCAGAGGGCGTTCTACCCCCTCAAGACGTTCGTTGCATCGATGATTGCGGACAACCTCCTGCAAGAGAAGCTGGCGCTGCTGGTGCATAAAGCGAAGTCCCCCGGTTCGATCGTTGACCGTCGGGCGCTGAGTTGGTTCAGCCTCAAGCGTGAAGCGATCAAGGGAGCCAAAACCGGTAACGTGGTGCAGATTGGCGTCGAAGAGGATCTGAACAGCATCGACCTCGACCATGTGCATACCGCTGGCGAGTACAGCCGGAACAATTGCCTCAAGAACATCGCATTGGCGTCTGGCATGCCTGCCGTGCTGCTGAACGAGGAAACGCTGACCAGCGGATTTGGTGAAGGCACCGAGGATGCCAAGCAGGTGGCACGATACATCGATCGGGTGCGCATCGAGATTGATCCGGCGTACCAGTTTCTGGATGCCATCTGCCAGCGGTTGGCGTGGAATGAGGAATTTTACGCTGAGATTCAGCGCAAATACCCTGAGCAATATCGAAATCTGAGTTACGAAGCGGCGTTTTTGGACTGGAAAGACGGGTTTTCTGCTGAATGGCCGAATCTTCTGACCGAGCCAGACCATGAGAAAGCCAAAGCGGCTGAATCGCGCATCAAAACGGCTACCGATGTGGCTGACCGGCTGATTGCGATTGCCGATCCCGAAAACAAGGCCATCATCGCCGAATGGCTGGCAGGCGTGGTGAACAACGAAAAAGAGCTGGCGAACAATCCGCTGATGCTCGACATCGAGGCATTGGCCGCATACGAACCGCCCATGATGCAATTGGGTGAACCTGATGCCGCAGCAGAGTGACCTGCAGCGCGAGCTGACCGAGGCTGTCCGTGAGTTTTCGACAAACGGATTCCGTTCGGCAGAGCAGTTGCAATTCTGGATTGCCAGACTGCGCAGGATTCTGACCGGCCAGCAACAGGTCAGCGCATCGCAGGTTGCGAGCGCCGTATTGCGCGGCGTGTACCGCAAGGCCGTTACTGGCGGCATCAAAAAATATCATCCCGGAATCAGCGTCAGGACAATCGAGGATATCGAACCCCGGCTGCGCCCGATCCTGCAAGCCCGGATATTCGCCAGTGCTGACCTGATCAAGCTGAACCGCGAACAGGCCATTGAAACCACATTGCGGCGGTTCAGTGGATGGGCAAGTGCGCAGACCGGCTCCGGTACTGAAGTACGAGAGGCTAAAGCGCATATCTACAAGAATCTACGGCAATCTAACTATGAAGAACGCCGGATGATGATTGACCAAGGGCACAAGCTGCTGGCTAGCATCAATCAGACTGTTGCCGAAGGGTCAGGGGCGATAGCGGTAGAGTGGCATTCGCACTGGCGGCAGGCTGGGTATGATTACCGACCAGACCACAAAGAGCGCGACGGCAAAATCTACCTGCTGCGCAATTCATGGGCGCGTGAGCAGGGATTCGTCAAGCCGGGTGCGAATGGGTATTACGACGACATCACTCATGTGGCAGAAGAGCCATACTGCCGCTGCTTTGCAAGTTATCTGTACTCGCTCCGCCAGCTGCCCAGCGACATGCTGACCCAAGCTGGACGTGACAAAATCGAAAGCGTGAAAAATGCCATCAGTTAGCGCCAAACAACACCGGCTGATGGAATGCGCAGCTCACAATCCGGGCGGCTGCGGTGGCGTGCCTGAATCTGTCGGCAAGGAATTCGTGAAGCACGATTCGGTGCCAGAGCAGCGAACCGAGATGGACATTGCCAAAGCCATGCGTGACGGTGAACTGATCAGCCCGCAGCGCATCGGCCAGATGTGGCTATTTGATCTGCGAGTAACTGGAACTGGTGTCAGTTACCGGCAATCGCTGGATGAGTACGTCTACCGTCCGCCGGAACTGTATCTGACGGATGAGTTTCTGGAGCGATGCAACGGTGTCCCGGTGATATTCGACCACCCGGAAAAAGGCATGCTGGATACCGAGGAATACCGGCAGCGTGCAATCGGCAGCCTGATGCTGCCATACATTCCACAGCGCAATGATGATAAGCATCTCACTGATGAGGTGTGGTCGATTGCGCGAATCTATGACGGGGATGCGGCTGAACTGATGCAGACCAGCCACATTTCCACGTCTCCCGCAGTCGGGCTAAACGCTGCGGGTAATTCGAGGTCCGTCACGCAGGATGACGGCTCGACATTGCTCATCGAGGATAAGCCACCGATCCTGGATCACCTCAGTGTTTGCGAGGTTGGAGTTTGGGACAAGGGCGGCGAGCCACGAGGCGTTAATTTCTGACTGATCCAAAGGAGTAACACATGACCACCGAAGCCGAAAACAAGCTGCTTGAGCATGAACATGCTGGCACCAACGCTCGCAAAGACAGCGAAGAAATGCCCGTCTGGGCTGCCGACATGATGAAGAAGTTTGATTCCCTGCATAGCCGTTTCGACGCGTTCGAGCGGAAAGACAGCAAGGATGAAGGCAAAGACCCCACTCTGACCACCGAAGGCAAGGTCAAGAAGGATTCCGAGAAAGCTGCCGAAGGCGAAGAAAAGGCCGCCGAGAAAGAATCCAAGGCCGAAGCCAAGGAAGAACACAAAGCCGCCGAAGCCATCAAGGAAGCCGAAAAGGACAACCGCAAGGAACAGGAAGATGAGCGCAAGGCCGAACGTGAAGATCGCGCTCGTGCTGATGCTGCCCTGTCTGCCCAGAATCGCGAACTGCGAGGGAAGATTGCTGCCATGCAAGCACAGATGAACAACCTGTACCGCGAGCCATCGTTTGAAGATCGCAACGCACTTGCCGCAACCCGCGCCCGCGCTGATAGCGTGTATCAGGCTGTCGCTGGCCGTCCCGCTTCTGAGCCGTTGCCCGGCGAATCCCCGATTGCCTACCGCAAGCGCATGGCCGATGGTCTGCGCAAATTCTCGGCCAAATTCAAATCCGAGGAAATCGGCGGATTGTCTGGCGCTGCATTCGACATCGTGGAATCGCAAATCTACGCTGATGCACAGGCTGCTGCCAAGACCCCAGAGGTCACGCCGAAGGGTCAATTGCGCGCCATCACCCGCAATGATAGCGGCCACATTATCACCGAATACATCGGTGATGCTGATGCTGCATGGGCACCGTTTACGCAAGGATCGGCGGCCTTTGTAAAACTTAACAAGCCTGCCGCTTGAAGGAGATAACACATGGCTAATATCACTTTTAACCCCGCGTTGATGACCAACACGCAGAATTCATTCCAGCTTCAAACTCAAGGCTGGGTACAAGGCCTGACTGCCGATGATCCCGTAGCACGCATGTATTTGATGGCTGGAACTGTTGGGTCTTCCGTAACTCAGCCAATCTGGGGAGGCTTCGGTATTGCCGCGAATGTGGGCGGGTTGGCTGCTTCCGGAATGGCAAATCCGACTATTGTTCCCGCAACCACTTCCCAGATCAATGGCTTTACGGTATTTGACCAAGCCATCAACATGGTGCAGACGCCTGGTAATACTGTTCCGGTCTCTGTGGCCGGACAGAGTGTGGCATTTTATTCGTTCGGATCTAATGCGCGGATTCCGCTGCCAGTCGCATCATCGGTGTTTTCGGCGTTGGAAACTGACCCAATTGGCGTCACTCTGTATTGGGATACTTCTGCCCTGAATATCACCACGACCAGCAACGCCAACACCATCGCCCTGCCATCATCTGTGCAGGTTCTGGCTGTTGACGCAAACAGCAAATCTGTTTCGTATAACTCCGGCACTGGTGTTGTTTCGTGGGCTTTTGGGCAAGAAATGGCCCTGATCAAGATTTAAGGAGCGAACAATGAGCTATCTCTTTCCCGCACAAGCGAAGGTAAATCCTAATTATTCGGAGCCGGAGCTGATCATTACCTATGCACAGGCTTCTGGATTCATGCAACTGTTCGACGGCGGCAAGCCTCGCGTCCGCCTCGGTACTGATGATCTGTATGTCTATATCAATCACCTTGATATTCGCACTGAATCCCAAGCCGCGCAGTTCGGCGCAAACTGGTTGCCTTCCGCATCTTTGTCGGCAAACTATGAACAGGCACAAACCTATTTGCTGCGCAATCGTAATAACTATGATCGGCACATGACCAATGCCGCCGGTCGATACAATGTCAGTCTGCCGAATGCTACCGAACTCGGCCAGCGTCAAGGTATCTATCAGCAGTTGCGCTCGATGGCTCTGTATGGTGTCAATGCAGCCAACAACGAAGGTTTGTTGAATGCTCAAGGTGCAACTGCTGTAACCCTGCCGGCGGATACTTTGGACAACACGCAAGTTTCGACCTACGATAACGGGCAAATGTACCTGTTCCTGTTGTCACAAATAGTTGCGCTGAAAACCCGCATGTATCAATCTGGTTCGGGCCTTGCAAATCACATCAGCATTTTGTCGCCGCAGCGCGAATTCCTGCAATTCCAGTATGGCTCCGTGGTTCAAGTCACCAGCTTCCAGCGTCCTGGCGGTGGCACTGACACGATTGCCCAAGCAATGCAAAAGGTTGCGGAAGAAGCCGGAGATACCATCACCTGGGGCTATGATGATACTTTGATCGGTAAGGGCGCAGGTGGAACCGATGCGGTGATTATCACTATCCGCGAAGTTGAAACCCCGACGATGCCGGGTATCAATACTAACGAGTTTGGCGAATTGAATCCTCAAACCCGCGCTGTGAACGTTCTGTATACCGATGTTCCGGCACCGATCAAGATTCAGACCCCGATTCCAGATGGCGGCATTTCGCAAGTTCTGGAAATGCGGGCTACGGCTGGCTGGAACTGGCGTCCGCAAGGCATCACCATTGCATCGATGCCTTATTAATTAATCGTTGTCCTTTTATTCCCCAGTTTTTGCAATTTCATTGTGAATCTGGGGAATCTTTTTAGAAAAAAAGAGGTGAAACCAAAATGACTATCTGGCTGGCAAATACTACCCGGCATGAAATTAATTACGAAATCCGCGTGCCTGAAATGAATCGACTTTTGTTGATCAGAATCTCGTCTGGTCGGCAAGAGGAAGTAAAAAATCTGATGCCAGATCAGGAACGTTCGGTAATTGACCATGTACGCCGTTATGGCGGCATGAGCCGGTCAGAACTGCATGGCAAGATTAAAGGTTATTCTGGTTTCGCATACTCTCAAGATAAGCCGTTTAACATGGACGAATTTAACTACGGCTGGGAAGAAGTGCTAGATGCTGCTGAAAGCCGTTCGGTCGTTGAAGCTACAAAAGCTGCGCTGGCAACGGATACCAATGTCAAATCGAAAGTCAATTCAAAATCTGTTATCTCTACTGATGTTGAGCTGATTGAAGAAAATCCCCAAGACAAAAAGCGTGAGCGAAAAATGCGCATTTCGATTGATCCGAATGTTGGACAATCTGATAAGGTTAATCTGCAATAATGTTTTCCAACCCGACAATCCCGAATCTGGCAGATTTTTTCACTTGGTGCATCAGTCAAGGCGTACCAGCTGCTGAATTGCCATCTGGCTCATTGTCTGGTCTTGCTATTGATGCATCAGGCAATGCAACCGCCACGGCTACATCTGGTGTTATTGCGGCGGGTGAAGTGCTATATGGGCAGAACGTGCCATCTGGCTTGTATATCACGTCATGGACGGGATTGTCTGGCACTGTCATGCCTGTACCACTGGTTGCCATATCGGCATCCACAGCACAGGCATTCAGTCAATTTGCGGCATGGGCGCTGAATTACGCTATCGAGGTGGCATTGCCCGGCCCGCAGATTGGCGCTGGACTGGCTGGGTATGCTGGATCGTATGTCATGGCGACGTACAACCTGGGGCTGCACCAGCTGCTGAAGGTGGCTCAGGACGTGAGCGGCAATTTTTTTGCCACCGCCCGCCAGACATATGGCCTGACCTCTCCGAAAGTCGGCGTAGTCAT
>JAJYPA010000124.1 GCA_021795795.1 Pseudomonadota bacterium | reverse complement strand
GGGGTTAAGTAGGGTTAAAATAAAGGCTACTCCATATTGCGTTTTGCGACAATCGGGAACAGATCCTTTTTGGAGCAGGGCGTTGACGTTCACCGGGGAAAGTAATGGCACATTGTTGTGAAGACAAAAGTTGCGAAATATCCGCAATGCGCGAAAACCACGGGCGAGTCTTGCGGATTGTGCTTGTGATCAATGCCGCGATGTTTTTGCTGGAAGGTTGGGCGGGGCTTCACGCTCGTTCCACTTCCCTTCTTGCAGATGCGCTGGATATGCTGGGCGATGCGATGGTGTACGGGTTCAGTCTGTTTGCATTGACGCGCTCGGCGCGCTGGAAGGCGGGCGTTGCGCTGGCGAAGGGCGGCTTCATGCTGATCCTCGGCCTCGGGGTTCTGGGGGAGGCATGCTTCAAGATTTTTCATCCCGTGATGCCGGGCATGGAGACAATGGGGCTCATAGGCGGACTCGCGCTCGCTGCCAACCTCATTTGTTTTTTCCTGCTTTATCGACACCGCGATGACAACTTGAACATGAGTTCCACCTGGCTGTGTTCCAGGAATGACCTGATTGCGAACGTCGGTGTTCTCTCGGCTGCCGCCTCCAGCTATATGCTGGCGTCGCGTTGGCCGGATATGATCGTTGGCGTCGCGATCGCAAGCATATTCATCCGGTCGGCCCTTCATGTCTTGCGGCAGTCGATGCGGGCGTTGAATACTGCAGTCGATACGGTGCGATTGCCATGATGCCCGGCACAAAAAAATGGGCGGCCTGCCTATTGGCAACATCGCTTATGGGCTGCGCCAGCTTTCAAGCGAAGCCTATTACGGCTTCGAAAACGGTGGCCTCGCTTGAAGCTCGCACGCTGGATAGTCCCGGGCTCAGGGATTTCATCACGAAGAACAAGGGAGCGACCCCATGGCCCCTCAACACCTGGAACCTGACTTACCTGACGCTGGCCGCCTTTTATTATCAGCCCGAACTGGATGTGGCACGCGCAAAATGGGGCATTGCAAACGCGCAGGTCATTACGGCAGGCATGCGCCCCAATCCCAGCCTTGGGTTTTCCGCCCAGCAAAATACCGTCGAACCCAGAGGCGTGGAGCCCTGGGGACTCTTCTGGAAGCTGGGCATTCCAATCGAGACCGCGGGCAAGCGCGGATATCGCATCATGCAGGCAAAGCATCTTTCCGATTCTGCGAGCTTCGATCTCGCCTCAAGTACCTGGAAGGTCTACAGCCGCGTCAGATCCAGTATGATCAACCTGTATGCGGCGAAGAACGAAGCGGATATCCTGCAAAAGCAGGTCTTGACGCAGCAGGAAATGGTTCGATTGCTGCAGCGCAGATTCCAGTCCGGCGAAATCTCGCTGCCGGAATTGACCAAGGCATGGATTGCGCTGCAAAACGCCCTGGCTGCACTGAGCGACATGCAGGGCAGGGAAAAGCAGGCCGGAATCGAACTGGCCTCGGCCATAGGCATAACCAGTCTCTCAGGCATCACGATCGATTTCGAAGGCATGGCCGAAACCCCGAAACCGGGCAGGCTTGCCGCAGAATCGATACGCCAGGCGGCGCTCCTGAACCGCGCGGATATCCTGTCCGCACTGGCCGGATATGAAGCGAGTCAGAACGCGCTGCAACTCGAGATCGCAAAACAGTATCCTGATATCCATATCGGTGCAGGGTACGACTGGGGTCAGGGGTGGATGCTCGGACTGGCCCTGCCGCTGCCCGTCCTCAATCAGAATGAGGGGCCCATAGCCGAAGCCAGGGCGCGCCGCAGGAAAGCGGCAGCAGCCTTTACTCTGCTTGAGGCAAGCACCATCGGGGAAATCGATTCCGCCCTGGCTGCCTACCGGGCCAGCGACAGAAAGATGGCGGTCATCGATAAGTTGCTTCATGTTCAGGAAATCAATCATGGTGCCATGCAGAGCCGCTTCCAGTTTGGGGAAGCCGATCAGCTTGCGCTTGCAGAATCCGGCAACAATCTCCTGTCCGCGGAACTCGCCCATCTCGGGGCGATTGTCGGCGAGATGCAATCCTTGGGCAAACTGGAAGATGCCGTTCAGCGCCCCCTATTTCCGTCAGCGCCCATTCCGGACATTCAGACAATAAATCCCCGCCAGGAGGAACAATGAAAGCCAAACTGATCCTCGCAACCCTGCTGCTTGCCGTGACAACTCCAGGTCTGGCAAATGATCTCAAGGTGCCGGGCGGAACAGTCAGGCTCGATCAGGCCGCACTTCTGCGCAGCGGCATCCAGGCCGCTCCACTCAGTCGGGCCACCCATCAGCAAACCATTCAGGCGTACGGCGTGGTTCTGTCGGCGCAAAGCCTGCTCGACTTGAGAAACCGGGTTGTCATGTCTCGATCCCAGATGGACAAGGCCCGTGCGACCCAGGAAATTTCCCGTCAGGAATACCTGCGGATCAAGTCCCTGCATGACGACGGGCGAAATGTCTCGGACAAGGCACTTCAGGCAGCCGAAGGCGCATGGCGAATTGACCAGGCAAGCTCGAATGCGGCCGGGGAAGCGCTCGATGCGGTCATCAGCGATGCCAGGCTGCAATGGGGCAATGCCATCGTCAGGGCAGTATTGGATAATGCCCCGCTCTTCAGGCAGTTGGTGGATGGGCGAGAAGCATTGATCCAGATCACGGCTCTATCGGGAGTGACCATTCCGGAAGCGCCTCCCACTGCTGAAATTCAGGCTAATGGAAAGCGCGTGGTCAAGGCGTCCCTGGTGTCGCCGTCCCCGAAAACCGATCCCAAATTCCAGGGACTGAGTTTTTTCTTCCATGCACCTTCCTCCGGTTTGCTTCCCGGAATGACGGTCACTGCCTCCCTGCCTGTAGGTTTGCCCAAGGGAGGTGTGGTTATTCCCGCGTCCGCCGTGGTATCGAAACAGGGATCGGCTTGGGTTTACGTTCCGCAGGAACCGGGGAGCTTCGTGAGGCGGAAGCTGCTCACGGACACGCCTGTGGCAGGGGGATGGTTTGCGTCCAGAGGTTTCGAACCTGATGAAATGGTGGTGACGACCGGTGCGCAGCAACTGCTTTCCCAAGAGTTTCATGCCCGGATCCAGTCAGGTGACGACGAAGGCGATCAGGACTGATGGATACTTCGGGAATTCTGGCTGCAATAGTCCGCTTTTCCCTGCGCTATCGCGGTGTGGTCATCGCGCTGGCCTGCCTTCTCTTCCTCTATGGCCTTTATACGTTGCCGGATGCCAAATTCGACGTATTTCCGGAATTCGCCCCGCCACAGACGGTCATCCAGACCGAAGCCATGGGATTGTCCGCCGAGCAGGTGGAGATTCTGGTCACCCAGCCAATTGAAAATGTCATCAACGGCGCACCCGGGATTCAGGCATTGCGCTCAAGCTCGATTCAGGGACTCTCGGTCATTACCGTGGTTTTTCAGCCCGGCAGCGACATTTACCATGACCGTCAGGTCATTGCGGAGCGCTTGACCACAGCCAGATTGCCTCAGGGTGTACGCTCCCCCATCATGTCTCCAATGAGTTCTTCCACGAGCGTCGCGCTGACCATAGGATTGACTTCCGACAAGCATACGCTCATGGAGCTGCGCACGATTGCCGACTGGACCCTGAAACCGGATCTGCTCGCTGTTTCGGGCGTATCGAATGTGGCCGTATTCGGCGGGGAGGAAAAGCAGATCCAGATTCAGGTCAGTCCGGAGAAATTGGTCAGATACGATCTGAGTATCGACGAAGTGCTCGCTTCAGCCCGAAAGGCAACAGGAATAAAGGGCGCAGGGGTGATCGACAATGCCAACCAGCGGATCGTATTGCAAAGCGAGGGGCAGTCACTAGACCCCAGCGAGATCGCAGCTACGGTTGTCGCTCACCGTGACGGCGCGAACATTGTCTTGGGCGATGTTGCCAGAGTCGTCGATGCCCCCGCCACGGCCATCGGGGCTGCATCGGTCATGAACAAACCCGCCGTGCAACTGGTGATATCGGAACAGTATGGCACCAACACGCAGAAAGTCACCGAGCATATCGAACAGGAACTGAAAGTCCTTGCGCCGGGGCTTCTCGCTCAGGGCATCGTCTTGCACACAGTATTCCGGCCCGCCAACTTCATCCGTATTGCAACTCGAAACATGACCCATTCCCTGATAATCGGGGCCATTCTGGTGATCATGGTGCTGACCCTGTTCCTGCTCAATCTTCGTGCTGCTGCGATTTCCCTGACCGCAATCCCCCTTTCCCTGCTGGCTGCATCCATGGTGATGGAATACCAGGGGCTGAGTTTCAATACCATGACCCTGGGGGGACTTGCCATCGCCATCGGCTTGCTCGTGGATGACGCGGTGATCGTGGTGGAAAACATTTATCGCAGGCTGCGGGAAAATCATCATCTGGATACTCCCCGGCCACCCTTTAACGTCATCCTCAACGCCACCCTGGAAGTTCGGAGCGCAGTGGTCTACGCGACGCTGGCGATTGCGCTGGTCTTCACACCGGTGCTGTCGATGTCCGGGGTTGCCGGCAGATTGTTTTCGCCTTTGAGCCTGGCCTATATTCTGGCTACACTGGCTTCACTTGCAGTAGCTATAACCGTTACGCCCGCCCTTTGCATGCTGCTGCTTGGAAACCATGCACTGCCGGAATATGAGCCGCCGATTGTGCGCTGGCTCAAAACACGATATCGCTCGCTGCTTTTGCATGTCGAACGGCATTTCCGCAGCATTGCCGTATTCACCGTGATTGCCACGCTTGCGGGTATGGCAACGCTTCCCTTCATGGAAGGGGAATTTCTCCCTGAGCTCAAGGAAGGCCATTTTATTGTCCATATGGCTGCGGTGCCTGGCACTTCCCTGACCGAGTCGATGCGTATCGGGCATAACATGATGACGGACCTTCTCAAGCTTCCGATCGTCAATACGATTGCCCAGAGGGCTGGCAGAGCGGAAAAGGCGGACGATACCTACGGCACCCAGTACAGCGAAATCGATGTGGAGCTCAAGCCCCTCGATGAAAATACCGCCGGCCACGCACAATCCGACATCCGGAAAGCAATGGCGCTGTTTCCTGGGGTCGCAACCTCGGTGAAAACATTTCTGGTCGAGCGCATCGAGGAGACGCTTTCCGGATACACCGCCTCTGTCGTGGTCAATGTGTACGGCAAGAACCTCGATAACCTGGATGAAAAAGCACAACAAATTGCCAAGATACTGAACCGTATATCTGGCGCTGCCGAAGTGCAGGTGCAATCCCCGCCAGGCATGCCGCAAATCCTGGTGAAGTTGCACAAGGACGCCCTGACCAAGTGGGGCTTTGATTCCGTACAGGTGCTCGATGCCGTTCGAACAGCCTTTCAGGGCGATATCGTCGGACAGGTTTATGACGGCAACCGGGTGTTCGACGTCGATGTCATCCTCGATCCAAAAGAGAGGCGGAATATCCTCGATGTCGGCAGTCTGCCGCTCAGAAATTCGACCGGAACCTATGTCGGGCTGAATCAGTTGGCGGATATCCGGGAGGCGCCCGGGCGCTACATCATCCTGCACGATGGTGCAAGACGTGTCCAGACCGTTACCTGTAATGTCTCTGACCGAGATGTCGGATCATTCGTTGCCGAGGCCAGGAAGCAGATCGCCACAAAGGTTAGCTTGCCCATTGGAAGCTATGTCGAATTCGGGGGAACCGCCGAGGCGCAGGCCCGCACGATGCATGACCTGCTGATGCATTCCGCCATTGCCGTCATTGCCATCGTTTTGCTGCTTTCGATGGTATTGCGAAATCCCCGCAACCTGATCCTGATCTTTATCAACCTGCCTTTTGCGCTCATCGGCGGCGTGCTGGCAGTTCTTTTGTCTGACGCAGGGCTTTCGGTTGGATCCCTTGTCGGTTTCATCACTTTATTCGGCATCACCCTGCGCAATTCGATCATGATGCTCTCTCATTACGAACATCTCGTAGCAGAAGCCGGGCTGGACTGGGGGCCTGAAACCGCGTTGCGGGGTGCGCAGGAAAGACTTGCGCCGATCCTGATGACGGCATTGGTTACGGCACTGGGCCTGTTGCCGCTTGCTTTAGGATCGAATGCTCCTGGGCGAGAGGTCGAAGGCCCCATGGCGATCGTCATTTTAGGAGGGCTCTTTACCTCAACGGCACTGAATCTGCTTCTGTTGCCCAGCCTTGCGCTGCGCTATGGCCGATTCAGGAGGCCCACCGAGGATTCCTGAAGGTTTTTCACAGCGTCATGACAGCCCTCTCGGCATTGACGTAGCTTATCAATCGGGATGAGCACTTTCTGGATCATTCTCAAGCACCTTCCCGGTTTTGGCATCCACACCGACCTCCTGGGTCGTTTTGCCCTTTCTGATGTCGAAAGAATAGCGTAAGCCGCTGCCACCCTTTTCATGCTCCAACTCTTCATCGACGATTTTGCCCGCAAAAGCCTTAAGGGCAATGCTCCGAGCTTCTTTGATGCTGATCTTGGCATCCTTGGCGTACTTTTCGCCGTCATAGGCTTGAGCACTGAATGCGAGAAGCGTTGCCGCCACAAAGGCAGCTGATAACGCCAGTTTGTTTCCGTTCATGACTTTCTTCCTTGAAATAAGATAAGGGGTTGCATGAGCCTGTCAATGACCGCCTTAAAGATACGTTCCTTCCAGAAAACTCATGTCTCCAACTATATAGGAGAAGAATTAGCTGATAATTAGGACTTATTGATCTGGCCCGGATAAATCTTTACGCAGCATAACGCACCTTTGTGTCTTGGAAGAAGATTGAGTCCGTAAGCCAATGATCTCAGATTCCGGAATCCATCCATCTCCGCTCCTCTCGATCAGGTTCGCCTTTTCTCGGTTACGGCAATGCGCGCACTATCGACTGGTAGCACTGCACACAGACAGTCCCGAAGCGCTCATCCATTCACTACCGACAAGGCAAAGAAGAACATGCAGAGTAATATAACCGTCAAGATCAATTCTCGGCTAATAACCGTAAAGATCAATTCGCTATCAAACTGTCTTTCTTGACCAGGATTTTCAAGTTGGTCTGTCTCCATGGCAAGTCCTCCAGGATTGTTATCCACTGCAAGCAACTCGTTGGTATTAGCGAATCTCCATTAACCTACAACATCATTTCCTTGACGATGCCCTGATCGGAAATATGCTGCCGCAATTGCTGTAGCGCTTCTTTCTGTATTTGCCGGACTCTTTCCTGGGTCACCCCCAAGGTCTGCGCAAGTTGATCGAGCGTCACCGTTTCCTCGCCATTGAGTCCATAGCGTTTCTCGATTATGACCCGTTGCTTGGCACTGAGGTGATCAGTCCATTTTCTGACGATGCTCAGCATTTCGGTCTGTTCCAGTACCTTGTCCGGCGGCAGATTCTGCTCGTCCGGGATCGAATCCCCAATCGAAAGCGTCGGATCGATGTCAAGCGGCGCATCCAGGGACAGCAATTTCTCGCTCTGATGCAGGATTTCACGCATTTTGTCCAGCGTCATGCCCACACTCTGGGCTACCCCCTCATCCCCCACTTCACCAGCAGCATACCCCAACCTCTGCTTCGCCCGTAAAATGGCATTGAGTTCCTTGACGACATGTATGGGAAGCCGGATGGTGCGCGACTGGTTCATGATGGCACGTTCGATGTTTTGCCTGATCCACCAGGTCGCATAGGTCGAGAAACGGAATCCACGATCCGCTTCGAACTTTTCCAGGGCATGGATCAAACCGAGATTACCCTCCTCGATCAAGTCCATCAGCGCCACGCCACGATTGACATAGCGCAGAGCAATTTTGGCCACCCATCTCAAGTTATGCTCGACCATTTTCTGTCTGGCATCGAAATCTCCTGTCTGGGCAAGTCTCGTCAAGACTCTCTCCTGCTCGACGGTCAACACCACCTTCCGTCCGATTTCGTTGAAATAAATTTGCGAGATATCGTAAATCTCGTCATCGGCAAAGGATTTCGGCCTTTCAAAAGTGGGAGCTGAATGAGGTTCATCATGGCATCCTTCAACGTCCAAATCCTCGATTGAAAACATGGCTCGCTCCTCATGAAGTTGAGAAATCGACTGGGCACACAATCAGTCTCAGGCTGCGCCCGCTCAAGTTATTGAGTTCGACAAGATGTAATTCACTGCGGAATGCGCGGCCTTGCTGGTTATGCGCTTGAAAGAGATGACCACTATGACACAAAAAACGCAGCCTTGGGTTAAGTCGACCATCCTGTACCAGAGCTTCTTCTCTGAGTTGCGGCAGCAATTGGGATACATGGCACCTCATCAGCTCGCTACGGAGATAACCGAATAGTCGCTCGGCAGCCTTGCTGCAATCCAAAATCACGCCCCGCTCATCGAGTGCCAACGTGACCAAATCATCTTTGCGGTTGATCTTAACTTTGGGCGTTGTGACTTCTCGAGGTGTGCTCATGACTCACCCTCATTTTGAGACAACATGAATGCATGTTTTCACCCCGATGGGGACATGCAATTTATTGACAACCTTGGCGCAAATTTCATGTTTCCCAGGCGAAAGCGGGTCGATAGCGGTTTTGCCATTTATCTCGCGCATAACTGGAACCCAGCGGTCTTTTTCGTAAACGTCAGTTACATGACTGACCTGCAGCTGCCGCAAAGTCTCCTTGTCCTTGCCGTCAACAGACAGATGGATATGGTCTCCCTTTGGGTCGAATGTCGCGTGGTAAAAAACATGAAATTTTTCTGCGGAAGAATCAACCGTCGCCCCGTCGGCCGGAGAAATGATACGAATACTGCCTTCTGATGCCTGAACGGAAGCCGAAAAAAGCAATCCCAGGAGAAGGACCGGAACGATTCGATTGAAGGTGTGCATAGGGAATCCCCTCACTTTTCGTCGGGTTAAAAGCTACTCTTTGTCTATGGCTCTGGAATAAGGCAAATCGTGGATTTCCAAAGGACCTCCTGAGGCGAGCACCTCTTTCCACTTCCCAATCTCGGATTCGGCGCCGCGCAACATCAGCAAATAGTGCCCGTCTTCGATCGCCTGGTGCAGCGCCTGGATTTTTTCTTCAGGAATTCCTGCCCTATGGAAGGCAATCGCCAATTGGGACAGTGCCGCAGCCCCGGCCATGGTTCCGGCGCCTACTGCGACCCCTCCGGCAATGGCTTCGACGATATATCCGGCTGCCGCTACGGCACCGATCCCGGAAATCATGAAAAGGCCCGCACCCACAAGGAGCCCCCACAATCCGCCCCAGACGGCCCCCTGTTTTCCCCATGCTTTAACGCGGTCCCCTATGCCCAGATGATAGATGCCCAAATTATCGTCCCCTACGGCCCGCATGCGGCCAAGCACGGAAATCAGGTCCATCTGGTAATCCTGATCGACCAGACGTTTTGTCACCGATTGCGCCTTATCCAAATCGGGGTATACGGCAACGAGAACCCTGTTTTTTTCACGCCAGGATGGTCTTTCCGAAACGTTCATCTTGTTCCCCCGAGGATTGTTTCTAGGTGCTTGAATATTTCCTCCAGCCTTCAATGGCTATTGACAGCTTCCCTAGGAGCGCCTTCGTTGAGCATGCAATCGATTTCCCGCTCCGCCTCCAGCCAGTCCTGCACAATGTCACCTTCGGCAAATCCGCGCTTCTCGGCACGAAAATATGCCGCCTCCGCAATCATGCAATCTCGTCCGACAGTATTCGCATTTTTATCGCAGCAACCGACTTCCTGAGCGGACTCGCTCGCGTCATAACAGCACTCCGTCTTTTTCCTTGCCATGATGCCCCCCATCGTTATTCATTTGTTCAGAACAAATCCACCTCACCGCGCGGCGAAAGTCATGCAATCGCCATGGCCCTCACAATAACCCACGTGGATACTTTCCGCTTCGCATTCGAAATCCATATTGTGGCAACAAGCCGAGACCTTGCATGCTCCAACACCAGCAGTCTGGTTCTTTATGCCGCCATGGATAGAGGATTTGAAAAAGGTGTCGCACATGGGGTGAACGCCATCACCGATGGTGATAGCCATCGCGTGACAAGCTTTATCCATGTTGTAGGCACAGTCCGCTATCTCGCATTCCGCAACGCTGCACATCTTCATGATACGACCCTCCTTTTCCTTGGCTAAACGAATCCTATTTGGCAGTCACTGTAACGTACTTCTGGAGGCCGGTCAGAACATGGCCTTGCCATAACCTCGTTGATACTTTACAGTCACCACCACCATAACAAAGGTATGATTCTCACGATAGTAGGTCGGGATAACCATAATAACAACAAGGTATTGCTAATATTGCGTCGAAACTCCATACTTTTCCTCAGTAGTATCCTGTTACCGATCCTGTCCGCCCAAAGCATTTAAAGTCCCCTTTGGGGATCCGGAAATCCCTCGCCTTCAGGCGAAGGGCTTGCATAGGTTGCGAACCACGAACCGATGCCACAGGATCCCTGGGGCTTCGGTTTGCAACCAGGTGAATTAGCAGGATGCGACTCACGTCGCAGAATTGCCGCTGCACCGCTTTTGCATCCCGGTGGTTCTTGCGTGTGGTCAGTCGGCGAATGCCGACCCTCACCGGCTTGAGCCGTAACCCGAAACCACCGGCTTCAGCCGATTGGTTGTTCATCGTGGAAGACTGCATCATCAGGGGTGGCTGCAACTGCAATGCCCGTTAGACTGCTGGAAGAAACGAAGATCAAGCTGCATTTCACCGAACACGACATTCGCGCCAAGTGTGCCAGCGACGCAGAGACACTGGCGCATGCGCAACAACTGCTTGCGCACGCCGATGGGCGGACAACTGAGCGGGTTTATCGGCGAAAACCGGAGCGAGTGAAACCTTTAAGATGAGCGGAAATCATAGCGCACTGTGACTGGTGGCCTTTCAAGAATCAGCGCACGCGCGTCCCGAAAACCGATACCATCATCCATCGAGCAAGCCAATCGGAGGCTGTGTGGAATGTTCGATAAAGGGTCGTTACTGCCCGAATACGCCTTTCATAGTGCCCTCAGAGATCGAGTACGTGGGGCGAGTGCGTGGAACTGGACGGCGGCGACATCCTCTATGCCCTGCAGTTGCTGGTCTGGGTGTACCTGGCGTGTCTGAACTGGAACACGAAGCGGGTGTGCGTGCCCCCGGTCGAACGCTGGGTGCCGGACAACCTGCGCGACTGCATCGACGGCGCACCGCTACTCTCGTTGGATCGATGCATCGGCGACGTGATTGCGAAGGTGGCAAAACAACAAGCGATTGCGCCAACCCAGTCTGTCCAGACAACGCACTAGGAGCACGGTGGACAGCACCGCCAACGCCTCGCCGCGCACTATAAACGACGTGCAATCGGTCAGATTTCACGCATAGCCCGCGAGTGACAACTGGATTCCGCTGACCCATGGCGAACGATACAACTTCGCTGTCAGCGAATTTTTGTTGCATACTACAAATTTATTCCTTAGAATCCGTACTGAGGTTAGCAGAGTACAACCGTCGTACTTTGTGGGTCGCGTAAGCGACCTGTGGGGCCGTAAGGCTCTATCTCGTGTCTCGCCCATGTCGCCGGAGTACGGCGTACGTAGAACGATGGTGGCGCGGTCGAGCGCGAGCATGTCCGGGACGACCCCGGACATGCGTTATGGGTAAGAGGGGAAACCCGCCGTTAGCTCTGCTTGGTTATGGACGACGGCCGCTGACATTGTGTTGGCGGTGTAACCAAGGAGATCACTATGTGTGACCTTAAAGCCTCCAAACGGCGGGGGCTGGCGAACAGAGTCTGGTCATGGCTACGACATCCGGCGACATTCAAAACAGCTGCATTTGTTTTGAAAGCCATTAGCCTGATGCTCCGAGTCATTGACCTGTTCAAGTGAACCAGCACCCCTCTTATTTCTAAGGAAGGAGATCATGTTAAACAGAGCGTTGAAATTATTGCGAACATATCACCAGCTGAAACAAGTTGAGTTGGCGAAGCGCCTCGGCGTTTCAAACTCATATCTAAGTGAAATCGAAACGGGCGCGAAAATGCCAGGGGTCGATTTGCTTGAAAAATATGCCGAAATTTTTAAAATGCCCGTGTCGTCAATTCTGCTTTTCTCAGAAAAAATGAGTGACGAAAAGAAGACCGGCGAGAAGCTTCGCGTGGCTGCAGCAGACAAAATTTTGCGGCTACTTGAATGGATAGATGAACGTGAAGCTGTGACGCATGGCTAACAGTCGATATCCACTTCATCAGTCCCCTCTCTACAAAATAGTAGGGCTTGGACGGCTTGAGGCTGTGCTTCGTATTGACGTTTCCAAGCTGGACCGTTTGCTGGCACCAGAAAATTATCGAGTGTGGACAAACGACAAAGGCCGTGAAATCCAACAGCCGCTCAAGTGGCTGGCTCAGGTGCATAAGCGCATTGGAAATTTGCTATCCAGAATCGAACTCCCCGATTACGTTTATTCTCAGAAGGGACGTTCATATGCGGACAATGCAAAACGGCACACTGGAAATTTTCCGCTGGGCAAGACTGATATTTCAAAGTTCTATCCGAGCACCACGCGTCAAATGGTATGGCGCATGTTCACGAACGAATTCAAATGCGCCAATGACGTTGCGGATATCCTAGCGGACATTTGCTGCTATCAGCAAAAACACTTACCAACGGGCAGTTCCTTAAGTGGACGAGTTGCTTTTTTCGCCGCTCGCCCGATGTTTGACGCAGCATCTAACATTGCGAACGAGTCCGGTAGTCGCATGACTGTGTACGTTGATGACCTTACGTTGTCTGGCCCGATAGTAACCAAACGGCTCCTAGTCAAAGTTCGTCAGGTAGTGAGGCGACACGGCCTTCGAACGAAAAACTCCAAGACGAAGACATTTCCTGCCGAAGCCCCCAAAACCGTTACGGGAGCGGTCATCGTGGGTGACAACGTATGCCTTCCCAACAGCAGGCACAAGAAAATATGGGAGACTCGCCGGACCATTCGTGAAGCGTCGGAGCATGACCGCGAGAAACTTGTACGCTCCCTTAAGGGGCGTTTGCAAGAGGCCAATCAAATTTACAAACATCGCGGCACGATGCCGCCACGTAACGATTGAGGGAGGCAACGAAAACGACATGGGCATTGTACCGAGCATCGCACGAAATGCGCCAGTCGAAGCTCCTTTGTGCCCCGTCATGGCGGCCTCGGAGGCGCTGGCGACACAAGGAGGACTCGATGCTCGAGGGGCGATCTTTACGCGCGCTGAGGTCGTTGAATTCATCCTTGACCTGGTTGGATACACGGAAGATCAGCCGCTGCACAGGAAGCGGCTTCTGGAACCGTCCTCCGGCGGTGGTGACTTCCTCCTGCCCGTTGTCGGGCGGCTGCTGACTTCGTGGCGAGCAGCGAAAGGCAGTGGGTCCGCACTCGATGATTTGGGGGATGCAATCCGCGCCGTCGAGCTACACCGCGAGACGTTTAACTCCACCCGTGCGGCGACGCTTGCCTTGCTCAAGCGCGAAGGGTTTAACGCAAAGACCGCGAACGCCCTTGTGGATCGCTGGTTATCTCAGGGCGATTTCCTCCTGGCCCCGCTGGATGGTCAATTCGATTTCGTTGTCGGCAATCCGCCCTATGTCCGCCAGGAGGTGATTCCGGCGCCGCTTCTGGCCGAGTATCGAAGCCGCTATCAGACGATCTATGACCGGGCCGACATCTATGTCCCGTTCATCGAGCGGTCGCTGTCCGTGTTGGCGCCAGGCGGCAGCCTGGGTTTCATCTGCGCGGATCGCTGGATGAAGAACCGCTATGGCGGGCCACTGCGCAACCTCGTAGCCGAGCAGTTTCACCTGAAAATCTACGTCGATATGGTGGATACGCCGGCGTTTCTTTCCAAGGTGATCGCCTACCCTGCCATCACGGTCATCAGTCGGGAAACACCTAGCGTGACACGCATCGCACATCGGCCCGCCATCGACCGCGCTACCCTGGCGGCATTGGCCAGGTTGCTGCGAGCGACTGCATTGCCGAGGGAAGCTGGACCTGTGCGCGAACTGGCTCGAGTCACCAATGGTTCCGAACCGTGGCTGCTCGAATCGTCCGATCAAATGGCGCTGATTCGTCGCCTTGAGCGACAGTTTCCAAGCCTAGAAGAGGTTTGCTGCAAGGTCGGCATCGGCGTCGCGACCGGCGCAGATAAAGCATTCATCGGAGATTTTGACGCCCTCGATGTCGAGCCCGACCGGAAGCTGCCACTGGTGACGACGAAAGACATCATATCCGGCGAAGTGCAATGGCATGGGCAAGGCGTCATCAATCCGTTTTCGGAGGGTGGTGGCCTTGTCGAGCTGCGAGACTATCCGCGCCTGCATCGTTACTTGAAAGCGCGGCGCGATGTTATCGCCGGCCGCCACTGCGCGCAGAAGGCCCCGGCCAACTGGTATCGCACGATCGATCGGATCACGCCGGCGCTGGCGGCGAGGCCGAAGCTCTTAATCCCCGACATCAAGGGCGAGGCACATATCGTCTTTGAAGAGGGAAAGCTGTATCCGCACCACAACCTCTACTACGTCACGTCTGACGAGTGGGACTTGAGAGCCCTGCAGGCTGTGCTGCTCTCGGCAGTCACCCGTCTTTTCGTGGCGACCTATTCAACCAAGATGCGCGGGGGGTTCCTCCGGTTTCAAGCGCAGTACTTGCGTCGCATCCGAGTGCCGCGCTGGGCAGATGTGCCTGAGCTGCTACGGGTGGAACTGACGGACGCCGCCATCAAGCGGGACTTGCAAGCCTGCAACCGTGCGGTGTTCAAGCTGTACGGCCTGAGCTACGAAGAACGATCCGCCCTGGGCGGGAATGGAGAATAGATGGCCCTTGATCTTGTCAATTACGAACAGAAGACCTGCGAGGCCGTGAAGGCTTTTTGGGGAAATAGGGAAGCCGCCAAGCAAAAGCAGGTTGAATCGGGCAAAGCCGACCAAGGCGAGCGCGCAGGCGTCACTGCGGGCAATAACATGGATGGTTTCTTGGCCTTGGTGCTTGACATCATCAAGGCCAACGGGCTGGCTCATGCTGATATTTACCAGAGCCGGGCGATGCTGACGCTACCTGGCTATTTCCGACCAACAAAGCTATGGGATCTCCTGGTCATCTACAAGGGCGAACTGATTGCGGCCATTGAGCTGAAAAGCCAAGTTGGCCCATCGTTCGGCAACAACTTCAACAATCGTACCGAGGAAGCCATCGGCACCGCGCACGATCTCTGGACTGCTTACCGTGAAGAAGCTTTCGGCAAACAGCCGCGCCCATTTGTCGGGTGGCTGATGATGGTTGAGGATGCTCCAGGGTCACGTTCGGCCGTCAAAGATAGATCGCCTCATTTTCCGATCTTCGATGAGTTCAAGGGGGCGTCGTACCTCAATCGATACGACCTGCTCTGCCAGAAGCTGGTTCAGGAACAGCTTTACACGACGGCGGCTCTCATTACCTCTCCGCGTGGTGCTGACACGACTGGCGAGTTCTCGGAAATGTCGTCGATGACGAGTCTCAAGACATTTGTCTCTGCGCTTGCTGGGCATATCGCAGCCGAGGCTGCACGACTCGCATGAACAGCCTTTTTTCCTTGCAATCTGCAGCGTCGATTCTGTATCCGCAGCAACAGAACACACTTGCCGCTCTGGCGGGCCTGACGGTGCCTGCTATTTCCTCTCCGCCGCGCTGGATCGCAGTGCGCCAGCGCTTCGAGCAGTTCCACAGCAACCTCGGGCTAACCCAGTTGCAGCAGCTTGACGGCTACACCAAACGAAGCGGCGTTGTAAGCTGCCTGAACCGCGTTTACTATGGAGCCGCCGACGATAACGCGAACAGCTTTTTCATTGGCTCGTGGGGTAAGGATACTGCCATCCGCCCACCCCGCGACGTGGATGTGTATTTCGTACTGCCGGTGAACGTCTATCAGCGCTTTCAGGGTTACATCTGGAACCGTCAATCTGCGCTGCTTCAGGAGGTCAAGGCCTCGCTTTCTACGACCTTTCCCAATACTGACATAAGCGGCGACGGGCAGGTGGTGCTGGTCAACTTTGCCAGCTACAACGTGGAAGTGGTGCCTGCCTTTACGCTAACTACGCCAGGCCACTACTGGATTTGCGACACCAACAACGGCGGCAGCTACAAGGAAACCGCTCCTTGGGCTGAAGCTCAACACATCACGGACTCCGATACGGCCAATGCTGGCAACCTGCGGCCCCTAATTCGCATGCTGAAGGCATGGCAAGCGTGCTGTGCGGTGCCCACCAAGCCGTTTCAGATTGAATTGCTTTCCGCCTCCTTCCTCGCGCAGTCACCGTGGCGGCACAAGGATTGGTTCTACTTCGATTGGCTAACTCGCGATTTCTTCGCCTTCATCTATCACCGAGCGAACACAAGCATCATCGTGCCTGGTACGTTCGAGAGCATTGCACTCGACAACGCATGGCAGAGCCGTGCCGCGACCGCCTATTACCGTGCCGTTAGGGCTTGCGAATATGAGTACGCCAACCGCGTTGCTGAAGCCGGCGACGAGTGGCAAAAGATTTTTGGCACCGACGTGCCACGGATGCCTTGATGGACGAACGGACGCAGAATCTCGTAGAAGAGTGCCGCCGCCAGGAGGAATCCAGCTTCTACACCTCGACCTCGCTCTATGAGTGGCTCAAGGACCTGCGCTTCTGGCGTGTAGTGTTCATTGTGCTGCCCATCGTACTCGGCGGCGCTGCCACTTGGCCACTTCTTGCGAAGCAGCCGGATTGGCAATGGCTCTCAGGTTTGTGTGCCTTGCTCGCGGGCATTATGCCGGCCGTACATAAAGCGCTCGATTTTGACGTAAACCTTGCCACGCTGGCGAAGCATGCCGGCGAGTTCAAAAGCCTACAGGATAGATTTCGCCAAGCGTCAAGAGTGACCGCTCTCAGTGACTTTGACAGATTCGAGGCCGAGTTCGATGCACTCATGCAGCGGATGGACAACGCTCGCGCCGCGAGCCTGACACCGCCTGAGCGCTTCTTCAAGAAGACGCAGAAGAAGCAGAAAAGTGGCGACTATGACTTCGCCGTGGACATGGCGAAAGCTGGTCAAAAGGAACCTTGACGTCACGCGGCTCCAGCGCGGACTACAGGTAGATGTGCGGTACAGGCCAGAATGAATGATCGCATAGTACGCCAGCGATGCAAAGACACTTGCACATGCACAACAACTGCTCGCGCACGTCAACAGGGGAACAACTGAGCCGGTTTATCGGCGAAAACCGGAGCGGGCGAAGCCACTGCGATGATGGGGAATCGAAGTGATTTCGTCCCCGCAATGATACAGATGCAATTTATGATACAAAGTTAGCTAACGCTATCGCCAACCTACAGTAATTTGGTGCGCCCGGAGAGATTCGAACTCCCGACCCCTTGGTTCGTAGCCAAGTACTCTATCCAGCTGAGCTACGGGCGCAAGTCGCGCATTATAACGAAAAAAAGCATGCTTTACCAGCGGCGGCTCATTCCCCGCCCGTCACCCCGTACTCGGCGG
>JAJYPA010000007.1 GCA_021795795.1 Pseudomonadota bacterium | reverse complement strand
AGAACGTGGCCAGAAAATGGACTCGTCCCATTAGGGACTGGAAAGCGGCACTCAATCAGTTCGTCATTCTGTACGGTGACCGGGTGCCTGACTGAACTCAGTTACACAGATTATTTGACACCCTCCAAGCAATAGTTCCATGCCACGGCGAAGATTGAAGAGTCCGGTCAACGAATCTCTTGTCGCTTCCTTTTGCAATGTAACTTCGATCGTCTTGTAATCAGTTACATCGTTGATAAAGCCGACAACGCGTGCCGGTTCGCCGTTGGAGAGATAGTCGGTGACGACCCCGTGATCCTCTACCCACAAGTAGAACCCATTTCTGTTGCGCAATTTCAGATAAAAAAGAAACCATGTACAGCATACCGTTACATGGTCTTGGGTTGAAAGCAGAATTAAATGATCTCTTTAGGATTCAGGTTGCTTGATATCACGCCAGTATTCCTTTTTAAGCAAGAACATGAGTATGGTGAAGAATAGAATGAATCCCAATACATACGGGCCATAATCCATTCGCTGCATTTTGGCCGGCTCAGACATGTACACCATGTAAGAGACAAGATCCTTGACCATGCTGTTAAATTCTTCAGGCGGCAAACTACCGGGAATGACTGGTGGCTTGAGGCCGGACAGACGCTTTTCTGTTGAACCATCTGGCATCTTCACATCAGCGTAGACCGGTTGCTGAACACCCTGCTCTGCTGCGAACACATCGGGCATATTGACATCGGGAAACACAGCGTTGTTCACGCCCCAACGTTTGGTCGGGTCTGTGTAGAAAGAAGTGAGATAGGTATAAAGCCAATCTGCGCCTCGAACGCGAGCGACCAGCGACAGATCGGGTGGCTCGACGCCGAATACCTGCTTGGCATAATCTGCAGGCATGAAGTTAACCATTTCATCGCCCAACTTCAGTTTAGGCGGCAATAACGCCTTGGCCTGGTCATCGGAAAGGTGAAGGTCAGAGGCGACTCGGCCATAGCGCATGTATTTTGCTGTGTGGCAGGTTGCACATTGCGCTTGGAACGTTAGAGCGCCTCGATACAGAGCCGCCTTGTCGGATAGATCGACCGATACGTGCTGTAGGGGAATGGCATACCCCTCTGAACCTTGGGCCGCCGTTGCCAGCATTACGCTGGCGATGATGAAGATAGCCCGAATCATTTCACTCGCTCCGGTACAGGTTTGGTCGTTTCAAATTTGCTCACCAGGAATAAGGCGACAAAGAAGCCAAAATAGATGAAAGCGAAAATTCGGGAGAACAGGGTGTTCCAGTAGGTCACTGGCTGGGTGCCAAGGTACCCCAATCCCAGAAAGGCAACGATGAACGAAAATAAAACTACTTTGAATGCCAATGAGCGATAGCGAATTGATTTGACAGCATTTCTATCGAGCCAGGGCAGGAAAAACAAAATCAGGATGGCCGACCCCATCGCCATCACGCCAAGGAACTTATCGGGGATCGCGCGCAGAATTGCGTAGTGCGGGGCGAAATACCATACCGGCGCGATATGTTCCGGGGTTTTCAGTGGGTCGGCTGGAATGAAGTTGGGCGCTTCAAGAAACTTCCCGCCGCCATCCGGCCAGTAGAAAATCACGGCAGCGAACAGGAACAGGAACACGCTCAGACCGAACAGGTCCTTGACTGTGTAATAAGGATGGAACGGGATGCCGTCCTGGGGTTTACCATGCTCATCCTTATTAGTTTTGATTTCCACGCCATCGGGGTTATTCGATCCCACTTCATGCAACGCCATGATGTGACCGCCGATCAAAAACAGCAGTACGAGTGGCAGCGCAATGACATGCAAGGCAAAGAAGCGGTTGAGCGTGACATCGGAGACAACATAGTCACCACGAATCCAGAGGGCGAGATCAGGCCCGATGTATGGAATGGAGCCAAACAGGGAGATGATGACCTGCGCACCCCAGAAGGACATCTGGCCCCAGGGAAGCAGATAGCCCATAAAGGCTTCTGCCATGAGGGTCAACAGAATCAAAACACCGAAGATCCAGATCAGTTCACGGGGTTTCTTGTATGAGCCGTACATCAACCCGCGGAACATGTGCAGATAAACCGCGATAAAGAAGAACGATGCCCCGGTGGAATGCATGTAACGAATCAGCCAGCCCCAGTTGACGTCGCGCATGATGTATTCAACGGAGTTGAACGCTTCGGCCGCAGACGGCTTATAGTTCATCGCGAGCCAAATTCCTGTAACAATCTGAATCGCGAAAACAGCCAGCAGGATTGAACCGAAGTAGTACCAGAAATTGAAATTCTTGGGGACGTAGTATTTTGCGAGGTGAGCGTTCCAGAAGTGGGATACGGGCAGTCGATCATCGACCCATTTGCCTAGTTCTTTAATCATGCTTTATTCTCCGCAACACCAATTCGGACAACGTCATCCGTCGCAAAAATATAGTCGGGTACAAGCAGGTTAAGCGGTGCAGGCATGCTCTTGTACACCCGGCCGGCCATATCGTATTTGGAGCCATGACAGGGGCAGAAAAAACCGCCGATCCATTCGGGGCCCAGATCCTTGGGCGCCACTTCCGGGCGGTAGATGGGCGCACAGCCCAGATGGGTGCAGATTCCGATAACAACGAACATGTTTTTTTTGCGAGCCCGGTAGAAGTTATCCGCAAACTTCGGTTGCTGACTGGCTACTGCGCTATTGGGGTCGAGCAGTTGGCTATCTAGTGAGGGTAGCATTTCAACCATCTTGTCGGTGCGGTGCACGACATAGATGGGCTGCCCGCGCCAGGCGACGGTCACCATTTGACCTTCGGCCAATTTGCTAATGTTTACATCAACCGGCGCCCCAGCGGCTTCGGCACGCGCGCTGGGTTCGAATGAAGAGAGAAAAGGAACTGTGGCAAAGCCGGCACCCACAGCACCGACTGCGATGGCAGACCCCGTTAAAAAACGACGCCGACCCGGATTGACAGGAACATCAGCCATTAATTAATCGCTCCAACCTTGTTTCATTTAAACACCAACTTTTTCGTTATGAGGCGATTCTGCACGGTCCAGAGCCTACCCGCTCCGCTATGGAATGGTTTCACCCGATAGCTGACCATGAAAACCACGGCTGTTTGAGCCTATTTTCCAACCCGAGTTTAGAGCACAAACCAGACGAGTGTCATCGCTTGGCGTGTTGACGTCAAACAAGTGTCATTAATCGCTTTGCAGATGTGTTTATCACCTTTTTTTTCAAAGGGTTACTAACAGCATTCGGCACTTGCAAAGTCTTAGCCTTCATACCGGATTGGCGATATCGACAAAGCGAACAACCAGTCCGAAATGCTCGGCCAACTGTAAACCGAGGCGACGAACCCCTTCACGTTCTGTTGCGTGGTGACCGGCAGCGAAATAGGTGATGCCCTCCTCCCGCGCGATGTGTGTCGTCCGCTCACTGATCTCACCGGATATGAAGGCATCCAGACCCATTTGAACAGCTTCGACTATTCCGTCTTGAGCCCCGCCCGTGCATAAACCAATCCGTTGGAGCAGCTTATCCGCAGGGCCAACGATCAACGGCGTTCGGCCAAGTATCTGCTCAAGGGCGTTTCCCAACTCTTGCGCTTTAGTTGGCGCCGGTAATTCACCAGCCAGTGACAGTCGCATGGCTCCGAAAGGGATAACACGTTCAAGACCCAGTTGTTCTGAGAGCGCCGCATTGTTACCAAATTCCGGCTGTGCATCCAGTGGAAGATGATAGGCAAGCAAATTAATATCATGCTTGATCAGGCGGGCAATCCGTCGATACTTTATCCCGGTAAGTGTTGGGGGTTCGTTTTTCCAGAAGAAACCATGGTGCACGATGATGGCATCGGCCTGCCAATCGATCGCTGCTTCAATCAATTCCGCACACGCGGTGACACCGGTGATGACACGCTGAATCCTGGGTTTCCCTTCCACTTGTAGTCCATTGGGCGCGTAATCATTCCAGGCGGCCACGTCCAGCAACCGGTCGCAATAGTCCAGCAACTCACTGCGATCAATCATGGTCTGTTTTCTCCATATGCGATATCCGCATGGGGATTCTTTTCAGAAATCCGCCGGGCTTGGTCCTGCATAAGCCATTTTCTGCGGTAGTAATACGTCACGATGATCAGGACGAAAAACAATGTTGATGTCGCACCCAGGATCAAAAGCAGTTTCCATTCCGTAGGGTCGGTGGGTAACAGAATCAATTTACGAATCAGAACCACAAAGCCGGTTTCGAGCAGCGTGACGGCGTAGTCGAAGGAGTTCTTCAAAAAAAGCGACTTCACAATCGCCAGAACAATCAGGACATACAGACCATCGGTCAGCAATTGATTGATGATCGAAAAGGCAAGTGGGCCCTCGGCAAAGGAAAGTGCACTTAGTTTGATGGCAAAGCTGATCACGCAGATGGCCGTGTAGATGATCATCAGCAAAACAAACACTTGGCGCAGCATCGTCAGCGCGATATTGAGCCAGTGATCCAGTTTTGACTGAATCATTTGTAACCGGTTTTTTTCAGTGTGTGGACGATTCAAGATACTTCCCTGCAAATGGTTTGTTCGATTCGCCAAGAGGCTTCGCCCGATTCGGGAGAAAAGTGCCTATCGACGGCCCAGCCAACCAGACAAGCCAGTTGGTGCTCAATTTCGACAACCGGGGTTGAAGACCTGACCCATGGCGGACAAGCGTGCTCCTGAAACCAGTTTTTCAGGCTGCGTGAGTGGGCGCTGCCATGCGGTTGAATACGATCGTTGGGACGTCGTGTGCGTATCAGCCAATCCGTGTCCAACCATCGCTCACCGATGGCAAGCGGATCGGTTATTTGCGTCCGCACCAAGTGGATGCTTTTCCCGGGTGAATACTCAATCGAATGCGTTTTGTCTTCCCATAGTAACGCTTCAGGAGCCGGAGAGTCTGGACGTGTGCGCCACCAGAGTTCATCGCGATACCGACTGATCAACCAGTCACCCCAGACAAGTTCAGGATGCTGACCGGGTTCCGCCGTTTTAAGTTGCCTGAGAAATTCGATCAATCGGGCCTTCGGGGGCATCAACGCACCGTGATGCTTGATCCAGGTGCGGAGAATATTGGCTTGTCGGGAAGGTGCCTGAGCGATCAAAGGCTTAAGTGGCAAACGCTCCAGGCTTTCGAGATTGCCATCAATGGCCGCAAGTGATTCAAGCAATGCCAGATCATCACCGGATTGGAGCGCTGCCTCGCCTAAACCAAGCAAGCCTTGTGGCCAGCGCGACTGAATTCGTGGCAGGATTTCAGCACGCAGATAATTGCGATCGTAGGACAAGTCTTGGTTACTGGGATCATCCACCGGAATCAGGGGCAGCGAAGCCGAAAGCTGTCGTAATTCACTCCGTGGTGTTTGCAAAAAAGGTCGCCAATGCCAACCCGAGCCGAACCGGGTCAAGGTGGGCATGGCAGATAACCCCGCCGCACCGCTGCCGCGTAGTGCAGCCAGCAGGAATGTTTCGACCTGATCCTCAAGATGATGAGCAGTCACCAGAACGGGTTCATCTTCGGGCTGGTAATAGCGATGCAACCATGATCGCAGCGCTTCGTAGCGTGCAAAGCGGGCGCGCGACTCCAGTGAATGCTGTCCATGGATTCCTCGAGTCGGCACGTCGATTTTAATACAGTGCGATTCAATTGAGAAAAAGCGGGCTTGCTGACACGCCCTGGCACTCCATTCGGCCGAGTCGGGATGGAGTTGATGGTCGATACTGACAACGACGATCTCATCGATCACACCCTGTTGATACTGGTTGTGCAACCACACCAAAGCGCCCAGAGAATCGGCACCACCGGAACTGGCCAGCACCACCTTCAGAGGTTTGGTGAGCAGGTTTGGTAGCGAAGCATTAGGCATGTTTGATCGTTTCACGACGACACGTCGAAAACGGAATTCAACGATCGATAAACTGGCCGTAACTCATCAGGCGATCGTAGCGGCGGTGCAGTAATTTATTGATCGGCTGGTTCGAATGCTTGATCAGCGCGCGTTTGAGTGACGCTTTGAGTGTTTGGGTCATCTGGTCGATATCACGGTGAGCACCGCCACATGGCTCACTGATGACCTCGTCGATCAAGCCCAGCTCCAGAAGGCGTGGCGCGGTGATACCCAGCGCCTCGGCCGCTTCGGGCGCTTTGTCGGCACTCTTGTAGAGAATGGAAGCGCAACCTTCGGGTGAAATAACCGAATAGGTGCTGTATTGCAGCTGCATCACGTGATCACCGATGCCGATCGCCAGCGCACCGCCGGAGCCGCCCTCACCAATAATGGTGACGATGATCGGTGTTTTGAGATCAGCCATCACATACAGATTGCGCGCAATGGCTTCGCTCTGCCCCCGCTCCTCCGCCTCTATCCCCGGATAAGCACCCGGTGTATCGATGAAGGTTAGAACAGGTAGTTTAAATTTTTCGGCCAGCTCCATCAGACGCTTGGCTTTGCGGTAGCCTTCCGGGCGTGGCATGCCGAAATTACGGCGGATTTTTTCTTTGGTGTCGCGCCCCTTTTGCTGACCAATCACCATGACCGGGATGCCATCAAGCCGTGCCATGCCACCGACAATCGCCGCATCATCAGCGAATGCGCGATCACCATGCAGTTCGGTGAAATCGGTCAGCATGTGTTTGATGTAGTCGAGGGTATAGGGGCGCTGCGGATGGCGAGCGATCTGGTTGATTTGCCATGCGGTCAGATTGCCGAAAATCGACCGCGTCAATTCCATGCTTTTGGCTTCGAGCCGCGCAATTTCCTCATTGATATTCAGCCCTGCTTCATTATCCATGAGTCGTAACTCACGAATCTTGGCATCCAGTTCGGCGATGGGCTGTTCAAAGTCCAGGTAATTCGGGTTCATTATTCAGTCTTTCCAGATAAACGCTTTGAGCGAGATTGTAGCGCAATGCGGCCTACTCTATGACCACGGGTTGATTATCAAGCAGCCGAATGGCGCCCAGTCGGGCCGCCGCTAGCAATATGCCACTTTCGGCCGTGCGGAGCGGGTCCAGCGTGTCGGGATGGCAAAGCGCAAGGTAATCAAGTTTGAAGCCGGCAGAGGTTAATCGAGTCCGGGCATTTTCCAGCACGCTGTCAAGCGGCTTTCCCAGACTAAGTTGGTGCGCGGTATCGACCAGTGTGGAATGAAACAGGGGCGCTGTGCGACGCTGATCTTCTTCCAGGAATCGATTCCGCGAACTCAACGCCAGTCCGTCTTCTGCGCGTGTCGTCGGTACGCCAACGATTTCTATCGGCATATTCAGATCGCGCACCATACGACGCACGATTTGCAGCTGCTGATAATCCTTTTCGCCGAATACGGCAACCTGTGGTTGGACCAGATGAAACAGCTTGGTCACAATCGTGGCCATGCCGGTGAAATGGCCGGGACGGGCAGCCCCCTCCCAATGCGCGGCGAGTTCGCCCGGGTCGATACGAATGGTGAACGCATCCGTTTCCGGTGTCAGGTCGGCCTCATTAGGCAGTAAGACCGCATCGACGTTAATCCGGGTCAATAGCGCAATATCATCAGATTCTGTACGAGGATACCGAGCCAGATCGTTAATATCATTGAATTGCATCGGGTTGACGAATATGGAAACCAATACAGATGGTCGATCCGCCCGACTTTGTGCAGCCTTTACCAGGTTCAGATGCCCGTTATGGAGATTTCCCATGGTGGGAACGAAAGCGACATTCCTTACCGCTTTGGCTTGTGCCTGCCGCCAGTTCAATAATTCATTCAGATCGCGGATGATTTCCAATTAAACGAACCCTTCATGTTCCGCGGGAAAACTCCGGCTGCGTACAGCAACTGCGTAGGCTTGCAACGCGTGAAGAATCGCCCCCCTGCCACGAAGAAAATCACGCACGAAACGCGCCGGGTGAGGATTCATTCCGAGCAGGTCGTTCATGACAAGCACCTGGCCATCGACATCGACACCCGCACCGATGCCGATGACAGGCACATCGATCGATTTGGCGATACGCGCACCCAGGGTATTGGGTACACATTCAACCAGAACCATGGACGCACCGGCGTGGGTCAGAACTTCGGCATCACGCATGACGGCAGAGGCATCATCAATATCACGACCGCGCACCCGATACCCGCCGAGTTGTCGCACCTTCTGTGGCAGCAACCCGACATGCGCGCAAACGGCGATACCGGCATCCGTCATGGCTTGCACCAGATCCGCTTTGGCGGCCGTGGCTTCAATTTTTACGATATCCGCTCCACCTTCCTGAATCAGTCGCCCCGCATTGCGGAGCACCGTGGGTATATCGGTATCCGAGAGGAAGGGCAAATCCGCCATAACCAGACCCGTAGGCGCACCACGGCGCACCATCTTCGTGTGATAGATCATGTCGTCCATCGTCACGCTGAGGGTATCGCGTTGGCCTTGCACGACCATGCCGAGCGAATCGCCTACAAGAAGGATGTCGATTTCGGCTTCCATGGCCAAGCGGGCAAAACCGGCGTCATACGCGGTTACCATCGTGATCGGTATTTGATCACGTTTAGCCTTCTGCAGGGTGGTCAGCGTTTTCGGCTTTACACGCTGCGGACTCGTGCTGGTTTCGCCGGGAAGTGTCTGGCTGCTCATGTATTCAATGCCTTTTCTGTGAAGTCGTTGGGGGAGCAACGATGTGCAATGGGTGCTCGGGCGCAGATGAAAGCAGCTCCACAATACGACGGCCATCCGGTAACCGGGCATCCGGCGCAATTTCATGCCACGGTGCCAGAACGAAGCGCCGTTCGGCAATCCCGGGATGCGGGATGGTCAATACAGGCGTGTTCAGAACCACATCGCCGTACGTCAGAATATCCAGATCAAGCACGCGCGCCCCCCATACGCGAGTGGAAAGCCGTCCGGCAGACTGTTCCAGCCCTTTGAGCGCTTCGAGCAATGCGCCTGGCGTCAGGCAGGTTGAAATCAGGGCGACGGCGTTGACGTAATCCGGCTGATCCTGCGGCCCCATCGGTGGATTTGCGTACATGTGTGATATGCGCAGCACTTGGGTGCCCGGCAACCCATCAAGTGCGGAAACTGCCTGGGCGAGTTGTTTGACCGGCTGTTCAAGATTGCTGCCCAAGGCTATGAACGCATGGACATTATCTGATTCATGATCGGGCGGACTGGGCGTGTCTGTGGCCTGGCGCATCGATGGGTGGCTTTAGCTTGTTAGTTAGTCGTGGATGGGTTCTTGGGCTGGCGCGGGGGACGTCGCCGACGCGGGCGGCGTTGAGGATCACCATGCCGGGCAAAATCTTCAGGCAGGTGGGTAGGCACGGTTTCTCCGGAATCCTTGTCACGTTCAGGTGCGTATTGGCGCCAGAATTGACAGATATCGGGTGAGACCTCGCCTATTTCACTGCGCAGACAGAGAAAGTCGAGCGCCGCACGGAACCAGGCATGGGCCAGCAGGTGTTTTTGCTGATCTTTAAGTTCCGTCATTGCCATGCCCATCGGCATGCCTTGGGCAGCTTGTTCGAGTGAGGGCTGGAGCGCCCAGATCACGCGCATCAAATCTGTCAGTCGACGTGGAATGGCGACCTGCTTGACCGTTGACTCGATGACTTCGTCCATTGCCAGGGCAAAAGCCACCTCGGAATCGACGCGTTGATGCAGCCAATGTTCACGTCTGCGACTCAAATCTGCCCATAACAATCCGGCAAACAGGAATGCGGGGTTAACGGGCAACTGATGACCGACGCGTTCATCCGTGCCGACGAGTACACGTTCGACCAATCTCGAGATGCGGTCATAGTCGCGATTGAGCAGATCATCGAGCCCCGGAAAGAGGTAACCCAGCAGATCAAGTTCGCGCAATTTCTGGAAGGCGGCCCAGGCATATCCACCCTGGAAAATCTTGATGCTTTCATCGAACAAACGGGCCGGCGCGATTGATTTGAGCAGGTCGCGGCATTCTTGAATGGCAGAAACGGAATCTTCAGTCAGGGTGAAATCGAGCTTGGCCATGAAACGCGCTGCCCGAAGCATGCGTACCGGGTCTTCCTGATAGCGCGTTACGGGGTTGCCGATGATGCGTAGATGACCGGTTTCGATATCCTGCCAGCCCTGCACATAGTCAACGATCTCGGCATTGGCGAAGTTGTAATACAACGCATTACAGGCAAAATCTCGACGCCAGACATCTTCATCAATGCTGCCAAAAACGTTATCACGAAGAATCCGGCCCTCTTGGGAACGGCTGACACTCTCTTCATCGCCGCCGCGGAATGTCGTCACCTCGATCATGTCGTGACCGAAGATGACGTGTACGATCCGAAAGCGGCGGCCGATAATTCGTGCGTGCCGGAATAGCGATTTGACCTGCTCGGGTTTCGCATCCGTGACGACATCGAAATCCTTAGGCCGCAGGCCTCGGAGCAAATCGCGCACACAACCGCCCACCAGATAGGCGGCATAGCCTTGATCATGCAAGCGCTGCAATACGTTCAGGGCTTGATCGCTGATCTGTGAAGTCAAAAGCCCGTGCGTGTCTGGTGAAATCCGGGTAGGTTCTGGTTTGTCAGGAAACAAGGTGTTGATTTCTCAATAAAAGCAAAATGAGTTTTATCGTGTGCTAAAAATGATGTCGGGGATAATGATACAAAAAAGATGGCAGAGTCTAACATCCGGGCGTCAAGTCGCGACATAGTCTGGCAAAAATCATTTAAATATGACCATGTGTTCCTGGCATTCGGCAAGCTGTGATAAATTTCACGGCATGTTTGATTTTGAATATTTATCCGCTCCCGGTTTTTTCGTGTCGGCGCTAATGACGGAAAAACAGGAGGTCGCCAGAAAGATTGCCATAAAAAACGCCACAAAAAGCTCAAGGGAGAGCAAACCCACTTCATGAGTTTATTGAACCCCATCGTTCTTATTGTTCTTCTCCCCTTTCTGAGCGCCCCATTCGTTGCCTGGTTTGGTGGCAAGCGTCGCCGTGCAGCAGCCTGGGCGGCAGCGGCGGTTACGTTATTGTGCTTGGCTTTGCTGGGAGGCGTGATCGCCCAATTCATCGCCCAGGGGCGTTTGGCTGATGCGCATGTCATCGGTTTTCACTGGATGC
This sequence comes from Pseudomonadota bacterium, assembly GCA_021795795.1. The sequence continues at coordinate 49,727 of JAJYPA010000007.1, read as the reverse complement.
CGTCCATCGGGCTCGATTTTGCCTTCAGAATGGATGGGCTGAGTCTGCTGTTTACCGGCCTGATTCTGATCATCGGCCTGCTCGTTATCGTCTATGCGCGTTATTACCTCGCTTTACAGGATAGCGCCGCCCGGTTTTTTGCCAGTTTGATGCTGTTCATGGGCGCCATGCTCGGCATAGTGCTTTCCGAGAACCTGATTCAGATGGTCGTGTTCTGGGAGCTCACCTCGCTTTCCTCCTTTCTTCTGATCAGCTTTTGGCAGCATCGCAAGGAAGCACGTTATGGCGCGCGCATGGCGTTGGCTGTCACCGGGTTCGGTGGTCTGGCCCTGCTTGGCGGCGTGCTTCTGCTTGGGCATGTCGCCGGAAGCTACAACCTCAGTGTGATTCTCGAAGCCGGGGATGAAATCCGGCAAAGCCCGTTGTATCTGCCGATTTTGCTGCTGATTCTGCTGGGGGCTTTCACCAAGTCGGCCCAGTTCCCTTTCCACTTCTGGCTGCCCAATGCCATGGCCGCGCCGACGCCGGTTTCCGCCTATCTGCATTCGGCCACGATGGTCAAGGCCGGGCTCTTTCTGCTGGCTCGCCTTTTCCCCGTACTTTCCGGTACAAATGAGTGGCTGTTGCTGGTCGGCGGAGCAGGACTAATCACGTTCCTGCTCGGTGCCTACACCGCGCTGTTCAAGCACGATCTCAAAGGATTACTGGCCTACTCCACCCTGAGTCATTTGGGGTTGATTACGCTTCTGTTCGGTTTTGGCACGCCCATGGCGGCGGTGGCCGCGATTTTCCATCTGATCAACCACGCCACGTTCAAGGCATCCCTGTTCATGGTCGCGGGCATCGTTGACCATGAAACCGGCACCCGCGACATGCGCCGTCTGGGTGGGCTGGCGCGCAAGATGCCGCATACGGCCGCACTGGCCATTGTGGCGGCATCGGCCATGGCGGGCGTGCCCTTGCTCAATGGCTTTTTGAGCAAGGAGATGTTTTTCAGCGAAGCGGTCGATGTGGCGCATGAGTTCGGCTCGAACTGGGCTTTGCCGCTGCTGGTAACCTTGGGGGGCGTGATGTCGGTCGCCTACTCCATCCGCTTTATTCACGATACGTTTTTCGGCACACCCTCGCCTGATCTGCCCACTGAAATTCACGAACCGCATCGCGGTATGCGCATCCCGATTGATGTTTTGGTTTTCGTGTGCCTCGCCGTCGGGCTCTTCCCCGCCCTGCTCGTGGGCGGATTGCTGACTCTGGCTGCCGGTGCGGTGCTCAATGGCCCGCCACCTCATTTCAGCCTCGCACTGTGGCATGGTTTCAATGCCCCATTGATGATGAGCAGTATTGCGCTCGCGGGTGGTTTGCTGATGTATTTGTCGCGCCGTCCGCTAACCCGATGGCATGAAAATAGCTTTGGACGCTTGAGCGCGCGCGCCGTTTACGATCGGCTCATGGCGTTAATGCAGATCGCCGCAGAGGCCGTAACGCATCGTTTCGACCAGGGGCGCATGCAGCCGATGGTTCTGTGGACGACCGGCGTCGCGCTGATTGCCGGCCTGATTGGGTTCTTGAGTTATCAGGCACCACTTTTCGGCAACGATTCGCTGGCGGCTCCTTTTGATGCACTGACGGCAACCGGCATGATCATCATGATGGGTACGGCTGTGTGGGTGGTTAATCAACACCGTCAACGATTGTTTGCACTGCTGTTGATGAGTGTGCTCGGCTTAGGGGTCTCCCTGCTTTTCATTCGTTTTTCAGCGCCTGATCTGGCGTTGACCCAGCTCTCTGTTGAGGTGATTACTGTCATTTTGATGCTGTTGGCGCTGCGTTATCTGCCGCAACAAACCAGCTCGGAGCGGGATCCGAAAGATCGTCCGCGAATCCGCCGTGATGCTGTCATCGCTGTACTGAGCGGCGTGGGCATCGCCTTATTTACTTATGCCGTAATGTCGCGTGTCTACGATACGATCGCCGGTTATTTTCTGGCAAACAGCCTCACGGAAGGCGGTGGCCATAACGTCGTCAATGTGATTCTCGTCGATTTCCGTGGGTACGATACCTTCGGTGAGATCAGCGTGCTGGCGCTGGCCGCACTGGGCGTTTATGCGCTGTTGCAGGGGATGCGACTACCGCCTGCCGTGTCATCTCCCATTGCCAGTGGTCGGATCGCGCATGCCCAATTGTTGCAAACGGTAACGCGTCTGCTCCTGCCGATGACATTGATGTTCGGCATCTACATTCTGCTTCGTGGGCATAACGCGCCGGGTGGTGGATTTATCGCAGGGTTGATCATCGCCAGCGCGCTGATGACCCAATATCTCGCTCAAGGCATTGATTCAAGCGAACGCGCTTTGAGTGTGCCAACGCACGGTGCGATTGCCCTGGGTTTGTTTCTCGCGTTGGCAACAGGGATGGGTTCGATTGTGCTTGGCTATCCGTTCCTGACTTCGGCATTCACCCACCTGCATTTGCCCGTTGTGGGGGATGTTGAAGTGGCTTCTGCCATGCTGTTCGATCTCGGTGTGTTCTTTGTCGTCATGGGTGCCAGCGTGCTCATGCTGACCCAAATGGCCAAACTCACACGGGTCGAGCCCACTGCTCAGACTTCCGGGCAGGTGGCCAAATGATGTCGATCCTTTTTGCCAGCCTGATCGGCTTTTTGACCGCCGCGGGCGTATTTCTCTCATTAAGAGCGCAAACATTTCCTGTTGTCCTGGGTTTGACCCTGCTCTCCTACGCGGTCAACCTCTTTCTGTTCGGCATGGGGCGGCTTAAAACAGACGCTGCTGCCGTATTGGGCAATAGCGCGAGCTATACCGATCCATTGCCGCAAGCCCTGGTGCTGACGGCCATCGTCATTGCTTTTGCCATGACGGCATTTGTGATTGTATTGGCGCTCAAGACCCGCGCGGAACTGGGGAATGATCATGTCGATGGCGAGGACGACGCGTCTGCGAACGAACAGGGTGGTCCTTCGGCATGACCCCTAACGTGAATCTTGCATCCCATTCGTTTGATCAAATACTGGCTCTGCTGGTGTTTCTTCCCGTCCTGAGTGCCATTGCACTGATCGCCCTGCACCGTGCCGGTTGGCGCCTGAAGCGTCTGATCAGTGCAGTCAGCGTCGGCATTTTGCTGCTGGCGACGATCTATCTTATCGTAAGCGGTGCAGGCAACACGCCACAGGTTTATCCCATGGGCGATTGGCCTGCACCGTTCGGAATCGTCTGGATGTACGACCGGCTTTCCGGGCTCATGCTGCTTCTGACGGCGCTTCTCGGTGTCGTCAGCCTCACTTACGCCATCGCCACGAATGAAGACCATCGCGGTGCTCACTTCCATGCGCTGTTCCAGGCGCAATTATTCGGCCTGAACGGCGCATTCCTCACTGGGGATGTATTCAACCTGTTCGTGTTCTTCGAAGTGCTCTTGCTGGCCTCCTACGGTCTGATGCTGCATGGTGGCGGCGCGGCGCGAAGTAAGGCCGGGTTGCATTACATGGTCATCAATCTGGTGGGCTCGACCTTGTTCCTGTTCGCTGTCGGGGCTTTGTATGGCGTTCTGGGCACGCTGAATCTTGCCGATCTGGCCGTCAGAATCGGTCAGGCACCCAGCAGCCTGTACGGGGTCATCGCCGCTGCCAGTCTGATGCTGTTCGTGGTGTTTGCCATCAAGGCCGCTGCTTTTCCGCTGTATTTATGGCTGCCCGGCACTTATGCGGAAACATCGGCACCTGTCGCCGCCCTGTTTGCCATCATGACCAAGGTCGGGGTGTACGCGATGCTTCGTGTTCACGGCACGTTATTTGATGCACACACCGCACCGGCCAGTCTGGTACATCTCATCGGCCCCTGGGAGCTATGGCTGGGGATCGTGACACTCATCATGGCAACACTGGGCGTATTGGCGGCCATGAATCTCCGCCGCCAAATCGCTTACCTGATTCTGGCTTCCGTGGGCACGTTGTTGATTGCCTTGGGCGTGAACACCACCGAATCCATCGGCGCCGCGCTGTATTACTGGATTCACACCACCCTGCTATCCGCAGGATTCTTCCTTCTGGCCGACATTATCCGGCGGAGCCGTGGTGATGATGGGTGGCGCGTCCTTCCAGCGATGCCACGTGCCACATTGATCGGCGGATTGTTTTTAACCTACGCCATGGGTATGGCAGGTTTGCCGCCCCTGACCGGCTTTTTCGGCAAGGCAATGATCCTGCATTCGGTTTTAGATTCTCACCTGATGGGGGCGATATTTGCGGTGGTTCTGATCACCAGTGTCATGCTGGTGATCGCGCTCGCGCGCAGTGGCAGCACGCTGTTCTACCGTGTGGATCAACAGGAGCAAGCTATTGCGGCCGAAAAGGTGACCGCTACTGCATTGACAGCGGTATTCACCCCACTGATTATCGCGGCCGCGATGGTACTGTTTGCGCTTCCTCTGACAAGCTGGCTCCATGGCACCAGTAATCAAATCAAGGATACATCGGTATATATTCGTCACGCGCTCAATCCGGCCGTATCAAGGCTGCACACGCATGAACCGCACGAGCCGCCAACCAAATCGACACGATCGGATCATTAAGCATGAAACAGGTGTTACCTCATCCGCTGTTAAGTCTTATTTTGCTGGGTTTATGGCTTTTGCTGAACAATAGCCTGTCCACCGGACAGGTTCTGCTGGGTTTGCTTCTTGGCATCACGATCCCGCTTTGGATTCGTCGTGCCCTCACCATTCACTTGCCCATTCGTAAGCCATTCGCCTTGCTGGCTTATGTCGCCTTGGTGCTCAGGGATATCGTGGTGGCCAATTTCGTGGTGGCCAAACAGGTATTGGGGCCGAACAAAGCACTACAACCTCATTTTCTGGATATTCCGCTCACCGTATCGCACCCCACCGCGATCAGCCTGTTTGCCGGTACCATTACGCTCACGCCCGGTACCGTTTCCTGTGAACTGAGTCAGGATGGCAGATTATTGCGGGTGCATACATTGCACACGCTCGATCCTGCCGCAGAGATAGCGGGCATGAAGGAAAGGTACGAACAGAGACTGATCAAGATTTTTGGTGAAAACAGCACATCGGCCGGGCAGGAGCGCTCATGATCACGGTAGCAATTCTGATCGGACTGGTTCTCGTCGGTTTGGCATGCGTGCTGAGCATCTATCGTCTGTGGCGTGGCCCCACCCTGCCGGATCGGATTCTTGCCCTGGATACACTGACGATCAATGTCATCGCGCTGATCGTGCTGTTCGGCTTATGGATCGGCAACACCATCAACTTCGAAGCGGCTCTATTGATGGCCGTTCTGGGGTTTATCAGCACCGTCGCCTTGAGCAAATATGTACTGCGTGGCCAAATTATCGAAGCGCATATCGACGATAAGGAAGCCGGGAAATCAGGAGATTGAACATGTTATCCGAGTTTACGCCCTTGTTGATGTCCGTGCTTATTTCCGGCCTCATCCTGCTTGGCAGTGTTTTTGTGCTGTTGGGGTCGGTCGGCATGGTCAAGTTTCCCGATTTTTTCATGCGTCTACACGCGCCGACCAAAGCGTCAACATTAGGGGTCACTGCGATTCTGGTTGCCTCGATGATTTTTTTTACAATCAAACATCAAAGCCCTTCGTTGCATGAATTATTGATCGTGATATTTCTTTGGCTGACAGCACCGATCAGCGCCCTGATGATGGCTTCTGCCGGTCGACGAGTGCATAAAAAAAAGGTGGACACAGACTTAAGTCCGTGCCCACCACCGTAAGGCAGCTATGCTGAGGCCTTAAAGTTTGAACTGATTGATCTTCGCCTGCAGCCCTTCGGCTAGTCGCGCCAGTTCTTCGGAAGCAATCCGGGTCTGACCCGCACCTTCGGCGGATTGTTCGCTGATCGAAGAGATCTTCTGAACATTCCGGTTCATCTCTTCCGTCACCGCACTTTGTTCTTCAGCCGCGCTGGCAATCTGGAAGTTCAAATCGTTAATGGTTTGCACCGATTGCGTGATGGCCTGCAGTGAATGCTCGGTTTCATTCATGGCCCCGGTGATAAAAAACCCGACACTTGTCGGGTTTTAGGCTTTCAATGAAATTGATTTATCAGAAATTCCAAGCGGCACAGAACCGTGCCTTGCTCAATCAAGCTGAATGCTTAGCCTTCAGACTTGGAACGGAAGGCATCATGGCATTTTTTGCAGGTTCCGGCCGTTTCCTTGAATTTGGGACCAATTTGAGACATATCACCCGTTTTTGCGGCCAAGACCAAAGCTGCGGATGCTTTCTGGAACGCAACTACGTCCTTGTTGAACTCCTCAGGCTTGCTCCAAACTTCGTCCTTGGCGTGCGTCGGGGCGGTCATGCTGTCTGAGCCCTTGGGGAAGCCATCCTGAGTCAGAAGACTCATGGTGTGGACGGTTGATGCCATTTTCTCGAAATCCGCCTTGTCATAAGGCATTTCTTTCTTGACCATGGCGGCCATCATCTTGAAGTTATAGCCGGTTACTTCCATCATGGACTGACGATACTTGATCGCATCGGTCATGGCATCAGCCGAAGCGAAACTCCCAACGGCAACTGACAAACCCAACGCTGCCGCCACTGCAAATTTAACTAAACGCATCGTTCTTCACCTCTTGAGTGTTAAATAAGAATTCTGACAGGTATTCGAGCCCGAGATTCATCACTCGCGCTCCATAAAAATATAGTGAAATGCTATAGATTGCAAAATTAGTCAGACAAACTATTTCACTGGTCTGCAACACCCACGCCCAATCGCATTTCATATTAGGCGCAAAGAAAACAACCGATCGGCTAAACTCCGAGCTTTGATTGTATGAAATGAGGCTTTGGATGATTCGGAACTTCGTGGATAAAACCCCGGTCGTGGCATCAGACGCCTGGATTGACGACTCGGCCGTCGTGATCGGAGACGTACATCTGGCGACCGGCGTATCCATCTGGCCCACAGCCGTTCTTCGCGGTGATGTGAACAGCATCCGAATTGGTGCGCGCAGCAATCTGCAGGATGGCGTCATTGTTCACGTCAACCAGTCCAGCACCAAAAGGCCGAATGGTTCCCCCTGTCTGGTGGGTGAAGATGTGACGGTTGGTCATCGCGCCACCTTGCACGCCTGCACCATCGGCAACCAGGTACTGGTCGGCATGGGGGTGATCGTTCTGGACGACGCCATAGTGGAAGATCAGGTCATAATCGGCGCTGGCAGCGTTGTGGCACCCGGCAAGACGTTGGAAAGTGGTTTTCTTTATCTCGGCGCACCGGCACGAAAGGTCCGCCCGCTTACCGACGACGAGAAGGCTTATTTCGTTCAGTCTGCTCGCTTTTACCATGAATTGGCGCAACACCATGCGCAGCACAGTTCGCCTTGCTGAACCCAACCAGATCTGCCAGGTGAGATGATGAAAACAAGCACTGCCTACGAGGATTATCTCAAAGCTATCTTCAAGTTGGCCGAGCAACGCAGCGATTCAGCAGCAAGTACTTCGGCCATTGCCGAGCGGTTGAACATCGCGCAGGCATCGGTCACCGCCATGCTCAAGCGTTTGAATCATGACGGCTTGATCGAATATGAACGCTACCAGGGTGCGCGACTAACATCTGCCGGTGCGGCAATCGCCATCGATATGATTCGCCGGCATCGAGTGATTGAGACATTTCTGGTGCGTGATCTGAATGTGCCGCTGGCTGACGTGGATGCCGAGGCAGAAATTCTGGAACATGCCTTTTCCAGCGCTCTGATCGATCGCTTATGGGCGCATCTTGGTGAGCCTGAGTTCGATCCGCATGGCGCACCGATACCCGCTCCAGCCCAAGCACCGATTGAACGGCGTGATCTCATCGCTCTTTCTGAGCTTGTTCCCGGTGATCAGGCGACGATTGTGCGTCTGGCGGCTCAAAACGCGGGACAGTTACGCATGCTGACGCAACTTGGGCTGGTTTTGGGACAAGTCATCAAACGGAGTGCCGCTCCTATCGGCGCCAGTGACGTTTATCTGCAAATAGATAAGCAATCACGCGCTTTGAATCCAGAGCTCGCCGATACCGTATGGGTGCTGTGCCCGGGAAAATCCGGCACTGAATAGGATCTACTATCGCCGGACCGTGATTTGAAGATTAAACCGGCACCAGATTGGCATAGCTCAAGATCAGCCATTTACTGCCCTCAATGCCGAAATTAACCAGCACCCGCGTGTTTGCACCTGATCCCTCGTGATCGATGATGGTGCCTTCGCCAAATTTGGCATGGCGCACGGCCTGACCGATACGCCAGCCCTCCTCCGTGGATTCTGGTTTGGCGGATAACCCGGATTGCGCCCGGAATGCCTGTTGCGCTCGTGGCCGGATTTCGTCAATCAATGCTCCAGGTAGTTCCCCCAAAAACCGCGAAGGCATCGGGAACATTTGTCGTCCATGCAAGCGGCGCGATTCGGTGCTGGTGAGGATCAGCACCTTTTGTGCCCGGGTGATGCCGACGTAACATAGTCGCCGTTCCTCTTCGAGCCGACCGGGTTCATCGATGGACATCTGGTGCGGGAAAAGCCCCTCTTCCATGCCAACCAGAAACACGTGATCGAACTCGAGCCCCTTGGCCGCGTGCAAGGTCATCAACTGCACGCAATCATCCCAGGCTTCACCTTGCGCATCGCCCGCGTCGAGACTGGTTTGGCTTAAAAAGGCATCCAGCTCACTCATACCCTGAGATTCAGCCGGATCAAACACGAATCCACGCGCCGCATTGACAAGTTCATCCAGGTTTTCGAGTTTGCTTTGCGCGCGCTCTTGATCGCGGTCCTTCTTGTGCTGCTCACGCAGACCGCTTCGATCAATGCACATGGCCACACGATCGGCTAGTGTTTGTGTAGCCGTTTCGACGGCAAGCGAATCGATCAAATCAATGAATTGCCTTAAACCGCCCGATGCGCGTGGAGGGAATGCACCACTCGCCAACACGTTTTTTGCCGCCTGCCATAATGAGGTTTCAGCCGTTCTGGCCTGATCACGCAGCGCCTGAAGGGACTTGTCGCCCAAGCCCCTTGCCGGGTTGTTTACAACCCGCTCGAAGGCCGCATCATCATCGCGGTTGGCCACCAGACGAAGGTACGCCAACGCATCGCGGATTTCAGCCCGATCGAAGAAACGCAAACCGCCGTAAACCCGGTAAGGCAAACCCGCGCGAATCAAGGCTTCTTCAATGGCGCGAGATTGCGCGTTAGCCCGATAAAGAATGGCGCATTCGCTGCGTGGAAGGCCATCCCGTACCGCCTGCTCGATTTGCTGGGTCACGAAATAGGCTTCGTCTTGCTCATTGAAGGCGAGGTAGTAGCGAATCGGCTGCCCCCGCTCGCCTTCCGTCCAGAGCGTCTTGCCCAGACGCCCCTGATTGCGCGTAATGATGGCATTGGCCGCATCGAGAATATGCCCGGTCGAGCGGTAATTCTGCTCAAGCCGAACGAGATGCGTGTTCGAGAAATCGCGAGCAAAGTCATGAATATGTTCAATTTTCGCGCCACGCCATCCGTAGATGGACTGGTCATCATCACCCACGGCGAAAATGCCGTTATCTTCGCCGACCAGAAGCCGAGCCCAGGCATATTGCAGGCTGTTGGTATCCTGAAACTCATCGATCAGGACTTGTCTGAACCGGCGCTGATAATGTTGACGTAATGTATCGTGATCTCTCAGTAACTCTGTGGCACGCAAGAGCAATTCGGTGAAATCGACCAACCCGCCGCGCTGACAGATATCTTCATAGGCCTGATAGACAGGCATGATCGCATCATTCAGGTGATCGCCACTCGTCGCCAGATGTCGCGCCCGGAGCCCCTGCTCTTTCCAGCCGTTGATTAGCCCTGCGACCATGCGCGGCGGCCAACGAGTCTCATCCATACTGGCTTCGCGCAGCACTCTTTTGACCAGGCGGAGTTGATCGTCCGAATCCAGAATCTGAAAGGACGGCGGCAGACTGGCCTCCTGATGATGCATCCGCAGCAGTCGATTTGACAGGCTGTGAAAGGTGCCGACCCACAATCCACCCAGGCCGGAACTCGATGAACCGGCCTCATTCGGGTCCAGCAACGTGGACAATCGCTGGCGCATCTCACCCGCTGCCTTGTTTGTGAACGTCACCGCCAACATGCTGTGCAACGAGAGCCCCTGCTCTTCATGCAGCCAGGCCATGCGGTGGGTGAGTACGCGGGTTTTACCTGAGCCGGCACCGGCAAGTACAAGAGTCGCCAACGAGGGGCTGGTTACGGCCTCACGTTGCGCTTCGTTCAGTGGATCGAGGATTTTATTCGTCATGGGTGCAGATTGTACCGGTGATGTCGTACTTTTTACCTGCGCTGTTGTGAATGATGGCCGATTTGTACGAATTTATTTGCTGCAAATAACAAACCCGGCTTTCCGATGAGGTGGTGACCTCAAAGAAAAGCCGGGTGGCGCTGAATAATGCGGGCGCAGTACCCGCTATTCGTCAATGCGATGACGCAAGACGTCCCGGTATCATCACTTCACGTTCTACTTCAGATATGCGTTCTGACACAATGGTTTTATACAGGTTGTAGACCATCAGAATGGTGCCACTCAAGAAGAATGCGCCACCGATGAAACGAACGATGTAGGGAATATGCAGGAACGCGACCGTTTCAACAAAGGTATAGGCCAGATTGCCGTACTGATCGAAGGCGCGCAGCATCAAACCCTGCCCGATGCCGGAGACCCACATGGAGACGACATACAGCACGATCCCGATGGTGGCAAGCCAGAAATGCACAAACACCAGACGCGTGGAATACAGGCGGGTTCCCCACAGGCGAGGAACCATGTGATAGAACGAACCGAAGGTGATCATTGCCACCCAACCCAGGGCGCCGGAGTGCACATGGCCGATCGTCCAGTCGGTGTAATGCGAGAGTGCATTGACCGATTGCAGGGCGAGCATCGGCCCCTCGAATGTGGCCATGCCGTAGAAGGCCAGCGCCGTAACCAGAAACAGGATAATCGGATCGGTTCGCAGTTTCTCCCAGGCACCAGACAAGGTCATGATGCCGTTGATCATCCCGCCCCATGATGGCAGCAGCAAAAGGATCGAGAAGGTGACCGATAATGAATTGATCCAGCCGGGCAATGCGGTCCATTCCAGATGGTGACCGCCAACCCACATATACAGAAACGACAATGCCCAGAAATGCACGATGGAGAGTCGATAAGAGAAGATGGGGCGTCCGGCCTGCTTGGGCACGAAGTAGTACATCATGCCGAGGAAGCCGACGGTCAGCACAAAGCCGACAATATTGTGGCCGTACCACCATTCGGTCATCGCATCCTGCGTACCGCTAAAGACGGAATAGGACTGCCAGACCGAATAAGGCACCTGCAAATTGTTGAAGAAGTGCAGGATAGCCGTGGCGAGAATGAATGCCATAAAGAACCAGTTGGCCACGTAAATGTGAGGCTGGGAACGGCGGCGCAGGGTGTTAGCATAGATCAGCGCATAAATGATCAGACCGATCATCATCAAAATGTTGTCCACCAGGGGATATTCGGCATATTCACGACTCTGGCTATGCCCCGCCATCAGGGCCCATGCCCCAACGAGCACCACGGCCTGCCAGGCCCAGAACATCGTGTTGAGCAGGTATTTTCCGCCCCATAAACGCGCCTGACATGTTCGCTGCACGATATAGAACGATGTGGCGATCAGCGCATTCCCGCCGAACCCCCAGATCACCGTATTGGTGTGTACCGGCCGCAATCGGCCGAAGGTGATTTCCGGCACACCGAGATTCAGCGCGGGCCAGGCCAGCTCGGCGGCGATATAGATTCCAGCGGCCATTCCGACCAATGCCCATACCATTGAGGCAATCGTGAACATCTTGACGATGTCATAGTCGTAGAATGCGCCACTGGGCATGGTTGCGGATGATGTGTTCATCAAATAACCTCCCAGATCTGTCAAAAAAACAGTAACTTATAAGTGCTACATGAAGAAGCTGGATCAAACCCTAAGGCTGTTCCATGTTCTGGCTTTTCCTTGACGACCTTGAGCGGCCCGCGCTTTGCGCTGTTTGAATTTAAGCAACAATCAGGCGACTGTTACTTTAGGCAAGTATAGGCGCATTACTACTTATTAATATTGCAATATGTCTATGCCGGTATTTCATGGCTTGATGAGATTGATTTTCAACTCGATTGAGATGAAGTTGCAAAATGCGCACCCTTTTATGCGTTTTCCAAAATGAAGCGAGCAATATCGGTCAGTTTGGCGCCTCGTTCCATGGCTCGTTGCTGCATCAGACGATAGGCGTCCTCTTCACTCAGCTTTTGTTTCGCCATCAGTTCGCCTTTGGCGCGTTCGATGGTCTTGCGCTCACTCAGGGCTTGACGCGCGAACTCGATCTCGTCATTCATGGCTTGCAGCCTAAGCGTCTGGGCATGCAGCAGGTCAAGAATCGAGCGGCTCAGCTGACTTCCCGGCGTATCTGCAGGCGAACTCCCCAATTCAACAGCCTGAACATTGAACAGCCGTGCCGTTGGGAACTCCGACGGTTCATCTAACAACGCTAGTCGCTTGAGCAGTGCGCCGTGATCCTCAAGGTCGCTTTGGGCTAATTTGATCTTTTCGGCACAGAGTTTAACGAGTCGCTCGGATAGCTCATCCTCCATGGTCTTCATCATATCCATGCGTTGTGAAGCCACATCGAACCATATTTCCGCCATCTCGCTACCGACTCGCGCATCAGGCTTCGTGCGTTCGGCAATTCGGCGAAGTTGAGCGATCTGAACCGTGATGTCGGACTGCTCACGTTTTAACCATTCGTCCAGACATTCAGGGGCGACAAATTCGGCAAATACATCCAGACAGCGTCCCTGCCCTTCTTGCAAAAAGTGCATCCTGTTCAGAAGCCTCGGTTCGAAATACCCCTCAACGAAGCCGACAACACCGGTGGCACGCTCTTGTCCGGCGAGTTCCTTCGTCTGCATGAAGTTGAACAGGGCGACGAGTGCACTGGTAATTTGCGGATCGACTGCCGTATCCGCCGCTTCGAATACGACTGCCAACAATGCGCTTATGAGATAGGTAAATGACTGCATGGAAGCGGCTGCCGTCAATAGACGGTCATGCACCTTATGGCGCAGACGCGGCAAATCGTCGAGCAAGTAAACCGCCAGGGCCACCCGATTGAGCAGACGGATTCTATCGGCATGACAGCCGGAATCCAGATTCATCCTATCAAAACAACCCCGCAATACCAAAGCGGCATCTTCACTGCTTTGGGAGAATTGCTTGAGTTCTTTTGCAAACTTCTGGCTGAAACCACCCAGATACAGATTGGTAAAACCCCGTTCCTTTTGCAGCGCGTGGATGGCACGACTCACCGCGCTTACCAGCTCACTGGTGATGGCGAGATTTTGTAACGCTTGCAGCTCACCCTGCCGCGCGGCGAGCATGAAATCGAAGGCGGACGTCATGCGTTCACCTTCCCACAAACTGAACGACACACATTGGATTTCAAGACAAACAAATGAGACACCGCCACTCGATCGTCAATGAGCGACCTTCCTTTGCTTTTCATACAGAAACTTGAGTACTTCATGGCGATAATGGTTATAGGTGGGGTTGTCCGCCAAGATTAACCGGTCACGGGGGCGGGGTAAATCGATCGTCAGAATTTCGCCCACGGTCGCCGCCGGACCATTAGTCATCATCACAATGCGATCCGAGAGCAATACCGCCTCGTCGACATCGTGCGTGATCATGATGACGGTGTTTTGCAGATCGGCCTGAATTTCCATCAAGGAATCCTGCAAGTGGGCGCGGGTAAGCGCATCCAGCGCACCGAACGGTTCATCCATCAACATCACCTTCGGCTGCATGGCCAGCGCCCGGGCGATGCCGACCCGCTGTTTCATGCCGCCGGAGATTTCATCCGGCCGTTTATGCATGGCGTGATCCATGTGCACCAGCTTGAGGTTGTGCTCAATCCATTCGCGCATTTGTGATTTGGATTTCTTGCCTTTAAACACCTGCTTTACAGCCAACTCGACATTTTCATAGGCCGTCAGCCAGGGCAGCAGCGAGTGGTTCTGGAACACCACGGCGCGCTCAGGACCCGGCTCGGTAACTTCACGTCCTTCGAGTATGACGCCACCGTGTGTGGCTTGATACAGGCCCGCCACAATATTGAGCACGGTGGATTTGCCGCAGCCGGAGTGACCGATTAGCGAGACAAATTCGCCTTGCGCAATTTTCAGATCCACTTCATTTAGTGCCAAAAATGAGCCCTTTGGCGTTGGAAACTCAATCGAAACCTGACTGATTTCTAGGTATGCCGTTTGATTCATCACAAAACCCTTTTTTAAACAAAGATCAATCAGCGTAAAACCGATTTCTTATCCCAGGAAATCCAGCGTTGCAGCAGCAACATGGTGCGATCGAGCATGAAGCCGATCAGGCCGATCACAATCACCGCCACCATGATCCGGCTCAGCGAATCGGAAGAACCGTTCTGGAATTCATCCCAGACGAACTTGCCCAGCCCGGGGTTCTGCGCCAACATTTCCGCGGCAATCAACACCATCCACGCGATGCTCAAAGACAGGCGCAGGCCGGTGAACATCATCGGTAACGCCGAAGGCACTACGATCTTGCGTACATGCGTCCACCAGTTCAGGCGCAACACGCGCGACACATTGGTCAGGTCTTGTGAGATGGCCGCCACGCCGACGGCGGTGTTGATGATGGTCGGCCACAGGCAACAGAGCAGCACCGTGATCATCGACACCAGATAGGATTTGGAGAACATTGGGTCATTGCTGACATACATCGCACTGACCACGATTGTCACCAGCGGCAACCAAGCGAGTGGCGATACCGGACGTAAAATCTGGATGATCGGATTCACCGCCGCATGCAGCCCGGCGGACAGCCCAATGGCAATCCCCAACGGGATCGCAATCAGGGAGGCCAGGATGAACCCCGAGAGCACCGTCACCAAACTCGTGCCGATCTGGCTGACGAAGGTCGGTTGCCCGGTATATGGGTAGATGACCGCCTTGTAGTTCGGGTTTTCGGCCAGCAGCTTGGCGTTGCGTTCCTCCTGCATCTGGTAGAACTGGGCCTTCTTGGTCTGGGCCTGCTCGAAATCCTGATACAGATTCTCTGTTTGCTGTGCGACCGCCGTCGGCCCAGGGAAGGTGCCCAATGCCGTGTGAATGTGATCGGCCACCAACGCCCAGAGCACAAGAAATACGGCAATGCCCACGAAGGGCAAGCCAATTGCTTTAGCCAGCTTGCGAAACAATGCGCTGTCCATTGTGAATTTCCCCATTACTTTCCTAGTGCTCATGCGCCACCGACCTTGGGCATCTCATTACCCTTAAGGCCAATTTTGAATTTCGTCAGATAGTCATTCGGCTTGTGGGCGTCATACGTGATCTTGTCGATGAAGGTGTTCGTGATGGGCTTGAACCCGGTTTCCGTGGCGAAATCTGGGAATTGTGACGGCTTGAATTTGCCTTCAGCGATCAACGCCAGCGCGGCTTTTTGGTAAATATCCGGCTTGTAGACCGATTTGGCAGTGTTGAGATACCAATCATCCGGCTTCTCCTCACCGATCTGCCCCCAGCGCCGCATTTGGGTTAAGAACCAGATGGCATCCGAATAATACGGGTATGTCGCGTTGTCTCGGAAGAACACATTGAAATCCGGAACGGGACGTACATCCCCTTTATCAAACTCAAAGGTACCTGTCATGGACTTGGCGATTACGGCCTCATCCGCACCCACATACTGGGATTTTGCAAGGATCTTGACGGCTTCCTTGCGATTCGCATTGTTGTTTTCATCCAGCCAGTGCCCGGCGCGAATCAGCGCCTTAACCAGACGAATGGTGGTGTTCGGATATTTTTTAGTGAATTCATCCGTCAAACCAAACACTTTTTCCGGATTATTTTTCCAGATTTCCAGATCGGTGACGATTGGCACACCGATGCCCTTCATAATGGCCTGTTCGTTCCACGGCTCGCCTACGCAGTAACCATCGATGGTGCCGGCTTGCAGGGTAGATGGCATTTGCGGTGGCGGCGTGACGGACAACAGCACATCCGCATCGATCTGCCCATTGGTATCCCCATGCGCCGGATCATAGAATCCTGGGTTAAGCCCGCCCGCCGCTAGCCAGTAACGCAAGTAGTAGTTGTGCGTGGAAACAGGGAACACCATGCCCATTTTGAAGGGCTTGCCCTCTTTTTGATAATCCTCAACGATGGGTTTGAGGTACGACGCGCTGATCGGATGAACCGGCTTGCCATCGGTCATCTTGGGCAAATTCGGCAGCATCTGCTGCCAGACGGAATTCGAAACCGTGATGGCATTGCCATTCAAATCCATGGAAAACGGCGTGACCAGGTGCGCCTTGGAACCAAATCCGATCGTCGCGGCAAGCGGCTGCCCCGCCAACATGTGTGACCCATCAAGGGTGCCGCCAATCACACCATCGAGCAACACCTTCCAGTTAGCCTGAGCCTGAAGTGAAACAAACAGGCCCTCATCCTGGAAAAACCCTTTTTCATAGGCAATAGCCAAAGGTGCCATGTCGGTCAATTTGATGAAACCTAGTGTCAACTGCGGTTTTTCTGCCGGCCCGACTGCATCCGCCGCCAGTGCCTGAGAAAATGCGCTGCGGCCGAGAACGGCACCAACGGCCAAGGCCACGGCAGAGGCCATAAATCGTCGTCGTCCCGTGTGCGGGCGGTCTGCTGTGGGGGAAACGTCGTGTGCGTCATTCAATCGATCTAAGTTCATCGTATAGTCCTCATAAATGGTTACCGATGGACAAAAAAAAACGCTCACAGAAATCCGATTCTGCGAGCGCCGTTGCTCTTGCGCCTTGGTAACTTCTTCGCTACCGGGCTTGTGATTATTTATAAGCAAGGGGTGTGCCATAATATTTAAACTTAAAATTTCAAATAGTTATCGCAGTTGGCCCTCTTTCACGTGGTGGTAATTGCACCATCTAAGCACAACCGGCCGTCCGAAATGCCTTTTCATAAAGCAATTCAAGCTGCGTTCAATCCGGCCCATGAGAACCGCGCGCCCGTGTCTCGGCTGCCCTCGCGTGAACCATTTTTTCTCGCGTTTGCTTTTTTTTGGTGCAAAAAACCTACCTAGATTTATATAAATTGTTGATAAATAACAAATCATAAAATGGCACAAGGCTTGCTTATTTAACAGACAAAGTCATAAACGACAGACAATTTAATTAAGACAAAGGCGTCTTTCCTGCCCAGAACGGTTCAATTCGTTTGCGGCGAGAAAGATGCCTTTTTAATTGGAGCAGAAAAAAATGATTCGCCCTCGCCTGATTGTGATTGGAAACGGCATGGCCGGAATGCGTACCGTCGAAGAGTTACTGAAACTCAAACCCGACCTGTACGACATCACGGTATTCGGTGACGAGCCCTACCCCAATTACAACCGTATCATGCTCTCGCCGGTGCTGGCCAAGGAGCAGACCATCCCGGACATTATTCTCAACGACGAGAACTGGTATGCCGAGAACGGCATCACCCTATACAAGGGCGTGAGGGTGGAACGAATCGAGCGAACGAAGCGAGAGGTCATCACTCAGGATGGACGGGCATTTCCCTACGATCGCGTATTGATATCCACCGGCTCGCGTGCATTTATCCCGCCCTTACCCGGTGCTGATCTGCCGGGCGTGGTGGGTTTCCGCAGCATTGCCGATGTAGACGCCATGCTGGCTGTGTGCCGCGATGGTGGTCATGCTGTGGTGATTGGCGGCGGTCTGCTCGGCTTGGAAGCCGCCGCGGGGCTGGTTTCCCACGGCATGATTGTTACCGTGCTGCACCGCAACGGCAATGTGATGGATCGCCAGCTCGATGGCGCCGCCGGTCGTATTCTGGAAAAAACCCTGGAAGACCGCGGTATCAGCATTCGCCTGAATGCGCATACCGCCTCGCTACACGGCACGGATCGGGTCGAATCCGTCCGGCTCAAAGACGGCACCGAACTGCCCGCTGATCTCGTGGTCATGGCCGCCGGGATTCGCCCGAATATCGATGTGGCGCTCAACAGCCGCATTTATTGTGAAAATGGGATCGTCGTTGACGACACGCTGCAAACCTACGATCCGAAGATCTACGCAGTCGGCGAATGCGTACAGCACCGCAAGAGTACCTACGGCTTGGTCGCGCCCCTATTCGAGCAGGCCAAGGTCTGCGCGAATCATCTGGCCGAATACGGCATTGCCAAGTACACCGGCTCAATGACCTCGACCAAACTCAAGGTCACCGGCGTGGACGTGTTTTCCGCCGGGGAAATTCAAGCCAAGCCGCATCACGAAGAAATGGTGTTGGCCGATGCGGCCCGAGGGGTGTACAAAAAACTTATTCTCAACAATAACATGGTTGAGGGTGCTGTGATGGTCGGCGACACCATGGACGGCGCCTGGTACTTCCAACTCATGCGCGATAAAACCGATGTGACCGCGTTGCGCGATCACCTGTTGTTCGGCCAAGCACATGTGGGTGATTCGGGTCATGGCGCGAAAGCGCGTGTTGCCAACTTGCCCGATGCTGCCGAAATTTGCGGCTGTAACGGCGTGTGCAAAGGCGATATCGTCAAAGCCATCAAGGAGCAAAAGCTGTTCACGCTCGATGAAGTACGCGCCCACACCAAGGCGTCGGCATCCTGTGGTTCCTGCACGGGCTTGGTCGAAGATTTATTGGCCTCGACCCTGGGTGGCGATTACTCCGCCGCGCCCTCGGTCAAACCCCTGTGCGGTTGCACCGACGCCACGCACGACGAAGTTCGCGTAGGCATCATCCGCCACGAACTCAAGACCATTCGCGCGGTATTCGACCAATTTTCCTGGAAAACCGAAGACGGCTGCGCCAAGTGCCGACCGGCGCTGAATTACTACCTGCTGTGCGCCTGGCCGGACAGCTATCAGGATGATGCGCAATCGCGCTTCATCAACGAACGGGTCCACGCCAACATCCAAAAAGACGGCACCTATTCGGTAATTCCTCGTATCTGGGGTGGCGTGACCTCACCGTCTGAACTCAAAGCCATTGCCGAAGTGGCCGAGCGCTACGCGATCCCAACGGTGAAATTCACCGGCGGGCAACGGTTGGATTTGTTGGGCGTGAAAAAAGAGCAACTGCCCCATGTCTGGCGCGACTTGAGTGCCGCCGGTTTTGTTTCCGGTCATGGTTATGGCAAGGCGCTTCGGACGGTCAAAACCTGTGTCGGCAAGGAATGGTGCCGGTTTGGCACGCAGGATTCCACCGCGCTGGGCATCCGCCTGGAAAAACTCACCTGGGGTTCCTGGATGCCACATAAATTCAAGATTGCCGTCTCCGGCTGCCCCCGCAATTGCGCCGAAGCCACGGTGAAAGACCTCGGTGTGGTCTGTGTGGATTCAGGTTTCGAGCTGCATGTCGGCGGCAATGCGGGCATCAAGGTGCGCGTGACTGATTTTCTCTGCAAGGTATCAACCGAAGATGAAGTGGTCGAATACACCCAAGCCTTCATCCAGATGTACCGCGAAGAAGCGCATTACCTCGATCGCACTGCGCCGTGGATTGAGCGCGTCGGGCTGCCCTACATCCAGCGCCGATTGATCGAAGATCCGGCCGGACGCAAAGAACTGGCCGAACGGTTTATTTTTTCGCAGCAGTTTTCGCAATTTGACCCTTGGGTTGAGCGCGCCGAAGGCAAAGACGCCCACGAATTTGCCGAGCCACTGGTTTTGGCCTGAGGAGAAAAAGCGTGAGGACAGACAACATGAAAAGTACCTGGTTCACCGTTGGCCCATTGGTCGACATTCCCCGTCTTGGCGCAAAAGTCGTGCGTTTGTATGGCACACCCGTCGCGATTTTCCGTACACAAAGCGACGAAGTGTTCGCGCTGGAGGATCATTGCCCGCACAAGCGAGGACCACTGTCACAAGGCATCGTGCATGATCACAAAGTCAGCTGCCCGTTGCACGGCTGGGTGATTGAACTGGATAAAGGTACGGCCATGGCGCCGGATGAAGGTTGCACACCCAGCTATCCGGTGCGGGTGACCGACGGCGTGATCGAAATCGAGGTGCAGCACCTCGATGCAATGGCGCGCGCGGCGACGGCCTGAATCAATGAAACCCCCTTCAGTCACCATCAAAACCACTTGTCCCTACTGCGGCGTGGGCTGCGGCGTGCTGGCCGAACAAAATACGGCAGGCGCATGGTCGGTGCGTGGCGATAGCGATCATCCTGCCAACTTTGGGCGGCTTTGCTCCAAAGGTGCCGCGTTGGCGGAAACCATCAACTTGCCCAATCGCCTAATGACACCTCTGCAGCGTACGGCCGACGGCGGCTTGCAGCGCATTTCCTGGGATCACGCGCTGGATCAGATCGCCGAAGGATTTCGAGCAGCCATTGACGAATTCGGCCCGGATTCGGTCGGGATTTATGTCTCCGGGCAGATCCTGACTGAAGATTATTATGTTGCCAACAAGTTGATGAAAGGCTTTATCGGCAGCGCGAATATCGATACCAACTCGCGTCTGTGTATGTCCTCGGCCGTGGCAGCTTACAACCGCGCCTTCGGCAGCGACACCGTACCGGTGTCCTACGAAGACTTGGAAAACGCCGATTTAGTTGTACTGGTGGGCTCGAATACCGCCTACGCCCACCCGGTGACTTTCCAACGCTTGGTGGCGGCGAAAGAACGCCGTCCAGAGATGAAATTCGTGGTGATTGATCCGCGCAAAACAGCTACCTGCGACATTGCCGACCTGCATCTGCCGATTGCGCCCGGTGCCGATGCTCTGCTGTTTAACGGCCTGCTGGTTGCGCTGGCCGAAGCCGGTAAAATCGATCATGAGTTTATCGCAGCGTCGGTCGATGGCTTTGATGCCAGCCTGGCCGCCGCCCGCGCCGACGCCGCAGATCTAGAGATTCTGGCACAACGCTGTGGACTCTCGCAGGCGAAATTGGAGCAGTTCTTCGCCTGGTTTATCGCTCATGAACGTACGGTGTCGCTCTGGTCTCAGGGCTTGAACCAGTCGGCCAGCGGCTCGGATAAGGGCAATGCCCTGATCAACTGCCATCTAGCCACAGGGCGCGTTGGCAAACCGGCGATGGGGCCGTTTTCCATCACCGGACAACCCAATGCGATGGGTGGACGTGAAGTCGGCGGGTTGGCCAATATGCTCGCGGCACATCAGGGGTTTACGCCAGAGGCGATCGACCGCGTCAGCCGGTTTTGGGGCAGCCAAAATGTCGCGCAAAAACCCGGTTTGAAGGCCGTGGATTTATTCGCCGCCGCAGGAAAAGGCCAAATCAAAGCGCTGTGGATTATCGCGACCAATCCCGTGTTCAGCCTGCCCGATAGCCATGCCGTGCGCACGGCGCTTGAACACTGCCCGTTGGTTGTGCTGTCTGAATGCGTGGCCGATACCGATACCGCTCAGTACGCCGACATCTTGTTGCCCGCCACCACTTGGGGTGAGCGTGATGGCACGGTGACCAACTCCGAGCGTCGAATTTCTCGGCAGCGTCCGCTGTATCCGCCAGTCGGCGAATCCCGCCATGACTGGCAGGCGTTATGCGCCGTGGCACAACGACTCGGTTTTGGCACCGCCTTCGATTTCGCCGATGCCGCGGCGATTTTCCGCGAATATGCCGCGCTCACGGCGTTTGAAAACAACGGCAGCCGTGATCTGGATCTCGGTGCCTTTAACCAACTCACCGATGAGCAATATAACGAGCTGCCCCCGACCCGCTGGCCACAACCAGCCGACCGGCCACCAGTTGAACCGTTCAGCGATGGCCGTTTTTTTACGGAAAACCGACGCGCCCGAATGCTGCCCATCACGGCACAAGGAGCACCATCGGCACTGACGCCGCTGTATCCCCTGCGTTTGAACACCGGTCGTCTGCGCGATCAATGGCATGGCATGAGTCGGACCGGTGCCGTGCCCAAGCTGCTCAACCATGTCGGCGAGCCAACCCTCACGATTCACCCGATGGACGCGGCGCGCTTCAAACTGCGGGGGCATCAAATCGCGCGGGTTGGCAATACACTCGGGCAATTGTTGACCCGGGTGGTGCTGGACGAGCATCAACGCCAAGGCAGTGTGTTCGTGCCCATGCATTGGAGTGATGCGTTTAGCCGAAACGGTCTGGTCAACGCACTGATCGCACCAATAATTGATCCAGTCTCCGGGCAGCCGGAATTTAAAACCCAATCCGTCCGGGTCGAGCACTATCCCGCAGAATGGTTTGGCTTCGCCTTGATTCGTGAGGGCCTGCCCGTACCCGAGCTCCAAGAACTGCCTGGTGACTACGCCGTCAAGATCACAGCAACCGCTGCAATGCGCATCGAGTTGGCCGGAGTGGCCTCACCCCACGACTGGATGGACTGGGCAAAAACCACGCTTAATCAACAAAAATTCGCCCTTGAAACCGCCGCAGAAATCGACCGCGAATGGATTGAATTTGCCGATTCGGCCACCGGGCGTTATCGCATCGCGCAGATCACGCAAGGGCGGCTCGATTGGGTGCTGCACATCACCCGTGATAGCCGTGCGGTCGATACCCACTGGTTGCTCGGCCTGTTTGCGGAACCCTCGCTCAATGCTGCACAACGGGCCGATTTAATGGCTGGCAAACCCGCCGGTGCGCAGGCCGATGTCGGGCCGATCATTTGTGCGTGCTTCAGCCTGGGGCGCAACCCATTGATCGCCGCGATTCAAGAACACGGCATCACCGATGCCAAAGCCTTGGGCGCGTGTACCCAAGCGGGCACCAACTGCGGTTCCTGCCTGCCGGAACTCAAGGCCTTGATTGCCCAGAACCCGCCATCCGCTGAAGCGGCGACAACCCCAGCCAAGGCGTCTATTGAGGACTGAGATCATGCGTTACTTGCCGATTTTTCTCGATGTTCAGCAGCAAACCTGCCTGCTCGTGGGTGCTGGTGAAGTGGCCGCTCGCAAGCTCGCCCTGTTGAAGTCGGCCGGTGCGACCGTTCGCGTCGTATCGCCGCAGTGCAGTGAGGAAATTCGTGCGCTCATCGACGGTTCGTGCATTTCCTACATCCAGTCAACCTTTGAACCCCAACATCTCGATGGCTGTGGTCTGGTGATTTCTGCCACCGACGACGAGGCCGTCAATGCGGCCGTGGCCGCCGCCGCACAAGCGCGACATATTCCGGTGAATGTGGTCGATAGCCCCGAACTGTGCAGTTTCATCGTGCCGGCCATCATCGATCGCGACCCGATCACCGTGGCCGTTTCAAGCGCGGGCAAAAGCCCGGTGTTGGCGCGTTGGATTCGCGCAAAAATCGAAACGCTCCTGCCGCACAGCATTGGCAAACTCGCAGCATTTATGGGTGTGCGCCGTGCCGCCGTGCAAGCGGCGTTACCCCAGGTGGGTGATCGTCGGTTGTTCTGGGAAAAAATCCTGACTGGCTTGTTACCGAGCACGCTGGCAAGGGGCAAAACCGACGAAGCCGATCGCTTATTCGAACAAACGCTGCAAAAAGACGCCGCGACGCCGACGCAAGGCCGGGTGTATCTGATTGGCGCCGGCCCGGGCGAGCCGGATTTGATGACATTTCGCGCGTTGCAGCGCCTGCAGGAAGCCGATGTGGTTATTTATGACCGGCTGGTGGCACCCGCCATTGTCGAGCTGGCGCGCCGGGATGCGGATCGCCGTTATGTCGGTAAATGCCGCGATACGCACAGCGTGCCGCAGGAGCAGATCTCGCAATTGCTGGTCGAGTTGGCGCAGCAAGGCAAAATCGTGGCGCGGCTCAAGGGTGGTGACCCCTTTATTTTCGGACGTGGCGGTGAAGAAATTCAGACACTGGCCGCGGCGGGCATTCCGTACGAAGTTGTGCCAGGCATTACCGCCGCTAGCGGGTGCGCCTCGTATGCCGGGATTCCGCTCACGCATCGCGATTATGCGCAGTCCGTACGTTTCATCACTGGGCACACCAAGGACGGCCAACTCAGTCTGGATTGGGCGCATCTTGCGCATGGCCGAGAGACGCTGGTTTTTTACATGGGGCTGACTGCCACTGCTGAAATTTGCAGCCAATTACAAGCCCATGGCCTGCCCGCAGATTACCCCGCTGCACTGGTCGAACACGGCACCACGGCACGCCAAAAGGTTTATACCGGAACGATTGCGACGCTGGCCGACCGAATTGCCGGAGCGCAATCGCCTTCGCTGTTGATCGTCGGCGAGGTTGTGCGTCTGCATGACACGTTGTCGTGGTTTGAAGGCTCTGCCGAAGCCGATCCGAGCTTCCTGCCGGGGCCAGACGTCAATCGTGCATCCACCCAACGCATACAGGCTGCGGCATGAACACTTTTCTTTCAAACCATTCGCGGGGGATTTGTGCCACTGAGAATCCACTCTCTAACAAATATCGATAATGAGACAAAAGTCACTTTAATTGATCAGAGGAACACATCATGTCAGAACATATGACAACCGATTACGTCAAGCCAAAAGACCTGGCAAAAATGATGGTCGATGCAGGGGAGTCCAAAGTCCTGCTTTCAACTCGAGACACGCTGATTCGGGCCTACATGGCCGGTGCCATTCTGGCCCTCGCCGCGGCATTCGCCATTACCGTGGGCATTCAAACGGGCTCACCGTTGATGGGTGCTGTACTTTTCCCGGTCGGATTCATTCTGCTGTACCTGCTGGGCTTCGATCTTCTGACCGGCGTTTTCATGCTGGTGCCGCTCGCGTTGCTGGACAAACGCCCGGGTGTCACCGTGAAGCAGGTGCTGCGAAACTGGGGACTCGTGTTTATCGGTAACTTTGTCGGTGCTGTGACCGTGGCCTTCATGATTTCTTTTGTTCTCACCTTCGGCTATACGACAGGCGGCGGCGTGATCGCGGAGAAAGTCGGGCATATCGGCATGGCACGAACGCTGGGTTATGAATCGCACGGCATCATGGGCTGGTTCACCATTTTCATCCGCGGCATTTTGTGCAACTGGATGGTGGCAACCGGTGTCGCCGCCGCCATGCTCTCCACGTCGGCCATCGGCAAGATCTGGGCGATGTGGATGCCGATCATGCTGTTCTTCTATATGGGTTTCGAACACTCGGTCGTCAACATGTTCCTGTTCCCCTTCGCGCTGATCATGGGCGGCGATTTCACCTTTGTTGACTACCTGCTCTGGAACGAATTGCCGACGGCGCTGGGCAATCTGGTCGGTGGCTTGTTTTTCGTGGGACTGATGATGTTTGTCACTCACTACAAAACAGCTCCCTACCGGGAACTGCAACTGTAAGTTGAACTCTTCGCGGGTCGTGGGACTCACGTTCGATAAACCCGCTCATGATAAACGGCTCATCACTATTTGGAGGGAAGTCACCATGACTGATACATATGACAAAGACGCCTTCGCCGGACGGTGTATTGCCCTTCCGGAATCTCGTCAGCTTGATGTGCTGGCAGCACTCTTTGAACGTCGTGGCGCAACTGTACGACGCTGTCCCTTGGTCAGTATTCACGACACACCGGATCAACAGGCCGTCCATCAATGGCTGACCAACTTTATAGCTGATCCGACTATTCGTGATCTCGTCCTGCTAACTGGTGAAGGCGCCCGACGACTGATCGAAGCAGCGGAACGCTTCGGAGTCAAAGCGGCCTTCATCGAGAAACTCAAACGTATACGCTTGATTGCACGCGGCCCCAAACCGGGACGCACACTGAAGGCATGGGACATCCACCCACAAATTCAGGCGAAGATTCCGACCTCTCAAGGCGTGATCGAAACACTCCAGGAAATGGCCGACCTCGGACCACGCATCGGTGTCGTACTCTATGGTTCTGAACCGAATCGCCCGCTCATCCAGGCCATCGCCGCACTGGGGCGACAATCAGCTGCCGTTGCACCCTATATCTACGCGAGCGAATCCGAAGCTGCAGCCGTTGCCGATCTGATTCATGACATGGCCCAAGGGAAAATCGATGCGCTTGCCTTCACCAGTCAGCCACAGTTCAAACGCATGCAGTCGGTTGCTGAAAAGTATGGCAAACAAGACGAACTGACCACCGGACTAGGGCTGACCCATATTGCGGCTATTGGTCCGGTCATGGCGGATTACCTGCGCGAACAGGGTGTGCGGGTCGATGTGATGCCCGAAGAGCGGTATTTCATGAAACCTCTGGTCGACGCGTTATCGGAGTATCTGAACCGGTCAATGGCGATGCATTGAGCTGTCAAAACGTAATGTGCATCGTGTAATCAGCGCCATTGATTTACTCGAAAACTTCTACAGCCACAGACGCACCAAATTTATTCGTCCCGCTAAGAATTTTGCCTCACAAGAGTGCAAAACCAATAGTTTCTCATTGCCTAACAATACATTATCCAGTTGATTATAAATGGATTTGTGTAGTTGGCATCGTTGTCGCTATGTCTTGTATACCAGATGATATTCAAGAAGGTAGACGACATGGTCGAGGGCATAGGCAAAGCGGATCACAAGATAACCAGGCACAGTATTGGTGATTGGTTGATGCGGTGGAAACAACAGGCTGAGCAGGCGCAAGCCGATCTGATCACTCAGCAGAAGAACCTGTTCGCAGCATGGCAAGCAGGCGATGCGCCGCAATGGATTTATCTTACCGATCCTGACGATCTGCAAAAACAGATCAAGGCACTCAAATCAGCTTCACCCAAGGACTTGCCGTTGTACGGTGTCCCCTTCGCGGCCAAGGACAACATCGATGTAGCAGGTATGCCCACCACCGCTGGCTGTCCCGAATTTGCCTTCACCCCTGAAACCGATGCGTTTGTGGTTGCACAGCTCAGGGCGGCTGGTGCGATTTGCATCGGCAAGACCAATCTCGATCAGTTTGCAACCGGATTGAATGGCACCCGGACCCCTTATGGCATTCCCCATTCGGTATTCAATGAGGCCTATATTTCCGGTGGCTCGAGCGCAGGGTCAGCCGTGTCTGTGGCCTTGGGTGAAGTCGCCTTTGCGCTGGGAACGGACACCGCAGGCTCCGGCCGTGTGCCCGCCGGGTGCAATGATTTAGTCGGCCTGAAACCGACCAAGGGGTTGATCAGCACCCGCGGAGTGGTACCGGCCTGTCGCACCCTCGATTGTGTATCTATTTTTGCCAACAGTATTGCCGATGCCGAAGCGGTTCTGGCTGTCGCAGGCACCTACGACGCCAACGATCCTTATGCACGCCGAACCGTACCATCTACCAAGCCGCTGTCATCACCAGGTTTGAAACTGGCAACCTTCAGTGGCTTGCAGTGGTTTGGAGATTCCGAACAGAAAGCCGCCTGGGAACGATACGTTTCCGTGCTGGCCGAGCGCGGCATCACGCTGACCGAAATTGATCCCGCACCCTTCTTCGC
Organism: Pseudomonadota bacterium; assembly: GCA_021795795.1. The sequence continues at coordinate 22,297 of JAJYPA010000007.1, read as the reverse complement.
CCTGGCGCCCTTGCTGTACAACGGCCCCTGGGTAGCCGAACGACTGGCCGCAATCTTCGACTTCGCAAAAGCCCAACCCGATGCCATCCACCCGGTGGTGCGGGAGATCATCTTCTCGGGCGAGAAATTCACCGCCGTGGATACATTCAACGCTGAATACCAACGCGCGGCACTGACACGGCAAATTCAGGATGCCATTGCCCCGTTTGATGCCCTGATCGTACCCACCGCCCCGACCTACCCAACCATCGAAGCAATGTTGGCCGAACCGATCAAGCGCAATTCCGAATTGGGCACTTATACCAATTTCGTCAATCTGGCGGATTTATCTGCGCTGGCTATTCCTGCGGGATGGCGTTCCGACGGGTTGCCCTTCGGCGTCACCCTGATTGCGGAAGCCTGGGCTGACGCCAAACTGGCTTCAATCGCAAGGGTGCTGAATCAGGACGACTCGGCAGCGATGACGACGCGACGGGATGAAATCGCTCTTGCCGTGGTGGGTGCACATCTGACCGGCATGCCGCTGAATCATCAGTTGACCAGCCGGGGTGGTCGACTGCTCGAACAAACAACCACGGCAGCAACTTATCGATTGTACGCGCTTGCAAACACCACCCCGCCGAAACCGGGGCTGGTTTTCGATCAGGATGGTGCAAAAATTATCGTTGAAGTCTGGGCATTGCCCCGCACCGCATTAGCCGACTTTATTCAGGAAATCCCACCACCGCTGGGCCTCGGAACACTCACGCTTGCCGATGGCCGCCTGGTGACCGGGTTCATCTGTGAGCCGCGGGCCCTACACGACGCGCAAGACGTAACGGAATTCGGCGGCTGGCGTGCCTATATCGCCTCACGTCAATCCACGCCACTTGCCCCGCAACCAAAAGGAATTACCCATGCCTGAAGCTCCCGTACCCAACATGATGCCAAACAAGATTTTTGGCAAGATTCTGATCGCCAATCGGGGCGAGATCGTGGTGCGGATTGCGCGCACCCTGAAAAAGATGGGTGTCACCTCCGTCGCCATTTACAGTGATTCGGACGCCGACAGTCCGCATATCCGTGCCTGTGATGAAGCGATTGCGCTGGGTGGCCAAACGGCGGCAGAAAGCTACCTTCAGGCCGAAAAAATTCTTGAACTCGCCAAGGCACACGGTGTTCAGGCCATTATTCCCGGCTATGGTTTCCTCTCTGAAAATGCCGATTTCGCTGAACGCTGTATTCATGAAGGCATTGTGTTCATTGGCCCTACTCCTGCTCAATTACGCGAATTCGGATTGAAGCACCGTGCCCGCGAACTGGCTGAGGCTGCCAACGTGCCACTCGCGCCGGGCAGCGCCCTGCTCAAGGATTTGCAGGCAGCATTGCAGGAAGCCGAACGGATCGGTTATCCGATCATGCTCAAAAGCACCGCAGGCGGCGGCGGTATCGGCCTGAAACGCTGCGCGGATGAACCGGCGCTGATCGAAGCGTTCGAAGCCGTGGCTGGTATGGGGGCACGCTTCTTTGGTGATGGTGGCGTCTTCGTGGAGCGGTTTATCGACCATGCCCGCCACGTTGAAGTGCAGATCTTCGGCGATGGCAAAGGGCGTGTTGTCGCCTTGGGCGAACGGGATTGTTCCCTGCAGCGACGAAATCAAAAAGTCATCGAGGAAACACCAGCACCAAATCTGCCACCCGCTACACGAGCGGCACTGCTGGCATCGGCCGAGCGACTGGGTGAATCTATCGCCTATCAATCGGCCGGTACGGTCGAGTACATCTACGACGCACCGCGCGATGAATTCTATTTTCTTGAGGTCAACACCCGGTTACAGGTTGAACACCCCATCACCGAAGAAGTCACCGGCGTCGATCTGATTGAATGGATGGTATCGCTGGCCGCCGGTGTGCCCTTTGAACTGAGCGCCCCTACCCCGCATGGTCATGCCATAGAAGCGCGCGTCTATGCCGAAGAACCGCTGCGGCACTTCCAGCCAGCACCCGGCCAACTCAGCAATGTAACTCTGCCCGATGATGCTTTCGTCCGTGTGGATACCTGGGTTGAAACCAGCACCACGGTGCCCGCTCAGTTCGATCCGATGCTCGCCAAGATTATCGTTACGGGCGAGACGCGCAGCAAAGCGCTGTCGAATCTGGCCGAAGCACTTGCCAAAACGCGTTTTGATGGCATTTCGACTAATCTGCCGTTTCTACGCGACCTGCTTTCCCTGCCGGATTTTGTGGCGGGCACCCACAGCACCGGCAGCATCGACCATTATCTTGCAGCCGGTGCCTATCAACCGCCTGCCATTGAGGTCATCAAGCCGGGCACCTATACCACCGTGCAGGAATACCCCGGGCGACTCGGTTTGTGGCATATCGGTGTACCGCCCTCCGGGCCCATGGATGACTATGCCTTGCGTCTGGCAAACCGGATCGTTGGTAATACGCCGGAAATGGCTGGGCTGGAATGCACGCTGGTGGGGCCCTCGCTCAAATTCCACAAGGACAGCATGGTCGCCATTACGGGCGCGGTAGCCGACATTCTTCTGGATGATCAGAACGTCCAGGCCGGTCGTCCCATCGCCATCGAAGCCGGGCAAACTTTAAGCATCGGACAGGTTCAGACCGGCGCTCGCGTGTATCTGGCCATTCGGGGCGGCATCGACGTGCCCGAGTATCTGGGCAACCGTTCAACCTTCGCACTCGGCAAAATGGGCGGGCATGCCGGACGTATTCTGCAGGTCGGCGATATTCTGCCCATGGGTACGGCACCGGCGGCATTCGCGCCAAAAGTGGCCGATGCGAGCCTGATACCCGAATACACCAATCACTGGGAAATCGGTGTGCTCTATGGACCGCACGGAGCGCCGGATTACTTCATGCCCGAGGCCATCGATAAATTTTTCGCCACCGACTGGGCCGTGCATTACAACAGCAACCGCTTGGGTATTCGCCTGTCGGGCCCCAAACTCAGTTGGGCGCGCAGCGACGGTGGCGAAGCCGGCCTGCATCCTTCGAATATCCACGATACGGAATATGCCGTCGGCTCGATCAACTTCACCGGCGACATGCCGGTCATTTTGACCCGTGACGGCCCGAGTCTGGGCGGGTTTGTCTGCCCGGCCACCATCGTACGTGCCGAATTATGGAAGGTCGGACAACTCAAGCCCGGCGATACCATTCGGTTCGTACCCATCAGCTATGCACAGGCGCGTGCGCTCGAACTCGCGCAGGATGCAGCCATCGAAACGCTGCAAGCACCGAACAAAACCATGTCTTTGGCTCCGCACCTCGGCCATTGCGTGCTTCTGGATAGCCCCGCCTCCGGTGATCTTCCACGGCTCACTATCCGGCAAGCCGGTGATGGCTATCTGCTGCTCGAATATGGCGAGAACGTCCTTGATCTCACGCTGCGGCTGCGAGTTCACGCCCTCATGCAAAGTCTGGAAACCGATCCGGTACCCGGCATTCTCGAATGCTCTCCGGGCGTTCGTTCGCTCCAGATCCGGTATGAGCCCAAGCGTATCCCTCAGGATGAGTTGGTTGCCCGGTTGACGAGCATCAACAATCATCTGGTCGATGTACGTGAATTGTCGGTGGCTTCGCGGATCGTTCACTTGCCGATGGCCTTTGAAGACAGTGCCACACTCGATGCCGTGGCTCGCTACCGCCAATCGGTTCGCGACACGGCGCCCTGGCTACCGAGCAACAGCGAATTCATTCGTCGCATCAATGGCCTGCCGGACATCAAGGCAGTCATGGACACCGTTTATGCCGCTTCCTACATGGTGTTGGGCCTAGGCGATGTCTACCTCGGTGCGCCTTGCGCCGTTCCACTCGATCCACGGCATCGGCTGCTCACCTCCAAATACAATCCGGCACGCACCTACACGGCAGAAGGCACGGTGGGTATCGGCGGTGTCTACATGTGCATTTATGGCATGGATTCACCCGGCGGCTATCAATTAGTTGGCCGCACATTGCCCATATGGAACCGTCGCCCCGCTCATCCGAGTTTTGAGGCGGGTAAACCCTGGCTGCTGCGCTTCTTCGATCAGGTGCGGTTTTATCCGGTCAGCGAGCCCGAACTGCTCCGGCTCAGGGCCGAATTTGCGGCCGGCACGCTCGACGTCAAAACCGAAGAAGTCGTCTTCTGGCTTGATGAACATGAAGCGTTCCTTGCGGCGAATCAGGACTCTATAGCGGATTTTCAGGCTCGTCAGGCCATCGCCTATGAACTCGAAGTCAGCCGCTGGCAGGATGACGATGGCAGCCTGAACACGCGTGAAGTCGTAGTTACCGAAACACAAATCGAAGGCGAGCCGATTGCAGCGACCATCAGCGGCAATGTCTGGAAGCTCCTGGTCGAGCCGGGTGAAGCCGTGCAGACCGGGCAGGTCGTGGCCATCATCGAGGCCATGAAAATGGAATTCGCGATCGAGGCTCCGCACGATGGCGTGATCGCACAATGTGCCTGTACGCCGGGGCAACTCGTGCAGATGGGGCAAACGCTGGTCACGCTGGAGTTGCCTCAATGAATCCGCCCCTGCGCTTCGGATTGGATCGGCGGCGCAGTTCGGACACGCCGGCCCTGGCCGAACTTGTCTATAACCAAGTCAAACAGGCCTTGTTCGCCTTCGAATTGCTCCCCGGCGAGCGCTTCAGTGAAAAAACGGTCGCTGAACTTACTGGTGCCAGTCGCACCCCGGTGCGTGAGGCACTCACCCGGCTGGCAAGAGAAGGCTTTCTTACCGTTCAGAACCGATCCGGCTGGCGGGTCAACGATCTGGATTTTTCCGTGTTCGACCAACTGTATGAAGTTCGCACCATCGTCGAACTTGCCAGCATTGACCGTTTGACCGCACAAACAGAACCGTATGGCATAACCGAACTCGCTGCAATCTGGCAGGTACCAGAAGCCGATCGACTCACAGGCGGCCCTGCCGTTTTCACCCTCGACGAGCAGTTCCATAACCAACTTGTTGCCGCGACAGGCAATCCCGAACTGCACCGAATCCACACCGGCGTAACCGAGCGCATCCGCATCGTTCGCCAACTGGACTTCACCGAGAGTCATCGCATCGAAGCCACCTACAACGAACACGCAGCCATCTTGTCCGCCATTACTCAGCACCGAGGCAACGAGGCCAAACGGCTGCTTCAAACCCATATCGAACTTTCAAGGCAGTCCGTTCGCAAAATCAGCCTTCATCGCCTGTATGAAGCGCGCGAACGTATGCGAGAACGCGCTGCACCACTCAACCCCGTTTCAGAAACCGCGGCCGGCGGAATCCGGCCAAACCCGCTTGTGACCCCGCAAGAAAATCTCACATGAGAAAAACCCGCATGAGAAAACCCAATGGAGGGAACAACCATGAATCGTCGTAACTTTATGAAAGCCGTTGGCGCTACCGGATTGTCACTCGGTTTTGGTACGGCTTCGACCACTTCTGGTTTGCCGCCCTGATGGTGCTGCTGGTGCCGGGCATACTGGCCGGTTTGTTTGGCTGGCTGGCGTTCCGCTCGAAAGTATCCGGCGTGTATTTCGCCATCATTACCCAGGCGCTGACCTACGCGCTGATGCTCGCTTTTTTCCGCAATGAAATGGGCTTCGGTGGGAATAACGGCCTGACGGATTTCAAGGATATTCTCGGGTTTTCCATCACCGAGAACAGCACCCGCGTTGGCCTGTTTGTCGCCTCCGGCATCGCGCTGATTCTTGGCTACTTTATTGCGCAGGCCATCGTGCGTTCACGCTTCGGTCGTGTATTGGTCGCGATTCGAGATGCCGAGCCGCGAACCCGTGCCTGCGGCTATCCGGTGGCGCAATACAAACTGGTGGTGTTCGTGATTTCCGCCATGTTGGCTGCTGTCGCGGGCGCATTGTATGTGCCGCAGGTTGGCATCATCAATCCCGGCGAATTCTCGCCTTTATCTTCCATCGAAGCGGTTGCCTGGGTTGCGACCGGTGGTCGGGGTAGCCTGTTTGGCCCCATCATCGGTGCCTTCGCCGTCAACTACAGCAAAACTCAGCTCACCACGCTGGCGCCCGATCTGTGGCCATTCGTGCTCGGCGGCCTGTTCATTCTGGTCACCGTCTTTTTGCCCAAGGGACTGATCAGCTTGCTGGGCCGTCGGAAAAAACCGGTCGAGGAATCTGAAACTATGGTCATCAATAAGGCTATCAAGCAGGAAACGTCCGTAGCGGCAGACAGAAAAACGGAGGTTCTGTGATGTTATCCGTCCCCAATGAAAGCGAAATCATCGGCGATCGCGTCGCCAACCTGGCACCCGATCAACCGGATGTCAGTCATGGCACCATCCTGTATCTCGAAGATGTCACCCTGAGTTTCGATGGGTTCAAGGCACTCAATAATCTCAATCTCACACTCGACGATGGTGAATTGCGCTGCATTATCGGCCCCAATGGGGCAGGCAAATCGACCATGATGGATGTCATCACCGGGCGTCGTAAACCTGATTCCGGCCAGGTTTTTTTCGGCCAGAACATCGACCTGCTCAAGCATCAGGAACATGAAATTGCCCGCGGCATGGTCGGGCGAAAATTCCAGCGCCCGACCGTATTCGAGGCGCTGACGGCAGCCTGAGCAGCGTGCAAAGCAATCCCAAAGTCATCGAAGTGTATCCGGGAGAAACACCATGCTCACACTGAATGCCGTGAATCAATACTATGGCGGCAGCCACATCCTGAACGATATCAGCCTCTCGATCGATGCGGGTGAGCTGGTCTGCCTGCTGGGCCGCAATGGCGTCGGAAAAACCACGCTGATGCGCTCGATTATGGGCATGGTCGGCATCAATAGTGGTGACATTCGCTTTGATGAAAAGGAACTTGCCAAATCATCAACCGAGCAACGCGCACGTGCCGGTATCGGCTATGTGCCAGAGGGCCGGGAGATTTTCCCGCTGCTCACCGTAGAAGAAAACCTCAAACTCGCACTGGCCGGACGACGCGACAAGGTACGTAAAATCACGGCACAAATATATGATCTGTTCCCGGTATTGCAGGAAATGCGCCATCGCCGTGGTGGCGATCTCTCAGGCGGCCAGCAGCAACAGTTAGCCATTGGCAGGGCACTGGTTCTCGATCCGAAAATCCTGCTTCTGGATGAACCGACCGAAGGTATTCAGCCGAACATCGTCCATGAAATCGGTGAAGTGTTACGCCGGTTGAATCAGGAGTTGGGGCTGGCTGTTTTACTCGTGGAGCAGAAACTACCCTTTGCCCGCCAGGTTGCCGATCAATTTGTCATTATGGAACGTGGGGCGATTCAGGCCACCGGAGCGATGAGTACACTCGACGATACGCTTATCGCCCGTTATCTCACGGTTTGAACGCAGTATTCGTGAGCACAAAATTCGGATGATGTTGATAAGTTGGAGTAAATCCAAACCGTTTTCAGCGGATGGCCACTGCCAATACAATTGATATCAATCGAGTATAAATACATAAACTATTGTTTTATTAATTAATTTCCCAAAAACATGCGGGCATTTGAAAAGCCTAGATTTGCTGATAAGGTCAAACAGATTACGCTTCTGATAAAGACATGATTAAGCAAGAGACATAACTCAGCATGAATAAAATTAAAAAATTAAGCCTTACCAGCAAGGTGCTCATCGGCATGGGGCTGGGTATAGCCGTTGGTCTGTTCATCAATCTGACCGGGGTTAATGTCAAAGGTGGCTTCGTCAACACCTACGTGGTTGATGGCTTGTTTTACGTCATGGGCAAACTATTCATCAACGCCCTGAAAATGCTCGTGGTGCCACTGGTTTTCTTTTCCCTGCTCAGCGGGGTCTGCGGCATTGGTCACCTCAATGTACTTGGGCGCGTGGGCACCAAGGCGTTCGTACTCTATATCCTGACCACCGCCATCGCCATTGCTGTTGCAATCACCATTGCGGCTACCTTCGACATCGGCCAAGGCATGAACCTGGTTGCAGACACCACCTTTACGGCCCAGGCTGCACCGCCTCTGACCGATGTAATCATCAACATCATTCCGTCAAACCCCATAGAGGCCATGGCCCAGGGCGATATGCTGCCCCTGATATTCTTCACCGTCTTACTGGGGGTCTGTATCGTTATGGTCGGTACCAAGGCGAAGGACATCGTCGCGGGTATCGAGGTGGCTAACGAAATCATGATGAAGATGGTCATGATTGTCATGGTCGTAGCACCCTACGCCGTTTTCGCCCTGATTGCCAAATCCATGGCAGAACTTGGCATTGAATTGCTGAGCCACCTGGCAGGCTATGTCCTGGTGCTCGTTTCAGCCCTGATGGTGCACTTATTCTTCACCTTGATGATCATCCTCAAAATCTTCTCCGGACTGAGCCCACGGATGTTCTTGCGCAAGATAAAGGAAGCACAAATTTTCGCGTTCAGTACGGCGAGCTCGAATGCCACCATTCCCGTTACGCTTCGTGCCGTCACCGAAAAAATGGGTGTCAATAACGCCGTTGCCTCATTCACCATTCCCTTAGGAGCGACCATCAATATGGATGGTACCGCCATCATGCAGGGCGTGGCGAGCGTGTTCATCGCCAATATTTACGGCGTCGATCTCGGCATAACGGGCTATCTCACTGTCATCATGATGTCCGTTCTTGCTTCCATCGGCACGGCAGGCGTACCTGGAGTAGGACTCATCATGCTGTCGATGGTGTTCTACCAAGTAGGGTTGCCCGTGGAAGGCATCGGTCTGATTCTGGGAGTGGATCGTTTAATGGACATGATCCGCACCGCAGTCAACATCTCTGGCGATGCAGTGGTTACCGCAATCGTGGCTAAGAGCGAGCAGGAACTCGATCAGAAGACCTACGACGATCCTCACGCGGGAACATTCGCTCAAGAATAGAGTTTGGATATAGACCAAAAAGGCGAAAGAGAATCTCTGATTTAATCGAAGATTGCGTGCGGCACAGCGAAGTACCGCCTTTTTCAAACGACTATAAGTTATTGTAAAATATATATAATCAGAAAAACTTTTCGATTTGCTTTGTCTGAGAAGTCCTGGATGGACTTATTCAGGCTTTCTATTAACCATCCAGGCCACGCTTGAGATCTCGGATGATATCGATGGGATCCTCAAGACCAATCGCCAAGCGCACAAGCCCATCGCGGATGCCCGCTTCTTCACGCTGCTGAGGCGTAAGGCGTCCGTGCGTGGTGGTGGCCGGATGGGTGATGGTCGTTTTGGCATCACCCAGATTCGCTGTGATGGAAATCATCTGCGTGGCATTGATCACCCGCCATGCCGCCGCCTGCCCACCTTCGACCTCGAAGGACACGATTGCGCCCGGGCCTGACTGCTGCCTGGAGATGATATCCGCTTGCGGGTGGTTGGACAGCCCAGGGAAATACACCCGTTTGACCCGAGGGTGAGCCGCCAAAAAATCCGCCACGGCACTGGCGTGGGCGCAGTGCGCTTTCATGCGCAGGGCCAAGGTTTCCAGGCCCTTTGCAAAGATCCAGGCATTAAACGGCGACATGGTGGGGCCGCAGGTTCGCAAGAATCCGCGAACTTCCTCACCCACCTGTGTCTTGTTGCCGACGACGGCGCCGCCAATGGCCCGGCCTTGTCCATCGAGAAACTTCGTGGCGGAATGGATGACGATGTCCGCACCCAGTGCCAACGGCTGCTGGAGGATGGGCGTGCAGAAGCAATTATCCACGATCAGGCCGGCACCATGCTGATGCGCCAGCTCTGCCAGCCGGGCGATATCAACCACTTCGGTCAATGGATTGGATGGACTTTCCACGAACACCCAGCGGGTCAGGTCCGTGATGGCTGCTTCCCACTGCGTCCAGTCGGTCAAATCGACCCATTTGACCTTCAGGCCGAATTTGGCGAGGTATTTGTTGAACAGCACGGAAGTGGTGCCGAATACCTGTCTGGCCACGACCACTTCATCGCCCGCCGAGCACAACGCCATGAACGTACTGAGAATGGCCGCCATGCCGGAACCGGTCGCCACGCAGGATTCGCCCCCTTCAAGGGCCGCCAAGCGATCTTCGAATACCTTGGTCGTCGGGTTGGTAAAACGCGCGTAGATATTACCGGGCTCAGCGCCGGAAAAACGGGCGGCCGCCTGCTCGGCCGATTCGAACTGAAAGCTCGACGTGGTAAAGATCGGCTCGCCGTGTTCACCTTCATTGGTGGGATGGTGGCCGACACGAATCGCCCGGGTTTGGGGCTGCCACTCTGGGTCTTCAATTCGGTTCATTTTTGATCCTCATATCTTGTTCTCCATGGGGAAATCGAAATAGGCATTGATCTGCGTGTCCAGTTCGGCCAGCAGCGCCAAAAGATGATGTGTCGGTTCGGCGTAGGTGGCGAACTGATACTCGGCCAGCGGCGCAATGTTGCATGGCGCGGCCAGATTGAGTTCTTGCTCAATCGTCTGCTGCATACGTGGTAGAAAAACCCACTCCAACCAAGCGTGAAACTCCAGCGTATCAAAACAGAACGGCGCAGTACTGGCCAAGGCGATATCATTGGGACGTTCGGTGTTCAGGCCGATTTCACGCAGGGTGTGGGCAATTTCATCAAGCAGGGCAAAAAGATCGGACGTAGTTGGTGCTTTCAATGACATGAATCTTCCTTACCATCCGCGGTACGGTATCTTAATGGATGCGCAGTGTCGCATTGGATTCTTCGCCTTCATCTTCGGAGTCTGCCCAGAACAGGCGATGCGGAATCCACTGCCCATGACCGATTTGCGCCGCATGGAACAAGGCATGGCTGGTGTATTCCTGCGCTTCATGGATGGCATTCACGTAATCCGCATCCGTGGCCTGTGCAATAAGACCCGCAATGGCGGACGCAAGCGTACAACCCGATCCGTGGAATTCACCCGGTAAGCGCTCGTAGGTAAATTTTCTGGGCGGTTGATGGTGGGTGAACAACCAATTTTCAACTTCCGTACTTTGTTCGTCGCCGCCTTTGAGCAGAACATATTCCGGCCCCATGTCGAGCAACGCCTGTCCACGCGCATCCAGATCATTGGCGGGAAGGCGCGCCGTCTTGACCAAGGCTCTGGATTCGTAGGCATTGGGCGTCAGAATGGTTGTTAGCGGTAGAAGCAGGTTGATCATCGCCTTCGCCACATCTTCATTGGCCAGTGTTCCGCCGCCGCCGGCAATCAAAACCGGATCAAGGACGACGGGAATATCCGGGTAATCCGTGAGAATACTGTGGATCACCTCGACCAGCGCCACACTGCCGATCATGCCGATCTTGATGCATTGCACGGGCATGTCTTCCAGCACGGCGCGCGCCTGTTCGATCACCAGGCTCGGATCGGTCGGCACAAAGCGTCTCACGTTCACCGTGTCCTGAACCGTCAGTGCGGTGATCACGGTAGCCGGATGGACGCCCTGGCTGATGATTGCTTCGATATCCGCCTGAACGCCCGCCCCGCCGCTAGGATCGTGCCCGGAAAAAACGAGAACGACGGGGACACTCAAATCAGACTTGCTCATAATTCACCATCAGTTGTACTTGAGAAAAGGGTACTGCAAATTGGCTGTGTTTGGGGTAGTTTAGGTAAGGTCTGCACAAATGCAGACCTTACCGTGTAGGGTATGGATACCCTGCCGCTCAATGACGCAAGCCATTGAAATACCGAGCTCGGACCGGACCTGAACGCGGGCTTTCGCCTGCTTCGCATTCAGCTGGCACAAGCCAACCGGTCCGAGCGAATCTGCAAGAAGCCACAGATGGATTCGTGCAGAGATTCCATAGAATGCCAGAACCGTTACGATCGCCCGAACGAGAGTCTATGAAAAACACATCATTGATGGGCAAGCTAACCGCCGCCCAACGCTGGATCTGGTATGCCAAACCACACCGGCGCTATCACCGCATCGGGCAACGCCTCAGTCGCATCGGCCTGTATATGAGCCGTGAAGCGTTCAAAGGCAATCTGCAACTCAACGCCATGAGTTTATCCTACATCACCCTGCTTTCGCTTGTACCGTTGCTTGCCGTGAGCTTTTCGGTAATCAAGGCTTTCGGCTCCGATCAGGTGATCGAACCCTTTCTCTCCACCCTACTCGAACCACTGGGCAGCTCTGCCGAGGGGCTTACCACACAAATCCTGACGTTCGTTGACAATATCAAGGTCGGGGTTCTGGGTGCAGTGGGCATTGCCATGCTGTTTTTCACCGTCTTAACACTTATGCAGAAAATCGAATCGGTGTTCAACGGCATATGGCATGTCCAGCAACTCCGACAGATCACAACTCGTCTATCGATGTACCTGATTGTTCTGATGGTCGGCCCCGTGCTCGTGCTGGCCGCCACCGGCCTCACAGCCAGCCTGCTTTCCAACCATTTCGTGACCGGCATCACGCAATATTTCCTATTCCGGGACGCGCTCGCGTCGGTCGCCTGGCTGTTACCGTTCATGGTCTGGGTGGCCGTATTCACCTTTATCTACGCCTTGGTGCCCAATACGCCGGTACGTTTTTCTTCCGCGTTAGCGGGCGGTGTCGTGGCTGCAATTCTGTGGAATGTTATTGGTCTGGCATTCGGTAGCATGATTGCCAGTTCCACGCAGTACACCGCGATTTACTCGGCTTTTGCTTCGTTGATCCTATTCATGGTCTGGCTGCAACTGGCCTGGCTGATTGTACTTTTGGGCGCCACGGTTTCATACGCGTGGCAAAACATAGAACAACTCCCGATCCGTGAAAAAACTCAGGAGAATCATCCTTTCGTCTTGATGACTGCCGCACTTGAAGCCCTTTCCCGAATCGAAGCTCAATTTCATAACGCCAAGGCGGCACTCAGCACCGATGATCTGAAACACAGGCTGCTCGAAGTGCTGACCATAGATCCTGACGACACACAGCAAGCCCTGGAACAACTGGCCAAAGGCGGGCTGATCAATCTCGTGATCACCCAAAAGCGAGAAGGCTGGGTACCGGCCATGCCGACTGATCGACTCAATCTGGCACAAGTCCGGGCGGCTCTATGGGGTCAACCAGATGTTCATAACCACAAGCTCTATCCCGTCACACGCGCCTGGATGGACGCTGAGCAGCAATTAATCGAACAAACCTTGGGTACGCTCGATCTCACCTTAAATCTTGCGCAGGAACCACCGGCCAAAACTTCTGTGAAGCCCCAGCTCACAGATCAACAAGCAAATCCAACGGGCAAGTAGGATAGGGTAATCATGTCCATGAATTACTCTGAGTTGACCCTTCAGTCAAAAAAACAGGCCGACGCACAGCCAGTCGAATTGGAAATGGAAAACCAAGACAGCCATACGCAGGCCGATCAAGCCAGCACCCGCAGACCAACGCCATTTCTGACGACTCGAAAACTATGTACCTTCGCCCTGATCGCCGTGCTCGCGGCCAGCACACTAGCCTTCCACGCAAACCACCTGGACTACGATGACCTGCTTGTTCGCATACAGGCTGAAAACAGTTTGGGTTATCTGGGTAAAGAAGTCTTGAAACAGCCACCGCTCGTGCAGGCGCAATTGATCAGCTACTCGAAAAATCAGGCACTCACCATGCAAGCGTGGCTGGCATTGCGAGAATACCCGCAACAGACACTCCGAATACTGGACTGGTACGGGCAAAACCCGGAATTCCAAAACATCCTTGAGCGATTCGGCCCGGACGTCATCCCGGTCATCGATTATTTCATCACGCATTCCATCCAGAGCCTCAATGCACTCAACGCCATCACGCAAACCGCAACGTCGATCGCACTCGAGTCAAAATCCCTGTGGCACAACCTGACGGGTTCTGAGCCGACAAATGCATTACCGAATGATCAACCCGCGAAACCACTTAGCGGACTCACGCCCGAACAACGCGGCTGGGTGGCAATCCACGATATTCGTCTGGAAGGAAACCACTTTCTCGGACAGTTTGATATCGATAGCGCGGGGAACGCGCATTGGAACACCACGGATCGCATCACCCAGGATGTGGGACGTTTCCTGACCAGCGGCATCGCCGACGTCGAACGAAAACAGGATCTTAACGAGAAGATCACAGCCGCAGATATCGGCTGGGCCGCTGTCGACGCCTTGCCGGTCATAGCGGGATTGAAACTGCTGAAATTGGGCAAGGCGGGGGCGCAAACCGCCAAAGAGACCAAAGCGGTGGAAGCCATCGGTACAACCAAAGCAGGGAAACTTGCAGCCAAGGAAGGCAAAACAGCCGATGGGCTAACCAAAGCCGCCAAAGTCGGATGGGTCGAACGAACGGGGATACTGGCGCGTGGTCTCGCACCGGGTTTCCTGAGAAAAGCGGCCTGGCTTGCAACCGCATACATCGTCATCACCCACCCCGAGTTACTCTCCAGCCTGTTCGTGCATCTGGGAGAACTGCTGGGCGCACCGGCCTGGCTTTCCTTACTGCTGGGGTGGACGAGCGTGTTTTATATCCTGCTTTTCCCCTTCATCTGGCTGCTGGAAAAAATGCTCCGATTTGCGTTGATGATCCTCGGCTTGCTATCACCCGAACGGGGCCGTTTTAACCGATCGATTCGGACAGGCAGGAAACAGGAAAATGCAGACCACTGACCTGTACGATTAGACCTTTAGCACTACTGCCCAGCTTCCTCATCCAAACGTCTGAGATAGGCCAGCTTTTCAGCCAGTTTTTCTTCTAAACCTCGCGGCGCCGGCTGATACCAGCCCGGCTCCAGCATGCCTTCGGGTAGATAGACCTCGCCGGCCGCGTAGGCATTGGGTTCATCGTGGGCGTAACGGTAGTCATGACCATACCCCAGCTGTTTCATCAGCTTGGTTGGCGCGTTGCGCAGGTGAATAGGTACTTCTCGGCTCTTGTCACGTTTAACAAACGCCATTGCCTGATTGAAGGCGTTGTAACCGGCATTGCTCTTCGGCGCAATGGCGAGGTAGATAACCGCCTGCCCCAGCGCCAGTTCGCCCTCGGGTGAGCCGAGACGTTCATAGGTGGTGGCCGCATCGTTGGCGATTTGCAGGGCACGCGGGTCGGCCAAACCGATGTCTTCCCAAGCCATGCGCACAATACGTCGGGCGAGGTAGCGCGCATCAGCGCCGCCATCGAGCATCCGGCTCAGCCAATACAGTGCCGCGTCGGGATGCGATCCGCGCACGGATTTGTGCAGGGCGGAAATCTGATCGTAGAACTGCTCGCCGCCCTTGTCGAACCGGCGCGTACTCTGATTCAGCGCGTTATCGAGAAACGCTGTGGTGATCTGGGTGCGCTTCGACGCACTGGCGGCGGTGTTCAGTTGCTCCAGCAGATTGAGTAACCGCCGGGCGTCGCCATCGGCCAGTCCAATCACCGCATCGATTGCTTCCGGATCGAACTGCAAGTGCCCCAGAGCCTTGGCCTGCGCCCGCGTGAACAACAGCCGCAATTCATCGTCTGACAAGGACTTGAGCACATAGACCTGCGCACGGGAAAGCAAGGCAGAATTGACCTCGAACGACGGGTTTTCGGTCGTCGCGCCGATCAGCGTGACCAGACCCGATTCCGCATAAGGCAACAGCGCATCCTGCTGCGCCTTGTTGAAGCGGTGAATCTCATCGATAAAGAGCAAGGTAGGATGACCCAGCGCGAGATTGCGCTCGGCTTCATCCATCGCCGCGCGGATGTCTCTGACGCCGGAAAATACGGCAGAAAGGGCGATAAACGAGCTATCAAATGCCTTTGCCATCAGGCGGGCGAGCGTTGTTTTGCCCACGCCCGGTGGCCCCCACAGAATCATGGAATGCGGTTTTCGCGCTTCGAACGCCAACCGCAGCGGCTTGCCTTCACCCAACAGATGCGTCTGCCCGATCATCTCATCGGGCGTGTGCGGCCTGAGTGCCTCGGCCAGCGGCGGCGTGGGTTCGGTGTGGAAAAGATCAGACACGACAGGAATTACAGGCGTTAACGGCTGTTCACCACATCCACGCCCTTGGGCGGGACGAACTGGAACAACGCGTCATCAACCTTCTGGTTGACCTCGCGCTGGCTGAACTGGACGGTGGTACGGTTATCGAGCTTGTCGGTGAACACCATCGCCTTGATGCCCTTGGTATCCAAGCCGATTTGCACCTGATTGAAGTCGCTCTTCGCGGAGCGATCCTTCAGGCTGTACCAGTCAAGGCCATCGTTCTTGCCGATACTGCTGACTTCAAAGGCTTCCTGCAATGGCTGATTGCCGAGGAAAATGCCAATCGGCGCACCGCGATTGTCGGCCAGCGGGCTGCGCGTCACTTGGGCCAGATCGGGATCGTAAACCCACAACACGCCGTCGTTTGCGATCAGTTTCTGCACGTACGGCTTTTCATAAGCCCAGAAGAAACGGCCCGGACGCGTCAGCACAAAATGGCCGGATGAGGCGGGCTGCTTCTGCCCACGCACGTTCACCTGCTGCTGGATAAAATCGGCGGAAAAGGTTTTCAGCGTGTGCACAAATTCGGTCAAGGGATGCACATCAGCAACGGCGGTCGACGCACCGAGCGGGTAGGTCTGCGTTTCGGCCGCCTGAGTCACTGAACCCGAGGCACTGATGGCCAGAACGAGGCCGACTAACCCATTTCTCAGCATAAGGTGGCTCAACTTAAAGGGGTGCGACATAAAACCTGCCTGAAAAAATTAATCCGGGATTTACAACCAAAAAGACAATAGGAGCTGAAAGAGGACTCAGGCACGAGGCGGCGGCGGGGCTAGCACTTCACGGGAGCCATTCGCCTGCAACTGGCCGACAATGCCGTCGTTTTCCATTTCCTCGATCAGACGTGCGGCCCGGTTGTAACCAATCTTGAGCCGGCGCTGTACATAAGAAATGGAAGCCTTGCGGGTTTCCGTCACAATGGCTACGGCCTGATCGTAATATTCATCGACCGCCTCACCCGAAGCGGATACCGGCTTCTCGCCCGGTAACACAATCGCCGCAGCACTTTCTTCGGACAATACCGCATCGATGTAGTTCGGTTCACCCAGTGCTTTGAGCGCTTCGACCACGCGGTGCACTTCATCGTCGCTCACGAACGCACCGTGGACACGCATGGGCAGACCGGTGCCGGGGGGCAGATACAACATATCGCCATGACCGAGCAGACTCTCGGCGCCCATCTGGTCGAGAATGGTGCGTGAATCGATTTTCGAGGAAACCTGGAATGAAATACGGGTCGGAATATTGGCTTTGATCAGGCCGGTGATCACATCCACCGAGGGACGCTGGGTGGCCAGAATCAGGTGAATGCCCGCCGCGCGTGCCTTCTGCGCCAAGCGGGCGATCAGTTCTTCGACCTTCTTGCCGACCACCATCATCATGTCGGCGAACTCATCGACCACGACGACGATATGCGGCAAGCTTTCCAGTTCTGGTGCGGGTAAATCGGGGTCGAACGCCTCAGCCGGATTGTGGAACGGATCACGCAGCGGCTCACCTTTTTCAGCCGCTGCAGAAATTTTCTCATTGCAACCCGCCAGATTGCGCACACCCAGCGCAGACATGAGCTTGTAGCGCCGTTCCATTTCGCCCACGGCCCAACGCAGGGCATTGGCTGCTTCTTTCATGTCCGTCACGACAGGAGCCAGCAAATGAGGAATCCCTTCATAGACGGAAAGTTCAAGCATTTTCGGATCGATCAGGATCAGGCGAACGTCATCGGCGGTGGATTTGTACAGCAGGCTCAGGATCATCGCGTTCACACCGACCGATTTACCTGACCCGGTCGTACCGGCCACCAGCAGATGCGGCATGCGCGCAAGATCTGCCGTAACAGAAGCGCCCGCAATATCCTTGCCTAAAGCCATGGTGAGCGGTGAACGACTGTCGCAATAAGATTTCGACTCGATCAATTCCCGCAGTGCGATGATTTCGCGCACCTTGTTCGGAATCTCAAGACCCACGGTGGATTTGCCCGGAATCACCTCGACCACGCGTACGGAAACGATCGACAGGGCGCGTGCCAAGTCCTTAGCCAGATTGGATATCTGGTTGACCTTCACGCCAGCGGCTGGCTGCAATTCAAAACGGGTGATCACCGGGCCGGGCGTCGCGGCCACGACAGCCACCCGCACACCGAATTCTTCCAGGCGATCCTCGATCAAACGAGACATCGATTCGAGCATTTCCTCGCTGAAGCCCGACTGCCGTTGCGGCGCGAAATCGAGCAAATCCACGATGGGTTTACCGCCCGAAGTGCCCAGGACAGGCTGCTGTTTTGCTACCGCTTTGGCCGCGCGTACGGAGATCGGTTTTGCCTCAGGAATAACAACAGGCGCAGGCGAGAATACGTCCAGAACCGGATCGACAGGTGTTGCTTCTTCTATTTTCTTGTGTTTGCGCGCGAACGGCGCCACATAATCTGTCTGCACCGTGGGAATCGGTGACGACTCAGTCTGCTGCTCCGATGTTTTACCGACACGATGAACCAAACCGAATAGTGACTGAATTACTGAATCCACCCAACGTCCGACCAATTCGAACAACGCCAGCCACGACAAACCGGAAACAGCAGAAAACGCGATCATCACGAAGCCGAGCATCAATCCGGTTGCACCCAGCACGCCAAGATAACGAACCAATCCCTCAGCCAGAACCTGCCCGACAACCCCGCCCGACGAGCCGCTAGCAGCCAAACCGCCGGCGGTTTCCACTGTGGGTTGATGGATGGCAGCCAGCACACTGACGGCAAAAACCGTCAGCACGACACCGCTGATCTGAATCGCAAAGAAGACGTTGATGAGCCGGTCATCCGTACGCAGCCGCACGAACTGGCGCACGGCAAACACCAGCAACGTCGGTGGCACGGCATAAGCGCCGTACCCCAGCAGAAAACGCGAGAAATCCGCCAGCCAGGCACCGACCAATCCGGCCGCATTATGCACTGTCGATCCTTGTCCCGTGGTGGTAAAACCAGGATCGCTGGGCGAGTAGGTCCACAACGACAGGCCGTAATATCCAACAAGCAGAACCAACCCGAGCAAGACCATGTCGGCCATCATTCTGCGGGGCTGAAACAACATCGTATTTTTCGCTGTATTCATTAAAAACCAGATTCAGTTTCAGTTGATTAGAGTTAATAGCTCAAACTTTGGTTTAAAGATGTCGTCAGTATAACGGATTAAGACGAGCTGCAAAAACCGACTAGAAACTATGATTTAGACGTGTTCCCGACCGTACAGACAGCAACCACCGTTTGGGGATGGATATCCAGGCGAACCGGGTTATTTAACAATCCGCAACCGGGAAGTCTTGCCCTTTTTACCATTCGAGCGAGGTGGGGTCGGATCATCATCGGGCGGGCCATCACCTTCACCCAAAGAGTCGGCATCCGATGATCTGTTATCCGACGCACGACGCAGTGTCTGTACCTTGCCCGTATCGGCGAGACTGAGCTTGGGTGCGCTGTCCTGGGCGTCATCATCATCCATGAATTCCTCATCCGGCTCCGGTGGGAACTGCGCCCCACTGCCGGAATCCCGATCATAAATACCGATGACAGCCCGCATCGGCACAAAAATCGATTCCGCCCTGCCGCCAAAGCGCGCCTCAAAGGCAATAGCCGAGCGATCCATCGTGAAGTAACGCACGGCGCTCGGGCTGATATTCAGGTGAATCTGTCCTTCTTCGACATGCGCTTGCGGCACCTGTACCCGAGAAACCGTGGCATCAACCACGATGATGGGCACATGCCCCTGATCGACCGTCCAGTCGTACAGGGCGCGGATCAGATAAGGGCGTTTGGAAAGCATCGGCAAACCTTAGTAGCGGTCACGCATTTCGCGTTCGACTTCGGTCAGACTCATCTGGAAGGTGGGTCGGTCGAACATGCGCTTCATGTAATCGAGCACGGGTTTGGCGCTCGGGCCAGACAATTCGACGCCGTAGACGGGCAAACGCCACAGTAACGCGGATAGAGTCACATCCGTCAGGCTGTATTCATCACTCATGAAAAACGGCTGGTGACCAAACGCCGGTGCCAGGGCCAGCAGACCTTCGCGCAGGGTTTTGCGGGCACGGGAAACGGTTTTCTCGCCGCGCTCGAACTCGGGCAGCAGGCCGTACCAGTCACGTTCGATGCTGTAGAGCGCGGTGCGCACCTTGGCGCGGCTGACCGGATCAACCGGCATCAAAGGAGGATGCGGAAAACGCTCATCGAGGTATTCCATGATCACGCGCGCATTGGTGACGACAAGGTCACGATCCGCCAGCACAGGCACGGTGCCTTCCGGGCTCAAATCGTGAAAGTCTTCGGGTATTTCACCGACAGAAATATCGATGATATCGGCCGTGAGTTCTTTTTCCGCCAAAACGATACGGGTACGGTGGCAATCCGGGCTTTCTGGATTGGTAAACAAGGTCATGACCGAACGACGATTGACACTCGCCATATGGCGTCTCCTAAAAATTCAAGCGAAATAGATGCAACATGATAGCAAATCGCGCAGATTTAATGGGCAACTGTAGCCGGTCGTCGAGATTTTCCCTGACAGAACGCATGCGCACCGAATTCTATCTTGCGCACCCCGATCCCGGTAACGGCTGCATCGACTTGTCAGAATGCCGGTTGGGCAATCCTGCAATCATGAGCTGAGAGCAAATCACCGAACTCTGGGCTTCTTAGAAAACCAAGTTCTTCGGCGCGGGCCGGAGCAATCGGGTCATCCGGGCTAACATTTGCGAAATGGCCGGGATGACACATGATCACCGTGTTTTCTGGCGCCGCGCTCAGCCATTCACCCATCGGATGAGCATAGCCGTTTTGTGATTGGTCGAAACCATAAACCCCGGCGAACGCTGCATTGGTCTTCAGCCCCTGACGCTGCGCTAGCTGCCGCAATGTTTCTGCGCCCAAATGCTCGATCATCCAACCCTTTATGGCCGGTTTGGGTGCCATGATCGGTGCAGTAATGCGCATCCACGGGCGGGCGGCCTCCTTCGCCAGCAAGTCGAGCAGACAATCACGCACCACGGGCAACTGATGCACGTGCTGATGACCATCCACATAATCCGGAACCCGCCCCAATGCCTGGGTGAAGCGATCCCACTGGATTCTCAGGCTTTCGCGGATGCGATCACGCGGCAGAAGCCCGGCATAGGCACCGGTTATCAATACAGGCAATGACTGATGCCATGCGCCGCCGAATCCCTGCGATAGATTAAGGTGCAGCCCCACCTGAACGCCGCCCGCCCCTATTGGAATTTGATCCAGTGCTTTGGCCGAATCGAACCAGCGCGGCAATTGGGTCAGACAGCCGAACCCGCTCAAGCGTCCGCATTCGGCCAGTTCGAGAATGCCCGCATCGACGGCAGGCGAAAGGCCAAAATCATCGGCAATCAGGACAATGGAACGCAAAGGATTCTCCAGAGACAAAACTGCACGTCATTGTAAACAGATCACGGCAACCGATTGAACATTCAGCGACGAATGTTGGCTGTTTCGGTACCATGCCAACTCGATTCCATTCGTTTGAGTTACATTGCCGATGACCACGCCCGCTGCACCCCACTGGACCACCCGCCTCGCTCGCTTCGGCCAATGGCTACTTGAACATCCTGTGTGGCTGTTTGCTCTTTTTGCCTTGTGGTTGGCGGCGACCATTGGTTTACGCCCGTTGTTCGTACCGGATGAAGGCCGTTATGTGGGCGTAGCCCTGTCGATGCTGCATACCGGCGACTGGCTGGTGCCGAAGCTCGATGGGCTGCCATTTTTCCACAAGCCCCCCTTGTTCTACTGGATCACGGCCACGTCGCTGGCTGTGTTCGGCACGCACGAATGGGCGGCCAGAGCGGCGCCATTTCTGGCGGGCATGGCTTCGGCGATCACCCTGTTCTGGTTTTTGAACCAGTACGCCAGCCGCCGTGCGGCCGGTTTGAGTGTACTGCTGCTGGGCAGCTTTCCGTTGTTTTTCGATGCGGCGCAATTTGCGAGCATGGATATGCTGGTCGGCTCATTGATTGCCATCACCATCCTGCTGCTGGCCCATGTAAGCCAGCAATTGCAGGCAGGCCGGAATGCCAAATGGGTGCTGGTTCTGGCCTATGCCACGGCGGGGCTTGGCATGATGACCAAGGGCATGATCGGTTTTGTCCTGCCCGGCATGGTCATAACCTTCTGGCTCCTGTGGAACCGTCGATTCAGCCATCTCTACAAGCTGATTTCCCCGCTTGGTCTGGTCGTTTTTTTGGCGATTGTGGCGCCCTGGTTTGCGCTGATGGAACTCAAGTTCCCGGGCTTTTTGCACTACACCTTCATCTATCAGCAGTTTGATCGCTACCTCGACAGCAGCTTCAACAATCCGCAGCCGATTTATTTTTAT
>JAJYPA010000623.1 GCA_021795795.1 Pseudomonadota bacterium | reverse complement strand
AGCCACCCGGAACCAATTGAAGCGCCCACGCACGCCAATATCACCCCTTGCAGAGAGCCTTCTCGCCGCAGTTTGCTTTTTGTGGTCGGAGGTTTTATGGGTGCCATTATTTTTCCTGGAATGCAATACGTATCACAGTGCGAATAGTCAGAAAGTGCGCGTCATAGAAACACCCAACTGCATGTGCATCACTCAATTGCTGCGCAGCTTCCACCCTATCAGGAGAGTTTTGCTCATGTCAACCAGTTGGTTAATTGCAATGCTATCATTGATAGTATCGGCTATTATAAGTGTTGCGCATCCGCCACTCCAGTATGCGAAACAATAAAAATAAACTCATTCAGGCCAGATGTATATTTATATGATAACTATACGATAAACAAAGAGTGGCATTGGGCTTCTGTATGCCATTAAGCAAGTGTCAAAACAATCAGTAACATTATTAATTTTATAAATTATTAGGTGTGCGTTATGAATTTGTGCTGCGACGTGGAAATAGGGCAACAAAAAATTGTCATAAGTGCAACTATTTATTCAGGTACGCACATGGTTGGCACCACAAAAAAAACATGTTACGGTACGTTTCATGTGAAGGTCGGTGTGATATGTAACCACGTCGTTATCTTTGCTCATGTTAGCGGAATTCTGTTAATAGTTATTCACAAACCTAAGATTAGGAGAAACAAATTTATGAGAAAGCAAAAGCATTTGACACTTCGCATTTTGTTGGGGGTAGGTGTTTTTGGTTGTGGTAGTACCTTGGCTCTCGCAAGTATGGGTAGTCCTATGGCCACACAGCAACAACCTTCGAGTCCGGCTATGCAGTCGGGTCAGGGCACCCTTGCGCCCAAGATGTCGGTGCAGCCTCCAGGACCCAAGGTGGGACACGCCGAGTTACATCATTTTGCGGCGGCGATCATATCAGTCCAACCGATTAACCGAGAGGTCCACCGTGACCTCGCTACGCAAAAAATGACGCAGACCCAGCATCAGCAATTGATTAAGACATACACCCAGAAGGTTAAAACAGTCTTGGCGAAGAATCATCTTTCACCGGTTGCTTACGAGACGTTGATAAAAAAGGCGCAAACGGATCCAGCATTTGCACAGCGTGTCGAAACCGCAATAAAGGCGCATGGCGGATAGAGTTTTTCCTTACCGTCTGAAAAGCGTCGTCAGCAGTAATAGCCTCTCGGGTATTATCCGTGCGGGTGTGCAATTTGAACACCCTACGCGCCGCCTTATGCCAAGAATGAATGCTAGTGGCTTTTTGGCAGGAATAGAATCAATGCCAATTGGTACCAAGATGCTACTGGTTCTGCTTCTTCCGGCTCGTCTTTCGCGCGTCACTGTCAGGTGGCGCGTTGTCTGGCAGCACAATGGTATCGCGCTAATCACTTGTTTTGACGACCTCGCAGACCAGGGTGCCCCGCGCCAGGGTTGCGCTGATTTGCGCATGCACCGCGACAGACTTGCTGCCAAAAATAACCTTGCCGGATTCGTCGCGAAGGACAGCAAAACCACGTTGTAGAACAGCCAAGGGATCCAGTAGGCGTAAGACCGTTACCTGCTGCTGTTGTTGCGCCTCGGCGCTGACCAGCAGCTTATTTATCGCCAGAATCAGCGCGGCACGCCGGGTTTCCAACATCTCATTCAGGCTTTGCAAGCGCTGGCGCGGGTCTTGCCGCAAACGCCGCGCCTGGAGAACCAGCAGCCGTTCGCTCCATTCGGCCTGCCGCCGCCGCATGGCCTGCCGCAAGGCTTCACGTGCCATACCCAAACGACGCTCAGCATCCTGCACCCGTTCGCCGGGATGACGAAGGCGCAGTCGCAAATAGTCGAGACGCTGGGTCGTGTCCCGCAGCGTGCGCTGCATGGATTGCTCCAGTTGTCGGCGTTGTGCCTGCACCTGCGGCAACCACTCAGCGCGGTCGGGGCTAACCGCTTCAGCCGCCGCGGTGGGGGTTGCCGCCCGTAGATCGCCGGCGAAGTCGGCAATGGTGAAATCAATTTCATGACCAATGCCTGTCACCACCGGCACCGGGCAGGCACGGATCGCACGCGCCACGCTTTCTTCATTAAAACACCACAGGTCCTCCGCGCTGCCGCCGCCACGCGCCAGGATCGCCACGTCTTCCTGCTGTCGGCGGGCGATGCGGCCTAGCGCCGTGCAAATCTGTGCTGCTGCCTGATCGCCCTGCACCAGCACCGGATAAACCATTACCGCGAGCATCGGCCAGCGCCGCGCCAACGTCACCCGGATGTCATGCAGCGCCGCTCCGCTTGCTGAGGTCACCACTGCGACACGTAGTGGCCAGCGGGGGAGCGGCCGCTTCAACTCCGGCGCAAAAAGCCCTTCAGTCGCCAGTTTCTCTCTGAGCGCTGCAAAACGCGCCTGTAACTCGCCCTCACCAGCATTCAGTAATTGCTCAACAATCAGCTGAAAATCACCTCGTCCTTCATACAGGGTCGGTTGAGCCAGCACCTGCACCTGCATGCCATTGCGCGGCTGTATCCGGGTATAGGTATTACGCTGATGGAACATGGCGCAACGCACCTGCGCCCGCGCGTCCTTCAGTGAAAAGTACCAGTGTCCCGATCCGGGGCTGCTGAAGTTGGAGAGTTCACCCTCCACCCTTAACAGCGGGAAATTCCCTTCGATAATTTCGCGAACAGCACCGTTCAGGGCGCTGACGGTAAGTATCGGGATCTGCGAATTACCAATGGTCATAGCATACTCTCATCATGGATGGTGGGAGGAAGATCAGGATCTCTTGACCCTGTTACCCTCCGCGTTTTAAGGTCAGCATAATACATTTTTCTAGCATTCGGGATGGTCCCGCATGTTTAGCGCATTTCTGCGCGAACGCCCACCTTAAAAGGAGTCATTATGGCCGTAATAGAACTCACGCAAGACAATTTTGAAGCCGTTGTCAGCGGCAACGATATGGTAATCATCGATTTTTGGGCCTCCTGGTGCGCGCCCTGCAAGGCTTTTGCCCCCACCTTTGAGGCGGCTGCGGAAAGACATCCGGATATCGTCTTTGGCAAGGTCGATACTGATACGGAGCAGGAGCTGGCTGGCTCTTTCCAGATTCGCTCCATTCCTACGCTGACCGTTTTCCGTCAGCAGATCGGGATTTTTTCGCAGGCAGGTTCACTGCCTGCCAGGGCGCTGGAGGAAGTCATTCAGCAGGCGCTGGCGCTGGATATGGACAAGGTCCGCGCAGAAATTACCGATCAGCCGGACGTGACGACGCACTGAGCACCTCTCTTGCGCTGATCCAGGAGCCTGCAAATCTAAAGCAGAGAACCGGCCGGGCAAAGCGATTACCTTATGAGATTAACCCCCCCCGGCCGACACATGCCGCACCCCCAGAAAATGCATGTTCAGCGGAATTTCTATTTTACGGGTTTGCTCCGCGAGCTGCTTTGAGAACGGCATATATGGGAAGGAGAGCCGAATAATCCGTTCCGCTGCCGCATCCAGGGCCTTGTTCCCCGACGACTGCTCCATAATGATATGTTCAAGACCTCCTTGCGGATTCAGTACTACTTTGACCTTGAGTTGCCCGACCATCTCTCCCGGGTAATTGAGATCGCCGATCCGCTCCAGTTTCTGTATCCATCCGGCGATATAAAAATTTGCCACTGGTCCTTTCGGATTCTCGAACTTCGGTAATGGCGGGCTGGCCGTTGCGGCACGGGCCACCTGATCCATCTGTTGTTCCAGCCTGCCGATGCTGAGATGCGGCAAAGGTTGCGCGCTGGGAGATACCGGTGTCATCTCTGGTGACACCCGCTGCGGCAGCGGATGTGCCCGCGCCGGGACACGGCGGGGTTGTGGCACGGGTCGCGAGCTGGGCTGCGGACGTACGGTCGGTGCAACCCGATGTGGCACTACTACCGGCCTGCTGGGGGGCACGACTCGTGGCGTGGTTGGACTGGGCGCTTGGGGCCGAATGGGTTTCGGCATGATGTGGAAGGTCTTGTGGACCGTTGTTTGATTCGGTAACGACTGCATTTTCGGCTTCTGAATATGGACAAAGAAAAAAATACCCGCTGCCATAAGCAGGGCAG
>JAJYPA010000622.1 GCA_021795795.1 Pseudomonadota bacterium | reverse complement strand
GGTTTTAGCCATGTCGTGCGAGATTTTCCCGGCATGGTTCAAAATGTCGCGGTCATTGATGGTCAAAAAGCCATGCAGCTTGGTGATCCAGTCGTTCATGCTCATGGATACGCGGCGCATAGCCTGACCTTCGGCGAATACCAGATATTGCTCCACCAGATTATTCAGCGCGGCCAGTTCGTCGGCATTAAGGTAGTTTTTGGCGATGCCCACATCGGCCTTACGCACCTTGCCGCCCCGCCAGTTGGTCAGGCCCATATTGGGTTGATTCTTATCGACACGGCTGTGGATGATCTCCGCAGCCGTCTGTCCGGTGATGGCCCAGTGCATCTTGTTTTGCACAGTCTGAAAAAACGTAATGCTCTGCGGCTGGGTAGGATCGTAGTCGATGCTGGTGGCGTAAATGTCGGTAATTTTTTGATAAAAACGCTTCTCGCTGGTGCGAATATCCTGAATGCGCCGTAGCAGCTCGTCGAAATAATCAAAGGGCTGATCCGGGTTTTTCAGTCGTTCGTCGTCCAGGGTAAAACCTTTGACGATGTATTCATGCAGCCGCTGCGTTGCCCAGATGCGGAAGCGCGTTGCCACCGCGCTTTTGACCCGATAGCCGACAGAAAGAATCATGTCCAGGTTATAGAACGGCAAGACGCGCGCTACTTGGCGCGAACCTTCGGCGCGAACCTGTCGGAATTCCCGACAAGTTGCCGTCTCGACGAGTTCGCCCTCCCCGTAGATATGCTGAATGTGCTCCACAACATTGGTGCGGGAAGTCTGAAATAGCTCCGCTATCTGCTGCTGGGTCAGCCACAGGGTTTCATTCTCCAGCCGGGCTTCCACCTTCAGGCGACCGTCTTCGGTCTGGTAGATCAGCATCTGGCCGACCGGAGGTGTTGAAACTTGCGGATTGTCTATCATTTCGCGCTCCCCTTTCGATCCTTGATTCTGCTTTCCAACGCCCTCAGCCCGGCCTCGTCTTGCGCATCCGCCGCCCATACCTCATCCGCTCTGGTCGATGTTCAGAAACAGCGGGCCAATCTGCTGTTCCATGCGGGCATGAATCCCAGTTGCTTCTGTTCTAGTTCGGTCATGGCCGGCATTCAACGCGCCGCGCAAATGGTTGGCGATGTCCCAAGGGTTTTTGCCAAGTTGGTTGAGTTGTTCTTTAGTCATGGCGTTGCCACGGTTGTGGACCCGTCGAGGATTTCCGGCAGATCGAATTGAAAGCGATTAATGAACCTGTTGAGAATATGGCGAAAAAGGTCTTGATTGTCTTCGCCCATTCGAGTTGGTTCATGAATGGCATATTTGCCGTGGCTGAGTAGGTTGAGGGCACGGTTGAAGAGCGCTCTATTCTCGTCGTCATCGAGAGCCTTGAGGCAAAAAGAGATATCCGAATGGCCAAAGAAGGCTGCGGTCTTCTCCATAATGCTTCGTAGCGCGTTGAAGTGGAACGTGTAGAGGGTGCCCGTGTCTGGATCGGCTGCTTTTAGTAGCTCGGCGAGTGAAGCGACATGGTGGAAAAAAGGCGTATCTTCAGTGGCGCGCAAGGTGTATCTACCTTCGCTGTTGGGGCGATGTAGGAAGTAACGCTTGTGCCTCACATTGGGCTCTTCTTCCTTTGCTCTGCCGATTTCGTTACACATCACGTTGAAAAAGAGTGAGTGGTGGGAGGTGAAGATGACCCTGATGGGGTCAGGGGCGTCATTCTCATCTTTACGGCTGGTGGCTCGGCGAAGGAGTTTGGCGAGATCGCAAGCAACAGAGATGGCATTATTGTCGTCGAGGGAAGAAATCGGGTCATCAATGTATAGGTATTTCACCCATTGATAAGATTCGTGACCGTCAAGGATGCGCTCACAGACGGCCATGAAGAGGCACCAGATGAAGATATTTTCCTCCCCTCGTGATATTTTGATATGGCTTTGCCCATCCTTACTGAAACTTACAAGGCTGGGTTTGGAGAAAGACTCATCCCCTTGCCGAATTTCTTTGTATTCAAAATAGAAATCGAAATCAGCATAGCGTTTGAGGTATTCATCGATAGTTGGCTCAAGACCTAAGTTTGTAAATCCATCAAAAAACCTTGAGTTATAGTTCACCTTCAACCCACGAGCAGAGTCATTCTCTAGATCGTTCTCCCATGTAAACAAGTCTTCGGTAAAGGCGTTGAAATATAACGTATCGGGCTGACCATTGTTTCTACGCTTGCCACGGTCTTTGAATTCCATGGAGAGGCGGGTCTTCCCTGTACGATTATAGGCATAAAGAAGAACCATTTCTTTGTCGTTGAGGTCGTCACGCAGCCGGGTGACCAGCCTGCTCAAGTTCTGGTAGGTACGTAGTCCACTCATAGATTGCTTAACTCGGGATTTGGGAAAAGCTGCTGCATCAGGCCTTTTTTATGGGCCTTGAGCGCGTTGAGCTTTTGGGTTTGGGCGGTGATGAGGTCGTCGAGGGAGGCGAGGCAGGTGGCAATCATGCGCTGCTCGTGCTCGGTCGGTGGCAGCGGAATCACGAATGACCGAATTTGTGCAAAATTCAGCCCTTGCCTGTTCCCGCCTGCCTGAAAGCTGTCAATTTGCTTCTGGCCACGTTCGGAAATTAGAAAATGGTTCAGCAGTGCAGGATTCAACTCGACCTGCTGGGCTCGAATAATGCAAACGTGCTGATTGACGTTCCCGCCGACGATGCGCGAATCGGCCACTGCGCTTCGTCCGATGGATGCGCCAGTAATGTTGAGAAGAACGTCGGATACTTTGATTTCAGTGGAGTCGAAGGACTGGTGTGTTTCTTCGTCAATAAATGCCACATCGTTCAAGATCAGTTCGCCCCAACCGACATTTTGACTTCGCACAAACGGGCGTCCTTTTGTTTTGTAGTTCTTATCGCCACCCGTCGGCGTGATACCGCTGCCGACTTTTGTTGTCAGCGGCCCCAGTTCACGCTCGTACCACTCCCCCGCCCCCCCAAACTCCGGAAACCGCAGCCTGGGCACCGTTTCCCCTTCTGCCGGGAAAAGCTGCTGCATCAGTCCCTTTTTGTGGGTCTTGAGTGCGTTGAGCTTTTGGGACTCCAGCGTGATCAGATCGTCGATGGAAGAGAGGCAGTCGGCAATTTTGTCCTGTTCAGAAACCTTTTCTGGCAGCGATACAGAAAGCTCACGAAATGCTGATTTTGACAAATTGAATCTCGTGCTCCCCTGAGCAATCGCTGTTACTGATGCTCTGTACTGTGGAGACTGAAATAAATACATCGAAAAACTTGGGAGCAATGTTGCCATGCTCCCCGGTCTCAAAATGAAGCAGAAGCTATTCAAATATACTGGAAAGCCAACATCGTCTACGACAACCGAGGATATACCAACCTCTTCCGGAGTTTCCGATGACCCCGTAAATATTATGTCCCCTTTTTGAAGGGTATTTTGAGTCTCGTCAACGGCAATCGTGACTTTATCGCATGCACTAAAGTCTATTTTTGCTTGGCTGAAGACTTGTCGATAGGTCACGTAGGGTGAACCGCAAACAAAGTCAACAGCCGATTTACCAGACAAACCGCCAAGTATGTATCCAATCTCACAAATTTTAATAAGTTTCCAGTCTTCATCTCCAAAATGGCCCGGAAACCGCAGCCTGGGCACAAGCCCGCCGCTTCCTTTTTCGCTCTTACCTTCCCCCGCCTTATTGCTCATACGCCTCCAACCCCGAAATCTCTCGTCCCTGTGACAGTTTGTGCAGCAGAGGGATCAAATCCTTCATGAGCGCCTGTTCTTTCTGTGTCCGTGCCTTCCAGCCCAGATTCTGCGGAGCCAGCAGTTCGCTCAGTTGCTCTCCATCGAAGATCATACGGCTCAGGGTATTGTCGATGAAGCCCTGTAGCGCTTTTGGTTCCAGACCGTGGGCTTGGGCGATAGTGACGATCTGTTGCTTCTGCTTCTTGCTCTTGAAGCGCTCAAAACCCTCGCGTATGGCTTTCTCGTCCAGGGCCTTACCCGCTTCCAGGGTGTTGATGTAGGCCGTGATCTCTTCCCGGTCCTCCAGGAACTTGGCGTCCGACAGGATCAACCCCACCAGTGCTTCCCGGTTCATGG
>JAJYPA010000123.1 GCA_021795795.1 Pseudomonadota bacterium | reverse complement strand
CGCCGCCAAAGCCCAGATTCTCCCCCGTTTCCACCAGCTCCACCGCAAGGCCCCAGCGGGCGATGCCCGAGCGCAGCCGTTCCAGATCCGCAGGTTCTGAGCCGTTGTCCACCACTACCACCCGCGCCTGTACTCCGCGCAACAGGGTCAATGCGCGCAGGCAGCGCAGGGTGTCGGCGGCGCTGTTCCAGTTGAGCAGAATGATGTACACCGCAGCTTGATCCAAGCCGCTCCTCTCCGTCATGTAAAGGCCTCATAAAGCCACGGAGCACACAGCAGATATAGACCCGCCTGGCGGGGATAATGCCGTTTCACCAACGGTGATCCTCCCCGCAGCTACAGAGCCCGCAACAGGTACATCGCTACCCGACGGGAGGATCTTCTCGCCCGATCGATCAGTCCGCGCAGTGCAGAAAAAAGATGTGGTACAATCCCCCCAATGGTTCCGCAAGATCCGGCGCAAGCATCGCCTTCTCCACTTGCCGCAACGGATCCGGAAGCGATCTCTAATTAGCCACGCCCAATCACTTCAATCAGCGGTCCAAGATATCTTTCGTACGTCTTCCATTTTTGGACCGACCGACGATAAATGGGCTCGCGCACTTGCTGATAACTGGCCGTGTGGATAACTCGCTCACTACGATGAAAATCCAAACAGGAAGGTTCGTACTCGAGTCCGCAGAACTCGAGTAGATTACTAATTTCTTTTTCTGGATTATCGACAAGCATCTCATAAGAGTTATTATATATCGGTATCCCTACAGCTTCTTGCCAGTGTAGCATCAAAGATTCGTATTGCTGATAAAACCAGCCACAGTTACTTAAATCGTAGCTAAATGCATTCCCTTCTGCAAAATCCTGAAAATAACAAGATAGCAAGGTATCCATCGGATCACGTGTACAGTGAACAATTTTTGCGTTCGGAAAAACTAACGATATCATTCCAATATGCATAAAATTATATGGCATCTTATCTACAACAAAGATATAATCTTTGGATGCTTCTGGTAATGCATTAATATATTGCGCCGCCCGATCTTCGAGGTTGGTGGCATCGACATCCTTCGCCAGGGCCCTATAATGGTCCTGCTTATGTGAAATAGTTGGTTTAAACCAACGATCCATCAGTCGTCCAAAGGTCACTTGCTCACCGGCACCATAAATTTGTGAGTGAGATGCTAAAACTTGCTCAGCCAGGCTCGTCCCAGATCTTGGCATCCCAATGATAAATATCATATTCTTTGATGATGGCTTGATGGCCTTGGGCGCGTTTCGCAAAAAGTCTGCAGTAAATACCGCCTTAATTGCCTCGAACTCTGACAACATCCCGGCTTTATCAAAGATCCGTGCTTTTGATCTTAACGCATTGCCACGGCTAAAATTCTTAAAAGCAGCGTCGACGTCTTTTAGCTGATCGTACAGTGTACCTGTAGAAAAATGCAATTGTGCCCGCGCATCGCCAGTTAGCGGCACACTACCATCATTTAATCTTTCCTCAATGTAATTAACAGTATTTTTTCGACCTTCTTCTGTTTTCTGTATACGCGCCATAAGCATGAGCAACTGCGGATGCCCAGGAATTTCCTTGACCGCAATATCCACAGCCTGCTGGGCGCCAGCTATATTGCCCTGACGCTCCAACTTGACCGCATAGGCGATTTGCGAATAAGGATCGTCCGGCTGCATAATGAGTGCTTTCTGAAAGATTGTTTCCGCAAAGTCAAAGGCACCCTGACTGAGCAGTATTTTCCCGAGTAAAATATGCCCTTCGATATTCCCTGGTTCAGCTGCGATAGCGCGCTTTGCATGATGGGCAGCCTGATCCAATCCACCGAGTATAAAATGAATGGATGCACATTTAAGCCATAAACGTACATTTCCCGGCTCCGATTGCAGCAAGTTCTGGTATGCGTCTAGCGCCCCCCGGAAGTCTTCCATTTCCGTCAGGAGTTCCGCCTTGCGGATGAGCGGTTCCTTAAAGGCAGGAAGCAAACGATGTGCCTCAGTGAAGTGATCAATCGCTGTATTGAAATTTTTCCGTCCGTGCGCAATGAGTCCAAGCCGCAAGTGAACAACGTGCAGTGCCTGGTCGCCTTCCAGTGAATCGCGTAGGAGCGGCTCTGCCTCATCTGGACGGCCAATATCATGGAGAGTGATGCCTAGCTCTCGCTGATAATTAGACACGTCTGGTTTAGCCGTGTGCGCCAGACGGAGATGGGTTGTCGCCGCCTTTGGATTCCCCGTTAAACGCAAAGACACTCCTAAGCTATAGTGTACCGCGTGGAGATCTGGACCGTAAGCCAGTGCCGCACGAAATGCCAGAATCGCCAGCGGATGACGGTTCTGGCGCTGTTGTATGAGGCCCAGCAATGACCATAAATCACTGTCAAAACGTTTTTTTTTGAGTCCCGACTGGCAAATTCTTTCGGCGTCTGCAATTTTATTTTCACGAAATAGTACCCAGGCGTCCTCCACCATCATATCAGAAGCGAGTTCATTTGAATTTCCACCTGTCGAACCTGACAGGTCTTCCTCATAAACATCCATAAGATAAGGTCCTTCATAATTAAGTAAACGAAACGCTGGCAGATAAAACCTAGAGTAATGTTTCGTGCTTTTTCATTTACACGATATCCTTTCAAGGGGTCATTTTGCGTAACCCAGTTTCAGCAACGATCTATATATCTACTAGCAATAAAAAAGACGGACGCCAGAATTTTGGGCATTCCGTCTGTCTTTTCCGATACCTCAGAAACGAATTAAGTACCACTCGTCGTACTATAACCAGTACGCGTACCTGCGCTATTAAAGTACTGAGTTATATCGGTATATGAACCAGTATCATAGTTCCCAGTATTTGTGGTTCTATAGACATCTCCAGCACTATTTTTAAGGAAGTAGTCTTGTGTCCAGTTACCACTCGCAGTGACGTTGTAGTAACTGGTACTTGCATTAGTTAATGTCCCTGCGGAGTTATAACTGGAGTTCTTATCCGTATAGGTGCCAGCATAGTAGGAATATGCACTATTATTATAGAACCCGTATTGGCCATAGGTTCCAGTATCTGTGGACTTATATATATCGCCACCAGAGCTCTTAGAGAAATAATCGTTCGTATAAGCTCCATAAACCGTTGAGTTGTAATAACTGGTGCTGTAGGCTGTTTCAACACCTTGAGCATTGTATTCAGCCGTCTTATCTGTATGGCTATCGACAGTCCAACCATAGTTCCAATATCCATTGTAGCCATAGTCAACAGAATAATACCCATAATCACCGGTATTGGTGGACTTATAGGTATCGCCGCCGCCAGTCACGTTATTGGTATCACTGGTATATTGGCCACCGGCTGTCGAATTGTAATAGGAAGTATACTGGGAAGTTTCGATACCATTTACATTATAATAAGCTGACTTGTCGGTGTAAGTCGCCTCATGAGTACCACCATACAGAGAGTATTCTCCATAAGTTCCGGTATCCGTCTGCTTATAGATGCCACCACCAGACGTTTTAGAATTGTAGTCGCTGGTATAGTTACCAGCAACAGTCGCATCATAATAGCTAGTAGAATAGCTTGTCACAACACCGGAAGAATTTATGGTCTCAGCCTTGTTTGTGTAATTACCGTACGCCCACCCATAATCCCAGAAGCCATAGTTATCATACGAATATGCCCCATAGTTGCCAGCATCTGTCGACTTGTAAATGGTGCCATTGTTGGTTTTATCGTAGGTATCGCTGGTGTAATCACCGGCTGCCGTTGATGCGTAGTATGCGGTATATTGAGAAGTTTCTGTACCATTGACGTTGTAATAGCCTGATTTGTCCGTATAAGTGGATTGGTTAGCGCCATTATAGAGATAGTACTCACCATAGTTGCCAGTATCTGTTTGCTTATAAATACCCCCACCGGATGTCTTAGATTGATAGTCGTTGATATAGACACCATATGCGGT
Organism: Pseudomonadota bacterium; assembly: GCA_021795795.1. Next base: position 13,691 of record JAJYPA010000123.1, on the reverse strand, counting down.
GGAATCATAGTAATTCGTTGAGTAAGTCTCCTCTATTCCAGCGGAATTATACGAAGATGTCTTATTCGTATAGCTGGAGTAAAACCAACCACCATTCCAGTAATTTCCATAATAGTCCGTAAAATAACCACCAGAGTTTCCGGTATCTGTCGCTTTATATATGGCACCATTACTAGTTTTAGTAAAGCTGTCGGAAGTATAATCTCCGTCCGAAGTAACACCATAGTAGCTCGAATAAGTTGCCCCGGCACTGGTTTTCGAGTAGGTATATCCCATGTTCAATCTCCGTTGCTTTGCAGAAGTTTTATAAATACAGAACTAAGTGTAGAACACCTTCAGAATAACTAAGGATCCGTCAATTCAGATGAAACAATCCCCATCATTGGCGTGTTAATGAAGTTGATCATGCCGACTTCAAACTCTCTGCATCGACAGCCTAACCCCCGTACGGCGAAACCTGCTTTTCGCAGAAAGTAGTGAACAGTTTATGCACACATTCAACCTTGACCAAAATCTCTATAACCAACAACCATCAAGGAACGATTCCCGTTATCCTGCCGCCGCCCTGTTCTCCGATTTCGAACCCCCCAACCACATAAGTCAATGCTACCACGGCCCACTCACAAGTCAACCGCCATACAGGCCTAACGGTCGCTCAATAATTGAGTCACTGCGAGAGGACTGCGCGCCATAAGTTGTGCTAGCTGTGTGGCCTTTTTTTGTTCACCAGGGAACAAATGTACGCCTAACCGGGCGAGAGTGTCTGTCGCCCAAGGCAAGCGTGCGCCTCTCAACTGACTCGCACGCATCAGCGCGTACGCGAAGGTTGGATTACTGGCCACACCACGGCCCGAAGCATACGCGGTACCCAAATTATACAAGGCGTCAGGTTCGCCCGCTTCCGCAGCGCGCAGCCACCACGCGTAGGCAGCACGTGGGTCAATCGTTGTCCCCCAGCCGCGATTAAAACAGGATCCTAATAACGTCTGGGCAAAAGGATCACCAGCCTGAGCGGCCACCCATAGCCAGTGAACGCTGTCCTCATAGTGGTGCGTTTGTAGATAGTACCAGCCCAGCCAGGCCATACCGTCCACATTTCCCGCTCGCGCTGCGGCCTGCAGTGTCTTCAGGGCACTTACTTCACCGCGACGCGCTGCAAAGGCCATATATTGGGTGTGCTTAAAAGCTGCGTCAGATCTAAACACCAAAATTGTCTGTGTAGCATTTACTCGATCACGCACCTTAGCAGTAGCTAGCACACCGGCTTTTGTGGCGGCGGCATCGACATCTATAAGTCCATGTCCGTATATGGAAGACCAGCCTGTAAGCCGTGTCATGGTCGTCGCTGTGTCCGTGAGCAATGCAATCACTTGATTCGCAGGGACGTGTGCGGATAATAATAAGGCCGCTGCGGCGCCGGCCACGGGCGCTGCGGCAGAATCACCGACAAAGGGACGTAGCACATAACCGCTCACCGTATCCGCCGGCATGGCCACCATCGTTTTATCTGGAGTGACGAGTACCGGTTGCAGAAAACACTGCCTATGTGCCAAAACAGACAGATGTCCACCACGCCACTGGTTATCAATACACTGGGGTCCGGAATTAGCAAAGTCCTCAGTAATATACTGCCCATGGAAATCTGATCCAGGATCAACCGCACCAATCGCCAGGATGTGTGCATTGAGTGCGGAATTGCCGGCACCCCCCGGCGTCGCATAATGCAGCAGTAAGGGCCTAACACCATGTCCAGCCTGTATAACCACCAGCTTAAAAGCTAGCTTTTCCTTCATTCGCGCTCTATGAGACAGAAGAATGGCCACTCGGACCCAGCGCAGATGTCCACTCTCATTGGTAAACCGTAGCTGCTGGACGGAGCGAAGACCACGACTGTGCACCAACAACCGCCCTTGAGCATCCACCAGGGCAAGCATTATTTTCGATCGTTCCGTAACCGATCCTGATGGCTGGTTGTCACCCATTATGATCACTGCCTGGCTATGGGGCGGGACTGGAAAACGATCATACGCATCGCTGGCTTGACCAACAGATTTGCCAAAATTTTGGGCATAATACTGCTGGCCATCTAATGATAGCGGAACAGGCATCCACCGGCGCTGGTAATATCCTCCGCCATTGTTCCCAACCCCGGTAAAAAACAGGACGTCAGGATATTGCCTCGCCAACCGATCGAGGCCTTGTGCCTGCGCTGTGGGACCCCAGTACACGGGCTGAGGATTTACGTCGTACACCACTATTTGTGCATGATCTTCATGAATGAGCCGTGCGGCACATGCAACCGTCTCTCCTTGGGAGGCGCTGGGACAAAACGCCAACTGAGCAGATGGTGCGACATCATGGACCACTTGCAACATCCAGTCGCCCTCATCACCACGCCCGACCCCCGCGACAAAGGACACGTTATCCGGCAGGAGACCGGCTTTTAACAATGCAGCATAATTGGTCGAGCCATCCGAAATCACCCCGATTCTCACCCCTTGACCGGAGAAACCTTTTGCTATCAGGCGCGACGAATGCACTATCTGGCCAAGATCCGATGGAATGGCTGATGCCAGCGCTACCCATGTCAACATGGGATACCCGATCAATGCTGCAACAAATACAAAGGTAAGTCGCCGTATAATCCTCGCCATCTCAGAGTTTTGACAGTAGTTCAGGAAACAACGATCTGGTATCATACTGTGCTACCCCTCAAAATCTGCTGCACTAACCAATAATTGGCTTGAGAAACGCGCCGGATCATACGCTCGCAACGCCATCCACTCTGCGAGTCTGGCCTTCAGGTCCGCACGCCGTAACGCTGCAACCGCTTGCAGCATTGTCACCTGCGCTTGAAATACAGAAATAGCGTTACTCTGCCCTTTCTCAAACTTTGCTTTTGTCAACCGCAGACTTTCCTGCGCCAGCGCGACCGCGCGCGCCGCTATTGTTAAGGATTCTTCCGAATATCGGCGTCCCTGAAGAGCCTGTATCCGTCGCCCCATCACCACCGCGACAGCACGATCATATCCCCCAATAGCATTCACGACACCTGCCTGCGCCGACTGTACGGCCGCTACGACGTTCAGTGCGGGAAGCAATGGAATGTTTACAGACAACCCCACCGTGTAATTACTTCCCATAGTGTTCAGCATAGCCGCACCGGGTCGATTAGCGTTAAGTCCGAGCCAATTGTACTGACTGACCACGGAGAGCGAAGGCCAAAACCCCGCAGTTGCCACGTGCACCTGCTCCTGCGCGGCGTGGATATCAGCCAACGCCGCCTTGACGGAAGGCGCGCCCAACAGGGGCGCATCGCTGGCTTTATTCAGAGTGAAATGTGGACTTGGCAAACGCGTGTCCACCGTAAACCCAGTACCGATCACTCGATCAAAGCCCATGGCCTCCAGAAGATCACGCTGTTCCGATGCGAATTTCTCAAAATTCTGCTGCAACTTATTCTGAGTCATCAAGAGTTTTTGTTCAGATTCTAACCACTTCAAGCGACTATCCATCCCATGCTGGTAGCGCATTTTGGTCAGATGTGCGATGCGTTGCGTCTCCTCAATAGTTTTTTTCTCGTCATCGATTTTCAACTGGGTCTGCGCCAGAGATATATAGGCCTGTAAAATACGTGCAAAGGTACTGGATATCGCTGCTATTTTTTTCTGATCTGCGCTGGCCACCGCATCTTCCGCTGCATGTAACTCGGCAAGGTCTTTACCTCCCGAGAAGACGTTCCATTTGAAACTTGCGCTAATACTATTATAAAAGAAACCCTGATTAGCCGGAACGAGTGTCCCTGCGATGAACGTATTTCCTGATTTGCCAATAGGGCGGTATAACTGAGGCTGATCGTCCACCGAAAGTTCTGGAAGAAATCCACTGCTAGCGCTCAAACGTTCCGAGCGTGATTGGAGCACCGCAGCGCGCGCTTCTGTTATACTGTATTCTTTTGACAATGAGATCACTAGCGACTGACGCAAGGAAAGCATTTTTAGCGCTGCAACGGGAGAGCCGGCTTCTGCAACAGGAATCCAGCAGAAGAGGGATAGAAAACAACATAAGCATGCGCTGGCATTTTTTAACCGGCAAATATGCGTTTTCTTAGGGCACCGCATAGTTCCTTCTCTCATTGAATGTAAAATCCATTATTAATATATTTACTGATAGGTGCCAGGAAAAATTCAAGCACACTTCTATCGCCGGTTCGAATATCTATCGTTGCGGTCATACCTGGCTCCATAAAATGCTTTTTACCGGCAATCTTCAGCCATAATTGGTCTGGCTGAACACGGACCTGATAATAGAGCGTTGGCGGACCAGAATTGCTGCTTTGCGCATGAGAATGACCTTGCCCGGAATGACCTCCCCTCTGCGGCGCTTGATGATTTTCCCCCGGCGGAGGTGCCGCCACCGTCTCCATCGAGTCTGCCGTCGGGCTGACAGACATCACAAGGCCCTGTATCATTCCATACTGCTCGAAAGGAAATGCCGCGACCTTAATGTCGACCTTTTGTCCCGCGTGGATAAATCCCGCATCCTGAGTAGGCACGTCCGCAACAACAATCAGCGGTGCATCATCGGGCACAATCGTGGCCACCGTTTGCCCCGCCTGAATGACCGCACCCAAGCTCGCGACATTGAGGTTTTGGACGACACCATTTACAGGTGATCGCAGCCAGTCAAGCTGATATCGATGCCTCGCAGTGACCTGTTTACGCTTTAAATCGTACATCTCAAGCTGAGAATGCTGCCACTGTTTAAAAAGTTGCTTATTGATGTGCGCACGATCCTCTGCGAGTTTATCTTGGACCGTTGTGATCGCTTGCGTCAATTCCGCTACCTGATTTTCTTGCGTGGCTAGTTTCCCAGCAGAACGCAGCGCATCATCTCTTATCTGATGATAATGATATTCTGAGATCGCACCCACGTGCACCAACGGTATTGCCTGTACTACCATGTTATTGTCAGCACGTGCCCGATCCTTATACTCCTCTAATGTCGCCACTCCCGCTTCCAAGCGTGCGCGCGATTCCGCCACCTTGGACCGATCGTACGCTATCTCCGAGCGTGCGTTATTCAAGTCAGCCAGCGCGAGTTGCCTTTCCAGTGAAGCAAGCGGACTAGCACCATCCAAACCATCACTCTCTGCTGTCTCGGCACGTCCCTGAATTTCCGATAAAATGCGTTTATTTTCTAAATTATTAAGTTGCAACATGCTGTTCCTACTAACTAAAGCAGAGTAATTAACAGTATTATTTAATTCGACCAGAGGCTGTCCTGCATATACCTTTTCGCCTGCTTTGACTAAAATATGAGAGACGGTTCCAGTATTCAAACTTTGAATCACCTTCGTACTTCCCACCGATGAAAACTTACCCGGAGAACTAGTCATAATGGGTATTCGACTAAAATACGACCATATAATGACTATACCGATCAGTATAACCAAGGACCAGAGAATGGTACGGGTAAAGGGGGATGGGGGTGTATCCTGTATAGCGAGGGAGTGGGATTGGAACTCCAGCGCGAGACGATCATCACGCTTGACAAAAAACGTTCGCCAAGCAGACTGCCCATTTTTGTCGTTCATAGTTTAATTCCAGTCATTACGCTTATTTTCGATTCTAGAATGATCGGGTTTAGCACTCATCGAGAATGCATTTGTTGGTTATATAAGTACTCATATAACCCTCTCTGTTGAATCAGTTGCTGATGAGGACCTTGTTCAACCAGCTTTCCTCGATCCATAACGAGTATCCGGTCTGCGTCTCGAAGCATAGAAATACGATGAGCAATCAGAAAGACGGTTCGCCCCTTACATATTCCTGCAAGATTATCCTGAATGATACGTTCTGATTCGTAATCAAGCGCACTCGTAGCTTCATCAAAAATGACGATACGCGGATTAGTGATCAACGCCCGGGCGATGGCAATGCGTTGCCGCTGACCGCCAGACAGTGCCGCGCCCCGCTCACCCACCGGCGAATCATAACCCTGTGGCAATTCTGAGATAAACTCGTGCGCCCCCGCTAATCTGGCCGCATCGATCACTGCACTCATACCAGTACCAGGAAAGCGCACCGCGATATTTTCTCTGATACTTCCACCGAACAGAAAACTGTCTTGTGGCACAACACCAATCTGTCGACGAAGCCATCCAGGATCCATCTGCAGTAAGTCGTACCCGTCTACCAGCACACGGCCATTTTCTGGAACATATAACCGTTGTATCAGCTTTGCAAGAGTGCTCTTGCCCGATCCGCTACGACCCACTACGCCCACTGTCGTCCCTTCCGGGATTGTAAAACTTATGTCATCAATAATACGTGGCGACTCTGTCTGGTAGCGAAATGAGACGTGCTCAAATCTCACCTCACCACGCAAGGCCGGCAAACTCGACTTGTTCGCGTCAAGCACGGGCTCCATGGGCGCGTCCATCAAATCCCCTAAGCGTCGCACCGAAATACCGATTTGTTGAAACTGCTGCCACAACGAGGCCACCCTTAACATTGGTGCGGTTGCGCGACTAGCCAGCATTTGGAAAGCAATGAGCGCGCCCACCATCATGGTACCGTTCAGTACCAGGCTCGCGCCAAACCAAAGAATTGCCAGTGTGGTAAGATTTTGAAGCGTACGCGCAATACCACTGGCGACGCCGTTTAACCAATCTGCCTGATACGCGGCCGTAACATATTTCGCCAACGAACGTTCCCAGCGCTGGGACATATGCGCTTCCAGCGCCATAGATTTTACTGTCTCGACTCCAGTTATCGACTCGACGAGAAAGGCTTGGCTGTTTGCGCCGTTATCAAATTTTTCTTCTAAACGTGCGCGCAATGAGGTGCGGAAAAGAACTGTACTTATTCCTATCAATAACATAGCAATAAGCACCACCATCGTTAAACGTATGCTATAAAAAAGCAGAATACCAATATATATAAATACAAAAAAACCGTCTACAAGCGATAGTAATGCGTGCCCGGTCAAAAAGTTTCGTATTGGATCCATCTGTCTGACACGGGCGATGGTATCACCAACTCGTCTTTGCTCAAAATAACGCAACGGAATCCGTACCAGATGAGCATAAATAGCACTCCCCAAGGTTACATCTATTCTATTACCCGCATGTGCCAGCAATATACTCTGAAGCACATTAAAAATACCGTTGAAAATAACCACGACCAGCATCGCCACACTAACAACGACAAGCGTTGAATAGTTATGGTATACAAACACTTTATCAATAATCACCTGAACAAAAAGCGGAACTCCAATACCAAGCAACTGAAACATAAATGCCGCAATTAATACTTCAACTATTTCTTTTCGATATTTTTTTAAAATTGGGACAAACCAGAGAAATCCGAATGGCCGGTTAGGATTAACCAAACTCAAACGTTCTTTTAATAAAACGACGACGCCCGTCATTTCCTTATCCCAGTCTTCGGCAGCAAAAAGCCTCGGTTGACGTCGTGGTCCGGGTGTGGTTACCGGCAACTTTCCCGCTTGAGTAACCCGCCCAACGATAACGAACTCACCCGTCTCCACCTCCGCGATAAACGGTAACTTTAGACGTATTAGCGATGCCCAGTTCAGCGAACGTTTTTCCGCTCGCAAGCCAATTTCTTGGGCGGCAAGTATAATTTCGGTCGGACCAATAACTTGTCCTTCAAAGCCAAGTGCGCGAATAAGTTGATCGGGATCTACAGACTTTTGGTGGAAGGCAGCCAACTGTACAAGGGCGAGAATTCCAGAAGGACGCCGTGCTGAAACTCCTAGCGACATCTTTCTCTGTTCTAATGATTTTTGTTCCATAAATTACCTATTTCGGACGAAAGGCGCAAGAACTTCATGTGCTGGTTAATCGACATTTTCAGCCTGAAAATTTCTTTTTTAATTCACGCAGCGGTCGGGTGATCCGCCAAGACCGAGAGTTCTCGATGTTCTGTATTAAATCCCGCAAACTACCGACGTCCTGGTGCCAGAATGCGGGAGCCACAAATCTTGGCCTTCCGAAAAAAGTTGCGCACCACCTCAACGGCGAACTGATCCTCCACGAAGATGAGTTGAGCAGTGCGTAAGTGTGCAATAGAAGTCCTTCCCGTTCTGGATCAACCATCGCTGTGTTTTCTAGCACCACCGTTGAGCGCCCGCCTTCCAATGACCGCATATCCGAACGAGAAAGTATTAGCTTTAATCGATTAAATTTAGACAGAACTATTGCGTGATTATCATCCCATTCCTGTTGGCCGTGTTCCGTATAGGAGCTCTCCGCCCCATCCCAATGCCTATAGATGCTAGTGACCTGTTCCGAGTCGCGGACACCACAAATGAGTGCCACACGAATAAAAAAATCCCAGTCTTCTGTGGTAGTCAAGGATTCATCAAAGCGAAAATTTAGATCGGCAAACACCGCTCGCGGAAAAGCGATAGATACTGGCGGAGTGCGATTATATTCCAAGTGATCCAAAAGACAAAATTTTGTCTGATATTCCGATTTAAAGTTGCTAATGGAGCGAAGCGCACCTGTAGACCACATGGTATTAATATACCGCCATTTCTGCGATACACTGATACTGCGCGCAATCTGACCAGGGTATTTTTTTGCGACATCCTTGAATACTTCGATCCAATTAGCGAAAACGATGTCATCATCATCCAATATTGCGAAATAGGAACCTTTGGCATGCGCACAACCGAAATTTAACGGCGCGGTCCGATTCCCATGATCTAACTCGACGAATTTTATTCGTGATTTTATTTCTGGGTTACATTGATTAATAATTCTACCCACCGCTTCACGCCCATTTGCGAGGAGCTTATGTCCAATAATAATTACTTCGAAATCCATGCAGGTCTGAGCCGACAAACACAACAATACATCCCTCAAGGAGTCAGAACGACGACCCTGGGTTCGCGTAATAACGCTCAGAAAGGGTGCACCCTTTTCACTGGTACCATTCGCCTGTACCAGATCATGAGTCATAGGACCAGGTAAAAACATCCTGACAAATTGATGCGTTTCCGCATGACCATTTGCGACGTCACTTATTTCCTGGAGCAGACCACCTATAGGTGTATGCGCACTCAAAAACGGATGTGTGGAGTGCTCTGTACATTGAGAGAGTGAACGCCTGATGTCGCAGGAGGCGATTTGGTACCAACCCGTCTGCTTCATAAAATGAATAAAATATTCTTCAGTATATAATTGCACCGGTGAGCGATCCAACAATCCTTCTGCGCGAAGATCGAGATGACCGAAGGCCAACCTGAGACCGATATCTCTACGACAGATATTCGGCAAAGAAACAAGCAATGGTATTGGGGCGTTAGACATCTCACTGTTCAGTAACGCCAGACAATCATGAGGATTTGATAGATATTCCATCACACCCACCAGAGATACTGCTGCGATATCGCTGGTTTGCATCAAATTCTTTAGATACTCTTTCAGCGAAATGGTGTCGTCTATATCCAACTCTTCTACGGACAGCCCATCTTTACGCACCAAATTCGCGCGTTCTGGATTATGGGTTATACCGATATAATTGAGACCGAGCTGTTTTTTGAGAGTACCGGCTAATCGCATACATCCACAACCGAAATCTAAAAATAGATTACCAGATTTTATACCTACTGATGAGAGGAGCTCCAAAATTTCTGCGCAAGAGTCTGTAGAAGACGTCCGTGCCCATGATTGTCCGTCAAAGGTGGTATCTGTGTTTTGTGTAAAAGCCATCTTGAAAACTCCCTACTTGGTGTTTGGCATCTATTGCCACAGGTAGCCTTTTTGCTATGCTCCGCCGATTATATTCTTCTGCGGCACGCTGAAGAAATTCCACATCACTGTCCGTAAAAATGGCCAGTAGTTCTGCCACAATATCCGGACGTGAATATTTGTGTGCAAGAATAAGCGCAGCCTCTGCGGAATAATATTGTTCCGCCATAGTTGGCGCCCAACCGCCATTTTGAGACAGTCTTTTATCGTGAAATGCAACTGCGGATGGTTGAAATAAGACTTTGCGGCCGACCAGCCTGACACGCCAACTGAAATCCACATCATCACAATAAAGGAAAAAAGAGGCGCTATCGAAGCCGTTGAGGGCAATCGTCAATCTTGCATCAATTAAAGCACATGCCGTGGTCGCCCAACCAGTTTCTCCAGTCACAATATCATAATCTTTTGGATGTTCGATAGGAAGCTGCCGTGCTTCGACCATACCAGTTGTTTCGTCCTTGATAAATGGTTTCATCAATTGCAGCAAACAATCGGGTGCCAACATAATATCCGGATTCATAATCAAGACGAAATCCGTCTCAATATTTTCCAAAAGGACATTATGACCACCTGCGGATCCAATATTATTATTGAAATAAGTGTAATTTACTGGAGTCAGACTGGGTGCGAGCATCTTTAGTTCACTCAGATCCTCGTCGGAAAGGGTGAGCGTAGGTGAACAATCCCCTATGGTGAAGTTCACTGCCAAAAAAAGATCCTCTGCTATGGCAATATTTGCCGCACGTTCCAAGTGAATAAAAAGCTGCTTCAGCCTATCTAACTCTGCATTATACAATATAGTTTGAACTTGTAGCGTACTGAATTTTTTCGTCTTCATAAATTCTCACTCAATGAATTTTTACCACCCTAACGCCAAGTTTACTGCCTTTCATTCATCTTGAATTTTATCCACGCATAAAGTTCTGATATAGAATTTTTTAATGTAGTGCTTGGTGAATATCCAACCTCTTTTTTTGTATCCTCGATATGACAATAGGCATGTCGTACGTCTCCTATTCGGTATTGTCCTGTTATACGTGGGGCAGACCGACCACCGCACTTTGTTATTAAGCTAGCGAGCTCGAGTATAGTGGTTCTTACTCCACTGCCTACGTCTATTGTGCGCGTTACTGTGGGTGGATTTTCTATGCATAGTAGAAACGCAGAAATCACGTCAACAATGTTTACAAAATCTCGCGTGATCTGTCCATCTTCGTATACTGGAATCGACTCTCCACTCTCTGCTATTCGTACAAATAATGGGATTATTCCAGTATAATCATTTATTAATGACTGCCCAATCCCATATACATTTTGCAGCCTTAGGATCGACAGTGGCACTTTAAAGGCATTGGTCCAGACTTCTAGAATTTGCTCTTGCGCCAACTTGGTTGCAGCGTAGACATTGGTAGGATTCGGCGTGGTGGTCCGCGCATTCATAGCCAGCGCAGTAGCATCGGGGAAATCCCATATCGACTGCTCCAGCATATTCACAGTGCGATGTCTTGGATAAAACACGCTGCGGTCGGTCTGTGATAGCCACGCACCCTCACCATAAACTGCCCGGCTACTGGCTAATAAGACGTGTGAAGGGCGAATGGATAGGTTCGAAAATGCGTCTAACATTGTCGTCAAGCCAACGACATTCACGTGCGCGTGGCGGCTGGAACACGTTAAAGACTGGCCCGTCCCGGTTTCTGCCGCGAGATGGATCACCGTCTCCGGTTCATAACATGCGAGAAAATCTGTCCATGTCCCGGGGTCACATATATCAGCGACCAGCAGTTCCACTCCGCTCTGAAGCGAGTTGGGGCGATTTTTGTTCTTGTGTATTTGTGGATGCATATTGTCGATGGCGACCACAAATTTGTCTTCCGCGACGAGTTTGCTAGCAAGCGCGGAGCCTATAAATCCAGCTCCACCGGTTATTAAACAGCATTTTTTTTTCATCTATTTTCCTTATTAATATAACTAGTCTATTATAATTATAAAGCCATTATCTTCTTGATGGACCGCTGGCTGATAAATATGTATGCACTATCAGGTACGAAATGGCTTCAATGCCAGCGCGGGGCGTTCTATCAGATGCCAGGAAATAGCGGAGCACAGCAACGCAGTCGGTAGTGCATAAAGAGTGTCTTCAGTTGGTGTTAAAGTACCATGAAAAATTTGATTGAAAACTTGCTCGATCAAGAATCCGTAAAGATACAATCCGTATGAGAAATCACCATAGCGACCTACCATACTGAAAAGCTGATCCCCGGAAACGGCAAAAGATAAAATGGCGTATGGGGCAATAAAGTACAGGCCAAGTTCTGACACGCCGATTGAAGTTGGTTGTAGAAGTGCCAATGTACATACCGCGGCCAGAGCAATTTCGATATTCAGAAAACGTTCAAAACGATAATAAGCGTAACTTGCACCAATGAGAAAGTATGGACAAACATCCAATGCTGAGCGCATGGAAGATCCATAAAACACCTCTCTGGGCAGAGTATAGAATGGACTTCGCAAGAAAATTAAACTTGCTGTGCATAGCATTATTACCAGCAGCGCCAAGAGCCAGCGCGCTCTCGCTATAGATGAAACCATCAATATAATTGGCAATACTAAATACATTAAAAACTCTACCGGCAAGCTCCAGAGAGAACCATTTACCGCAATTTTATATGGTAAATAGTCAAACACGCCAGGTAGATTGTATTTCGGATATAATATTATATTTTTGAAATAGTTAAAAAAATCAGGGCTCGAGAAATATGCATGCAAAGGCAAGGTGGTAAATACAGGACCGACCACCACTGCCGCGAGTGTTACAACGACAACAAGGCCAGGGATAATTCGAAGGAGTCTTTTCGCAAGATAGCGGTGCGGACTCGGATCTGCCATCCAGCTTAAACATATTAAATAACCACTAATGACAAAGAAGATTTTTACAGCAAATGCCTGTATAGAGTTGTCTAATATCAACAGCGATAGAGTGTTTGTCAATGGAAATGCGTGACCGTATATGACAGTTATGGCTGCCAAAAGCCTTAACCAGTCGAAGTTGTTTATGTGCTTTATTTTTGCCATTAATTCCCGATCCTTAAAGGGTGCGTGCTCTAGTACGAAGTACAATACCTTCAGTCAACGGAGGGGAAGGGGAAGGGGAAGGGGAAGGAGTACAAATAGCTGACGTCGAGCGCCTGAGCCTGCTCAATGACGGCGTTCACATCTGTAAGCGATTGAAATGGTTCCCGACGCTCCCGCTTGCTCTTGTGAAATACCGGCAAGAAACATGTCTTGAGACCCGCGGTATGATTATACCGCAGGATCATCATCTTGGTAACATGTTCGACTATAGTGACGTGAGGCATCTGCTTCCTTAGTACGTTCTGTGCAACGCCATATTATGCCATTGAGCGCACTGCGATGCCACTCAGCCCAGAGCCGTGGTGTCAGTTTGGCGGCGCGAGAACTGGGGGATGCTGGCCGATCGCCCACTGCAAGTGGAAAACCCGGGAATCTGTGGAGCTTGCCACCCTCGAATGGGTCTCCTGGTTCAACAACCACCGACTAATGGAGCCCCTAGGCTTATTATATCCCTCCCGCAGAAGCTGAGGCAAACTACAGCCTTGTCCAGCGACACATGAGTCTGAACGGGGTAGCGTGTTTCCACGCTGAGATGAGCCTGAAAGCGGACTGGAGTCTGGGATCATCCGGAGATGATCGTGACTCTACATACCGACAAGCTCAGCACCCTGGAGCAACTGCGTGCCTTCGCCGACGGCACCCAGGACAGATCCTTCCAGGCGTCCAGCCGCCAGGAAGCCTATGACTGTATCGCCGACACCCTGCGCCGCTTCCACTACGAGCAGCGCCGCAAGGCCGACAAGGGGCTTATCACCCGCTTCCTCTGCCAAGT
>JAJYPA010000122.1 GCA_021795795.1 Pseudomonadota bacterium | reverse complement strand
TCTTGTTCATCTTCGTATTGGCCATTCCTGTGGCCATGATCAATTGGTTGGTCACCCGTTACCGTCAGCGTGGCGTACCCAACATGCACCGGCCAAAGGTCCATCATCGCAAGCCCATGATGCGGGTGATCGGCGTCATTGCCATCACCTGGTACGTCATTCTGTTTGCTCTCTACCTTGTTTTCCGCATGGCACCCGGTTTCTACGGGCCGATGACGCACACGGGTTCAGTGGTCTACGGCAAATTAGGCGCCTTTGCAGACTGGCATGTCTGGCTTACCACCGTCATAGCATGGGTACGTCCAGAAGTGGATGCTTCGATTTCGTATGTTCATACGCACCACCACCTGAATGACCCCATAGTCTGGATACTTTTGGTTTCTGCGGGTTTGCTGTATTTCCTGCCGACGATCATCGCTTCCATTCGCAAGAAAAGAAATCGTGGCTGGATTTTCACGGGGAACCTTTTTCTACCGTTGTTTGGAGGTCTGCCCTGGCTGGTCATGCTGTATCTGGCTTTTCTGTGACCGGCGTATTTGTTGGCGCGGGCAAAAGTTTCTGTTAACATGACTCCGGTGCCGGAAAGACCGGCACCAAACCACACTCGATAGGGGATTCCTTCGATGCCAGAAACAACTTACGATTTACTCGTTTTCATTGGGCGTTTTCAGCCTTTTCACAACTCGCACTACGCCGTTCTGCAGTCCGCTCTTCTGCGCGCCAAGCACGTTCTGGTCCTGGTGGGCTCCGCGAATCGTGTCCGTTCCCCAAAAAATCCGTTTACCGCCCGCGAGCGGGAGGTCATGATCCGGGCGACTTTCCCGAAGGCTGGTGATCGGTTACGGATCACTCCGATCAAAGACTACCCCTACCTGGAAGATCTCTGGCTGCGTGGCGTGCAGGATGCCGTGGATCTGGCAGCCCGAGAAGTGGGCGCGGAGCACGTCGGCATTATCGGTCACACCAAGGATGAGAGTTCCTACTACCTCAAGGCGTTTCCACAATGGGAACAGATCGATGTGCCCAACTTCGAGGGGCGTTCCGCCACCGAATTGCGTGATCTGATCCTGTCTCCCAATGGGCCGGGTACTGACCTAGTTCTGGAATCCGCCTTGCCCGCACCCTGTCTGCACTTCGTGCGGGAGTTCCAGCGCCTGCCACAGTTCAAGACATTGGTGCGGGAATACCAATTCATCCAGAACTACCGGAACCAATACGCGGCCTGCCCCTATCTACCGACGTTCGTTACCGTAGACGCAGTCGTAGTGCATAGCGGACATATTCTGCTGGTGGAGCGCCGCGCCATGCCGGGGGAGGGCTTGCTGGCACTGCCAGGAGGTTTTCTCGGCCAGGATGAACGGTTGCTCGATGCAGCTATCCGCGAACTGAAAGAAGAAACCCGGCTCAAGCTGCCCGTACCCGTGCTCAAGGGATCCCTGCGCGGAAGCCGGGTATTTGACGACCCCGACCGTAGCCAGCGCGGACGCACCATCACCCACGCATTCCACTTCGAGTTTCCGGTCGGCCCACTGCCGGCGGTTAGGGGCGGCGACGACGCCAGGCGGGCCAGGTGGGTGTCACTGTCCGACTTCTACGCCCTGGACGGGCAGATGTTCGAGGACCACTGGCATATCGGCACGAGTTTTCTGGGCGGCGTATAACGCTGACCACACCGGGATAAAATTGATCCTGACATGCGGAAATGAAATTTGTATGCAGCACCACGGGCGGCTGGATAGACCAGGCGCCATTGTCACTCACATAGCGCAAAGGAGCTTTGCCATGGAACAGCAACACAGCACCATCAGTTACAATCCCATCCTAGATACCGACTCTTACAAGCCGAGCCACTACCTGCAATTGCCGCCCGGTGCGCGGAGCCTGTTCGGGTACATCGAGTCGCGGGGCGGAGTCTATGACAAAACCCTGTTTTTCGGCCTGCAGTACATTCTGTCGCGTTATCTCTCGATCCGGGTAACCTACACCATGATCGAAGAAGCGAAGGAACTCCTGGCCGCGCATGGCGAACCATTCAACGAAGAGGGTTGGCGTCATATTGTGGATCGGCACGGCGGACAGTTGCCGCTGGAGATCCGCGCGGTACCGGAAGGGTCACTGATCCCAAACCACAATGCCCTGGTCACTGTGCGCTCCACCGATCCGGAAGCCGCATGGCTCGAAGCCTACATGGAAACCATGCTCCTGCGCGTCTGGTACCCGATCACAGTCGCTACCCAGTCCTGGTCCATCAAACAGGTGATCCGGCAGTACCTGAAGGATACCAGCGACGATCCAGAAGGTCAGTTGCCTTTCAAACTCCACGACTTCGGCGCGCGCGGCGTGTCCAGCGAGGAATCGGCCGGCATCGGCGGCATGGCGCACCTGGTGAATTTCATGGGTACCGACACGCTCTCGGCCATTCGTTACGCACGAGCCTACTATGATGAGCCTATGGCCGGATACTCGATTCCCGCGTCGGAACACTCGACGATTACCGCTTGGGGCAAGGAAGGGGAAGTGGACGCCTACCGTAATATGCTGCGACAGTTTGGCGGACCCGGCAAAATCTTCGCCTGCGTGGCCGACAGCTACGATATTTTCAATGCCGTGGAAAACCTGTTCGGTGGCGTACTGAAAGAGGAAATCATCGCCAGCCAGGGGATTGTCGTCGTGCGACCGGACTCTGGGAATCCCGTGGAGATGGCGATTGCCACCGCCAAAATGCTCAAGGCGAAGTTCGGTGCTGTCCGGAACGGCAAGGGCTTCGACGTGCTGAACAATACCAGGATCATCTACGGTGACGGCATCAACGAGCGGAGCATTCGCGGGATACTGATGGAACTCAAGGGCTACGGGTTTTCCGCAGACAATATTGCTTTCGGCATGGGTGGCGCGCTCTTGCAGCAGGTGAACCGCGATACCCAGAAGATGGCCATGAAGACGTCGGCCATTCTTATGTCGGATGGCTGGCGTGACGTGTACAAGGCCCCGGTTACAGACCCGGGCAAGGCCAGCAAAAAAGGTCTTTTGAGCACTTACCGGAACAGGAACACCGGAGAGATCAGAACCTGGCGCATCAACGAAGCCGGCACCGAGTGGGACGACCTCATGCGCGTGGTGTGGCGCAACGGAGAATTGTTGGCGAGGGATTCTCTGGCGGTGATTCGGGAGCGGGCGGGGCGGCATTGCTGACCATGCGCTATGCGTTTATACTTTAGTATAGACATTCGCCAGTGGAAGGAGTAATTCATGCAAACGCGACTTATCATTAAAAAATGGGGAAATAACCTGGGTGTCAGATTGCCCGCCGCCATCGCCAACAAAGCCAAACTTCATGCAGACCAGGAGGTAAGGCTTTCGGTCGAGCACGGGCGCGTTATCGTTGAGCCTATCAGTACGACCGCCGATTTGACGCTGGCGGATCGTCTTGCGCTCTTCGATCCCGCTTTGCACGGGGGCGAGGTCATGGCCGCTGAGCGTGTCGGCGCTGAAGTGTGGTGACGCCAGTGGGTTGGGTGCCGGACCGGCAGGAAATCCTGTGGATCGACTGCAGTCCTTATGCCGGAAGGGAAATGAGGGACCGTCACCCATTCCTGGTGTTGTCTCCGAAAGCGTTCAATGACCGAACCTCGCTGGTGATCGGTCTGCCCATGACCACGGCCGAATATAACGCCGGCAATCCGTTTGCCGTGGCGGTGGGTGCGGCATCAGGACGCAAAGCGGGCAAAACCAGTTATGTACTTTGCCATCAACCAAAATCTTTTGACTGGCGTACTAGAAAGGCTGCACACCACCCACAGGGAAGCCTCTCGGATCCACTGTTCAGGCAGGTGTGCCATATTCTCAACCAGATCCTCGAAATCTGCGTGGACATGTAGCGGTTTTACAAGGTGCAAGGCATCCGTCGAGAGCGCTTCTCCCCCGGTGCTTTTTGCTGTTCTGATTATACCGATAATCAGAAATAAATAGGTGTAGTGCCTCTTCCGCGCTGCAGCCTCGATAATCCTGGGCTAGAGTGCCCCGTTGGTGGTGCCATTGGTCTCGAATATTCATATTGCAAGTTATTGCACGGTAAATGCAATATTGCAAAATCGATGTTATATCCTGCAAGTTCTGGGCGGTCCGATCTGTGTGCTGGTCGCAGTTACCAGGCCTTTTGTTCTGAGGTTATTAGCCCCCTTTTGCCTATCATCGGATCCGCCCTATACTATGCCCTTGACCGGAGGGTAATCATGACCGTAGCCGATTTCCACAGCACCGCGCCATTGGCTGATAGAGCACCTCCATGACCGTCACCAAACAAAAACTTACAAACCATCTTGCGGGCTCGACCGGATTAACTGGGTGTGACAGCAAGTCGCTGGTCGAAGCTTTTTTTGACGCCATCCGCGCCACACTGGCGCAAGGTACCGAAGTAAAGCTTTCCGGTTTCGGTAATTTCACCGTCAGGGAGAAGCGGCCCCGCCCCGGACGTAACCCGAAAACCGAGATGACCTGTGAGATTTCCGCCCGCCGTGTCGTGGTCTTTCACGCCAGTCCGATATTGCGCGAACAGAGCGACAGACGGGCGGCGTCTAAAAATCCAGATGTTCTTTCGCGTCAGTCGATGGAGCTTTAGTCGGCAAAGCTCCAAGAGATGCCAGCATTGCCCATCGATGCAATTTGCCAGATAGTGTCTGGAAATTTCTGGCTCCGCTGATTACCGATTGGTTTCCGCTTCCATGGAGGTTACCGTACAGATGTCTAATTCGAAGCGTCGCTCTCTGGTTCTGGGGATTTCCCCCGCTGCGCCCGATGTACCTCTGTCTGCCGCGCAAAAAACATTTAATCGGCTGAGCAAGCAAATTACCAGGACGGAGCAGGAGATACAGGAATGGGAGCGGGCGATGGCAGACATCCAGCAGCGTGCAGTCACGGATATGCTCCCCGCGCAGCAGCGCTATTTGGCCTTGAAAATGGAGTTGCTGCAGCAACTGGATGGCAGTAGCCAGGCGGTCAAGTTCGGCAAAGTCGCCCAAGAGACGTTGTCAGAGGTCATCGTACACTTGGCCGAGACGCTGGTGATGGAGTGTCCGGACGATCCCATTATTCGGGAGATTCACCAGCGTCATGGCGGGGAGGATTTGATGGATGAGGACACCTTGCGCGCCGTTCTGGAGGAAGCGATGAATGGCGGATCTGGTGATGCCGGAGCGGGAAAAGAGCGCTCTGCCGATCCGGAGTCCCTTACGGAGTTCATGCAGCGGCTGATAAATGAGCGATTTGCAGAGCAACTGAAACGGTTACGAAGAGAAGCAGAAGCGCTGGGTGGCACACCAGGATCGGTCCATGAAGCACCTGAGCGCCCGCGAACGGCCGCGCAAAAAGCGCGGGATGCCCAGCAGGCCGCACAGGCTGCCAATATTCGGCAGGCCTTGCGCACGATTTACCGGCAACTGGTCAGCATTGTGCATCCCGACCGGGAAACCGATCCTGACCGGCGGGAACAGAAAACGGCCCTGATGCAACGGGCCAACCAGGCCTATGCCGGGAAGGATCTCTTGCAACTACTGGCTCTGCAGCAAGAACTCGGACAGATAGAACCCGAAATGCTCCAGGCTTTGGAGGGCGACCATCTCAAAACCTACAATCAGGCACTCCAACAACATTTGGCGCGTCTCAAGGTACGGGTTCAGGAATTTCAGCAGCGCGCGGCGGCGGTCAGAGGAGTGTCTCTTTTCTTTATGGGATCCCCGAAGGGTTTTGTTCGGGATTTTGAGGACACGCTTCGGGAGATGCGGCGGTCCGTGGCGGGGCTTCAGCAAGAGATGGAGGCACTCCAGGAGCCGAAGTCCCTCAAGACCTGGCTGCAGAGACAACGCCAGGCCATTCGCAAACAAAAGCTGATGGACCGGGATATGGAATGGTTCTGGAGCGCGGACGTGGACTACTGAAATCGCAGAGATCGCGTTCCAGTGGCGGATTTCCCCTCTCAAAAACCCTCGTTGGTGAAATATTGTCACAGTGACCACCACCGATGAGACCTGCCAGTTGGTAAGTCTCTTACAGACGACATGGATGCTTTTGGTGGCTGGAGATTTTCCCGATATTCTCCGCCGGGTTGCTGCTGTCATCCACAGAGTGGTGCACAGAATTTGTGGACAGTTTCCTGCAAATACAGAAACCGTCTAATATACGCTCAAGGGATTAAACCTTCCCTAATGATCAATAATCGGAGGAGTGCTCAGAATGAATGCCGTTATACTATCCATCATTTCCGAGTTTGAGACCCCCGAGCAGGAGGCCAGCTACACGGCCTGGCTGCAGGCCAAGACTACCGCTAGCATGGCCGACCCACGCCCGAGCATCCCGCACGATGAGATTGAGCGACGCATGGTCGAGCGACTAGCACGGCTCAGAGAACACAAAGTGTCCTGATGTTACCCGTCTTCCGGCTTGAGTCTGCCGACGCCGATCTAGCCACTATGGCCATTCTTCTCTGGCGCAGATTAGCGGAAAGCGAGACCGTCCGATGAGTGTATCCGCTGATAAAGTGTCATCCAACCTCGTCAAACGTCCGCATATCCGCCCCGTCATTGACCTGAATGCGCTAACATCAGGTGCCATGCTTTCCACCGATGCCGATGGTCAAGATGACCTCGCCGCGATCCTCGCCTTCCTCAATGAGTACAAAGAATCGCCCAATACCCTGCGCAACTACGCGCGGGAATGCGAGCGTCTCTTGCTCTGGGCACAGGATCAGGACAAAACCCTCGCCGATCTCGGCCGCGACGATTTCGACCGCTACCTCGACTTCCTGGCCTCTCCTGCCCCGGCGGCTCGGTGGTGCGGACCAAAACGCCGGCGCGATGCCGCGGAATGGCGCCCTTTCGTCGGCCCCTTGAGCCCGGCCGCCATATCCACAGCGCTCGCTTCCATCGGATCCATGATGGACTACCTGGTGGTTACCGGCTACCTACCCGCCAACCCTCTTGCCCTGATGCGCATGAAGCATAAGAAGATGCTCTCCGGCCGCCCTGCCCCACTCACCGTGGAACGCTTTATCGATCCAATTATGTGGAACGCCGTCATGAAAGTGCTTGAACACCTCCCCAGGAGCACCATCAAAGGTCAGGCCCATTACGAGCGCATGCGCTTTATTCTTTCCCTCCTCTACCTGCTTGGGCCACGGGCCAGTGAACTGGAGAACGGAGTCATGGGCGACTTCCGGGAACAGCGCGGAAGATGGTGGTGGTATGTGCTGGGAAAGGGCGGCAAGTATGCGCGTGTCGCTGTTCCCGATGACATGGTGGAAGCCCTGGTCAGGTACCGGCGTTATCTGGGAATGACCGCGGCGCCTTCAGCCGATAATCGCACTCCCCTACTCCTGACTTATGCGCGCACCGCGATGACCGCCCGGCGCATGAACCAGCTTCTCAAGGAAATTTTCTGGTCAGCCGCCGTAATCCTGGAGCCTGACCATCCCACGAAAGCTGAAAAGTTGCGCAGGGCCTCCGCACATTGGGGCCGGCACACAGCGATCACCGCCAAGGTGGATGCCGGTATGGACCCGCGTTACGTGCAAAAAGACGCCAGACACAGCGACCCACGCACCACCGCGCTCTACACCCATGAAGACGACGACAAGCGTCACGACGACGCCCAAAAGGTGAGAATCAACATGAGTTTTACAAAAAAGTAACCTATTGTACAATAGGTTATGGCGTGAACTTAAACTTCACATACATTGTGAGATTCAGTTTTACTGGCAATCCACCTAGCCGCTTCTGCCATCTTTCATATAATACTTGCCATTCTTTTAATATTTGAAAAATCGCCACGTATCTATTGACACCCATCCTGAAACCCTCTTACTATCGAGAAAACCTCCAGACGAGGGTGTCGAGATGATGAACGAGGCAAGGCTGGAAAGTTTGAGCGGCGGTAGCCGGGCAGACGACGATGACCACTTTTTTGAATTGATCGAGCAGCCAAAATACATGATCGGAAGCGTCGCCAAGATGCTCCGGGTCAACGATCACGTGGTCCGCGATACCATAGCGCTCATGGGACTGGAACTGGAACGCGGCGATACCGGACGCAAGCCACGCCTTTTCACCACCGAGAACGTCTTCGATATCGCCGCGTTCAGGCGGCATCGCGGTTTGTTCACCTGGGATACCCCAACGGCCACGGTGGTCGTCTATTCCGCCAAAGGCGGCGTCGGGAAAACGACACTGGCCGCGGAACTCGCCGTGCAATGGGCCTTCCGCGGGCTGAAAGTGCTGGCCATCGATCTGGATACCCAAGGGAACCTCACGCAAATGATGGGGTACGATCCAGAACTCGAAAGAGACGCCGACACCCCCTTCGATAGCACGCACCTGGTGGAATATAATTTCGGGTCGCTGTTCACCATCCCGCCCATTTTACCGGCTCCGGTTCCATTGATGGACGTCATCAAAAAACCCTACGGCAATAACGGTCCACACCTCATTCCCGCCGACGTGACTCTGGCCAATCTGGAAGACGCCCTGCTCAACGCACAGGTCCGAGATTTTCAAGTGCTTCGCCTTTTGCAGCGCGGCCTGACCAAGCCAGAGCCAAGGTTGGATTTCAGCGGGTATGACATCATCCTCTTTGACGCGCCGCCCAGTACCAGCATGCTCACAAACACCACCTTGCTGGCCAGCGATCTGTGCATATCGCCCGTAGCCCTGGACGCGCTCTCGTTCAAGGGCTTGAGCATTCTTGGCGGACGGCTGATCAATATGCGGGAACAGGTGGGACGCTCTCCATCCGTGGTAGCCGTTCCGACGTTCTATCGCGAAAACCGGCGGCGCGTAGCCAAGATCATGGAGCGACTGAAAGAACATTACGGCAAAATCCTCAGTACGGGCATGATTCGGGAGTCGGAGGAGTTCAAACGGTCCAGTATCGAGCGGGAAATACCCATCTCGCTGGCATACCCCGGGTCCAAGGTCGCCATCCCCGATTTGCAGTCCATTTCAGACGAAATGCTTGGCCTTGTCAAAAATATCATGGAAAACCAGCGGGCACACAAAGGGGGTGAGTAATGGCGAAACAACCTTTCCGCAGAATGGGCGTCATCCATCCCATACCGCCCACTGGAGTCACACCCCCGCTCAGCGATGACGTGATACTGGAAATGGAACAGGCGGAGCGAAGGATGACGGAGTCCTGCCCCGATGCGTCGTCGTCCTGTGACACATCCGTCGAGAAGACGAAGACGGACGTTCATGAGATTCAACCTCCGCCCAGTGACGAACGCGACGGCAACAGCGGCAACAAGCCTTCTGCAGGGGATGGTGGTTACCTGGTGGATATTTCCCTGCTTTACCCCGGACGATTTCAGCCCCGCTTTTCCATCAGCCCGGAAGGCATCGATGATCTGGCCTCGGATATCGACCGTATCGGCAAGCTGTTGAATCCGGTCAGCGTGCGTCCGGATGATTCCGGACGCTTTGAGATTATAGCCGGCGAGCGCCGGTGGCGCGCCTGTACTTTGCTAGGTTGGAAGAGCATCCCCGTCACCCTCATCGGGCGCGACGAAAAGATGGCCATCATGGCCTCGCTTTCGGAAAACATTCAACGCCAGGATCTCTCCGAAATGGAGATCGGCTTTTACCTCAAACGCATGCTGGATGAAGGCATAGCGCCCACGAAACGTGAGTTGGCTGTGAAAGTCGGCATTGATCGGCGTTCGCTTTACAAATATCTGGCGTTTACCGATCTTCCCGCGCCTCTCCAGCAAATCGTTCGCCAGGGACCGTCCTTATTCGCGGCGTCCGCGGCGGAAACCATGGTGGATCTTTGCCGCAACGGCTACGCGGATCGTGTCCACCAAGCGGCGCATCTCATCCTGCAGGGCAAGCTCAACACCAACACCATGCGTGCATGGGTGACCGGGCACGACCGTTCACGCGATCCAGACCGACGGCCCATTGTCCGGGATGGCGTCCGCGTAGGGACCGTGTCGTTCGGCAAGGACGAAATGCGTATCCGGCTCTCGCCCGGCATACAGGATATCCCCCAGGAAGAACTGGCCTCCATGATTTCCGCAGCCATACTTTCCCGGTCCGAAAACGACGTGATGACGCTCATGAACACCAAGCCGCCAGCGGCCGTGGATGAATCGCTTTCTGATGATACCGCGGCAGAGCACTCCGAAATCACGGTAGCCCAAGATGGATAACTTTCCATTTCAGCAATCAGTGTACGGTTTGTTTCGGTTGGCGCGGGAATGCACGGATACCGCTGCTGTAGATACGGTTATCGCCGAAGGGTTCCGTGTGCCGATCGGCACACTTTCCACCGCAGATCACGTTCTGGAGCATCGGCCACCCATACCGTGCCCACAGGACCCATACCCAACGGGCAGCGTGAAGCTGCCTTTTTGCTTTTATGGGGCCACGCTAACGCAGGAGGAGATCATGACTTAGCCGACGCCATCCAAAAGGAAAGCCGCGGTTGCCGCCGCGGCTTCTCTTCTTTACTACCCATGCTTGACCGACCTTCTCTCAGAAGACCAGCTACTGCCTGACAGTAAGTAGCATATTCCCGAGAAAAGACCCCGTCAAGCATCTACTGGAGTTTTGCCGAAATTCAACATCTTCGGCGGGCTCATTGCCGTCTTTTTTCAGGAGAAAACCGCCATGCAACAACAGGTCCATTATTCCGTTTCGATCCATGCCGCGCCGTCCCGTACGGTAACTGCACAGCAGCCGACCGTCGCCCGCGCCGACGACGTTCTTCCCCACGTCCCATCGCCTACTACCGGGACAACCCGTCACGCCGCCCATACAGAGCAACACGCAAGTCCTGCTGATGTCCGCCCGCCGCAAAATGGGTTCAAGGCAATCAAGGACGCAGCCAGGCGCGACTTCTTCACCATCAGGGCTGACTCCGTTCAGGACGCGGCGCTTTCTTTACTCGACTCGCTGGCCGAGTATCTGGTCTGGGACGGTATGGATAGACGGCTGCGCGCTACGGCTTCCGCCACTCACACCGATTACCCGGAAGCTATCGTCAGTGTCCAGCAGATTGCCAACGACATCAAGATCAGAGTCGGGCACGACCTTTGTGAACGAACCATAGAGCGCGCACTGAAGAAGCTGTGTGATGTTGGGCTAATATTAGCCACCCCGCGATTCCACCAAGGCCGCAGGCAGGCGTCCTCTTATATGCTGCTCTATGCGCCGTCGATGGCGGAACGCCTGGAAAACTCCCGGCGTGGACGTATCAAGAGCGCATCCACAGGGCAAGAGCCACCGCAGGCCAAATCCGCAGCGGCGCAGAATCCGGATGTGCGGCAGTACAAACATTATGGGTCAGTACGTATTGGCGACATGATTCCTGGGTTTCCCATGAACTCCGGTCTTCCCGATGTATCACAGGATCCTGAACTGGTGGGATCGCCTGTAAACACTCATGCTCATCCAGATTCCGACCTGACGGCATACAGTCTGAAAGATGGTATGAAAGCCTTGTCCGCAGCGGAAAATGAACAGCCTCCTGAAAATTCAGAGACGACAGATCAGAATTACGAGATTGAGGACAGCAACCCCACGCCAGGTGGTGCTGAGGTTCAGGCAGAATCTGGAGTGTGCCAATTGGCACACTATGCCGCATCACCCGTTGCCCCCGGCGAGGAACAGCGCGCTTCTAGCCACCCGACATCCATGTCGCCCCTTTTTAATAAGACAGTAAAAGAAAATAAAAAGGTTTTTAAAAATGTTTTTTCTATTTCTGATTTTTCTAAAAATAACCAGACACCAAAACCTTCTCAAGATCGACCCGGCGGTAATGGATATTTCCTCGATTCCGTGCATCAAAAAGGATGGATTTCAACCGATGATCCCAAGCTGCTGCCATATCTAGGCGACCTTTCACGCTATGCTTTTTTCGCTGGTCACCGTACCTTGGACGCTTTGTCTAGCTGGTTCCAAGGCATTGAAAACGACATTTCCGACAACCGCACAACGCTTGAAGAAACCCTGCTCACCGCTGGTATACCGGTTTCTGACGCACCCATCACCAGGCATGAACCTGTCAAGATGAGTGAGATACGTTTTGGATGCTGACCCAACATGACCCACGATCTTCGGAAGCACCGGGATCAATTTGATCCCGAAGCGTTGAGCCTCTTCTTGGGCAACTTCATTTCAAGAGATATAATGCCGATAGGCAAAAACGGTATGATACAATAACCAGAAACCACGATATCCAAGAGGCATTCACATGTGGCACCACACGATGGCTTACGAAAACCATTATCATCACCCATATTATGCTGGACACGCCGTTGCCGACCACGGCGGCTGGCTGATGCACACCATAATTGGAGGCATTATCCATGGCCTCATTTACGGAGCCATCTTCCGTCTGTTCCGTAGCATGAGCCTGGAAGAAGTCCTGATTGTGGCGGTGGTTGGTATCGTATTGGTTGGCGGAGGTTACTGGCTGTGGAATCGCCGGATAGAAAGTTAACCGGGGCAATCACTTGGATAGGACTACGGAATTGGCCTTGCGGGATATAGAGCAAAAGAACATCATTCAGGACAAACTCTGCAAGCTCGAACAGACCCACGACGACGTCAGAATCCTCTACGCCGCCGAATCCGGTAGCCGCGCCTGGGGTTTCGCATCGCCGGACAGCGATTATGACATCCGCTTTATCTTTGCGCGCCCGGTGACGGCTTATCTGGGCATTACGCCGCTGGATGACACGATCGAGATAATGGACGGAGAACTCGATTTCGCTGGTTGGGATATTCGGAAGACCGTTGCATTACTCCAAAAAGGTAACGTGGCGGCACTCGAATGGCTGGCGTCACCCACAGTCTACCGGGAGTGCTTGCCGTCACTTATCAGCTTGGCCAACGTGCTCTATCGTCCGGAATGGGCTTTGCGGCACTACTACGGACTGGCGCGCAAGACCTACGAGAAATATTTGCGCAATCAGGAGTGGTGGAACGCCAAAAAAACCCTGTACGTTCTTCGCGGACTGTTCTGTTGCATGTGGGTGGAGGAGAACCCGGATATTGGGATTCCACCGCTGGATTTCATCACACTGGCCCGGTCGGTCTGCGACGAAGACATTATGGCAACCGTCGTTCTACTGCTTGATGTCAAAACGGGCGAGAACGAAAGCTGCGTCGTCACCAAAAAGGATTTAGGTCCTCTCAAACAGTTCATCCAGGATCGCCTCGAACACAATCGGGAGATAATCAGAACGCAGCCACTAACGGAAAAGAGTGAGCAACAGCAGCAAGCGGTAGATCGGCTCATTGCCGCCATCATTCTTGGAGAAACCTGAAGGATATGCACAAAGACGGTACTTTACCAAACTATCCTGCCATCTTCGTATTCGGCAGCAACCTGGCCGGTCGTCATGGGGCTGGTGCAGCAAAGGTCGCTAGATTGCACTTTGGCGCTGAATATGGGGTAGGGCAAGGGCGTACCGGTAATACTTATGCCATTGCCACCAAACACGCCAATCTCAGTACGTTGTCGTTGGAAGACGTGCGGGATGGC
The DNA here is from genome assembly GCA_021795795.1 of Pseudomonadota bacterium. Next base: position 4,137 of record JAJYPA010000122.1, on the reverse strand, counting down.
GTGGATTGCTTCTTGGAATACGCGAAAGGGCATCCTCAACTGCGATTCTTCGTGACGCGGATCGGGTGCGGATTGGCTGGATTCGCAGACGCGGATATCGCGCCGTTGTTTCGAGGTGCGCCTAGTACTTGCGATTTTCCGGAAGAATGGGAGGAATTTTTGTGAATACCTTTTTTACATTGTGGCTACCAGATTCGCCGCGCAAGTCCATATAGCTTCACGATCGGTACTTCAGCCGCTCCACGGCAAAACTTCCGTCCGTTGTCAGTCGATCCCTTTCGCGCCGCAAGTGGTGGAATGTCTCTTCACCACGGCGTCTGCCAATCATGAATACTTGACCATAATCAGGATGCCCGGCACCGTATTTCTCGACCTCATCTTCAACAGCCCAAAATTGACTCCCCTTCACTTCCAGCAGCGCGATTTGATCCAGCGTATCGCGGGATCGGACGCCCACCACAAAATCCGGGAAATACCCTTTCCCATCATCCCAGCGGTACAAACCCACCGATTCCAGACGTCTGGGCGGATTGCGATGCCACCATAACACCAATGGGTTTGCGTCCAGCATCCTTGCTACTGTTAACTCATCCTGATTCAATCCGGCCGGGTAACATCCATACGCATTGCGCTTCGCTGGCGGTAACCGCGTCTCACTACTTATTTCTCCCGGGAATGTTACCTCCATGTCCGTAATTCTGTTGCTACTCACCCGGCGATAGGCTTCACGGAGGAGCGCCGGATTGCGCGCCAGCACCAGATCCAATTGCTGCAAAAGCAATTCCTCGTCTTCTGGATACTCATACCCATTGCGCTGGAGACTCGTCCGGAACCGGTCCAGAAGAACGGGTTGCAGCTCCCGGTCGTTCGAGTCCACCAGATTCAGGCGCAATGTTTCTGCGCGTCTGGCCACATACTCCGGCGGTAATCGCTCGTAAATATCCTCATCACGTTCGACCGACGCCTCATCAAAAAGACCCGTTTCGCTTCGATGGACCTGAACCCGGCTCTTGAAACGCGTACCCAGAACGGTGTCGTTGAAATCCACATGATCCGCAATAGCCACTTCAAATTGCGGCGGCAGGTTCGGCTTCCTTTCTGACCTTAATGTTGTCGGTGCGCCAGATGCGCGTTGGTAAAGATATACCTGGTTGGACGCCAGGTTGAGGAGCGGAAGCATACTTTGGGTGGGAGGGGACGACTGAAAAGGATTTGGCGTGCCTGTGTTACTCGATGTTGACTCCAAAAGACCAAAGGCGGAATGAACCGCCGCGGCAAAACCAGGGTTTGCCCCCGATATACCAGGCACAACCTCTCCCGCAGGATGGTCTGCGGGATCCGTCATCGTGAGGTCGCCATCGCTTGCCGTTTGTATCCCGCCGTCCTTGCCAATCAGCAACTGCAGCGTTTCACCCGTGCTGACTATCTGCAATTCAGACGCATCCCCAAATACCGTGATCACCGTTTGCGTGCCAATACTCGGCGCCTGGGTCGTCATCTCGTTAATCCGCTGCCCGGCGGTCAACAGACCTTCCTGCGACGCTGAGTTGGCGAGAAATACATAGCCATGCTCCACTTCCGGCGGAAGGTCATTGCGCCCTTGCAATAATGCGTGACGACGCAAAATCCGCCCAATAACCTGCACACCAAAACCGGCATCACGCGCACCGCGTAACGCCGCCAGCGTGAACGCGCGCGGGGCATCAAAACCAATAGCGACTGCCATCTTGAAGATCAGCACTTCCACCGTGGAGTCGTTCGCCAATGAGAGCAACTCAGGGTCCGGCTCGTCGGACGTATGCACCTTGACCGCATCAGCGGAGAACCCGAGTACATCCACCAAATACCGCCTGGCAGACTCCTGATCCTCCCGGCCGTTGGGCACCTGAACCAGCATCAACGGTGTCAGCGACATCCCGGAGTCTTCCAGCATTTGTCGAATCTTCCTGTGCGCCTTCGCACATTCATTCAGCGCAATGTGCTCGAAGCTCAATAGCTGTGAGAGATTATCGTCGCTGGCAATAAACCGCACCATGCGTACCCCTCGCTTGAGCAAACCCGCCTCTACCGCATCCGTCCGGCTCACCGACGCCCAGTCCGCAGGCCCACCCAGCTCGTATCCCGTATCTTCCTCGAATGCCGCCAGGTCCTCGTCCCGTGGCGTTGCCGTCATCATCAGGGCGTAGTCCGGTGCCAGAACCGTCCTGAAAAAGACCCGCGCCTGCGCCGCCCGATGGAACCCGTGGTGCGCTTCGTCCACAACACAGCCGATCCGCACCCCTGCCGCGCGCGCAAGAACAATCAACTCGTCCACCGATAAACCGTCATCATCCCGCGTTCGCGATCTGCGGCTTTCGACGCTGCTGGTTGCAACCGATGACCATGTGGTCACGAAAACTCCGCCCTCACGCACTTTGTCTGATTGCCTGTCCACCCGCAGATCAAAAAGCTTTACTTCCGGCGCTTGCGCAGCCAATACCGACCGTGATTGTTCCACCAGACCAGAGTAAGGCGCAAACCAGAACCAGAGTATCTTTTCCTGGGTCGAAAGACGCCGTACCGCTTCCACCGCCAAAATCGTCTTGCCGGCACCTGTTGGCGCTTGCAAGACCAGTGCGCCATCGGCTTGTCTGGCTTCAGCGATACGGGAAGCCAGGCGGGTATTCCGTTCCACCTGTTCATAGATGGCGCGCACGCTTTCAAAGCGGGCCACCATGCCGTCCAGCACGTCATTCTGGAAATCTTTTAGGTCAATAGGCATATCAGCGTCCGAAACGGTCTCTCAAATGTTGTGGAATGGGTTGGCACCACACAGTATCAGGCACCAACGCTTTTACGCGCTCCGGAGACCAACTGTACAAGGTGATTGGCAGATCTGTGAACATTGTTCTCCACTCGGTCAGAAGGTCCAGTGACTGATCGGAGAAATCCCGAAGGTAGGCCATACCAGCGTCCGTAGACAGGCCATACCCAGACCAGGGCGACAATGGCCGCTCATGCAGCAACTGTAAGGCGTTCCAGACCTCCGCATGGTCCAGCCTTATCGTGAGCCGGTGTTTGGCAATCCGTCTGGTCCGCAGGTAGGCGAATCCTTCTTCCGTCACTCTGCGAACCCGCTCGGCGCACACGTCCCGACACAGGTTTTTGCTCGGCTCCTCGTTCGTCGCCTCCGTACTGCTGATCAGAATGTAGCGCCGATTCTGCCCGTCCGCACGGTTCAGATCGTGTACGGCCTGGGCCGTACTTCCAGACCCGGCAAAGAAATCCAGTACCAGATCCTCTCCAGAGGTCACGAAAGACAACAGATTGCTCAAAAATTCCACAGGCTTTGGGTTGTTGAATATTTTGCCCGCCCCTGGGAAAACGGCTCGCAATTCATTCGCGCCGGCGCGGCCATCGAATACTACTACGCTGGGCAGCTTCTGTTGGTAATCACGCAGGTAGATCTTCAACTCGATCAACTTGCTTTCGTCGACACCAAACAATATTCGACCGTCCCGCAAAAGATCCCGCATGGTGTTTTCCGGAAAACGGTACCCCATCAACGGTTGCCGGCACGGCCTCCCGGTCACGTCATGCAGGACGTCGTACCGATATCCTTCCCGTCCTGGGTTGTGTACGCTGCGACTGCCGGCATATATCCCGCCACGATCAATGAATTTGTAATTATCCAGTGGAGGCAGTTGATCTTTCACGGCACGGAACCACGCGTTGTAAGCCGCCTGCAAGGACTCCTTGTCCTTGTGTGCCGCCAGTAGTTCCCGTTCTTTCTCCAGCATGAGCGTCTTCACCGCGAGGTCCGGTGATTTCCAGACTGGAGGACAGGATGTCTTGTCTTTCATGTACACCAGCACATACTCATGTTCCGTAGCCACCCGGCTCGGGTTATTGTCCGTCACGTTTTTCCAGACTATCACCCCAGCCTTGTTTTCCTCGCCAAACACGCGATCCATCAACATCCCCAGGCGGAACACCTCGTGATCGTCGATGCTCACCAGGATCACTCCATTTTCCGATAGCAGATCTCGGGCAATGGTCAGACGCTGGTACATGAACTCCAGCCACAAGGAATGCCGGAAGCGATGGGTCTTGTCCACAAAACGATCATTGTAGACAAAGTCCTTTTTCTGCGTGTTA
>JAJYPA010000621.1 GCA_021795795.1 Pseudomonadota bacterium | reverse complement strand
CGCGGCGCGGGGATGAAGATCGCGCTGGACGACGTGGGGAGCGCCTATGCCTCCCTCCTGCGCCTGAAAAACCTGCCCATCGACGAGATCAAGATTGATCAGGGGTTCATCCGCGAGTTGCCCAACCGCCCCCAGGATCTGGTGTTTGTCGAGAGCCTGGTCAACCTCGGCTTGGGAATGAACGTCATCATTACCGTGGAAGGTGTGGAAAGCGAGGCCCATATCGCTCTTCTGCGCGAGATGGAGGTGCACTATCTCCAGGGATATGCCATTACGAAGCCACTGGAAGGCGCGGCCGTGGCCGATTTCGTGCGGAACTTCGTTCTCGGCTCCGGGGATATCGATACGCCACTATTGGCGCTGTATCAGCACCTGGGGTGGGTGCATGCGGCGGAAGAAGCCGCGCTGAACCACGGGCTGTGCGAGGATGCGGAACTGGCGGCTTGCCCGATCACGGGTTGGCTTCGGACGCACGCGTCCAATGTGCCGGGGATCGAAAGTTTGTTGGCCGAGCACGCCACCGTGCATGCGTTGGGCCGGAAAATCCTCCAGGTACGCAGCGGTGGGAATCGCGAAGAACTGCATCGGCTACTGGGTCAACTGCACGTGCACAGTCATCAATTTCAAGCGGCGCTTGGGGAAGCGGTGCGTATCATGCGGGAAAGAACCGCAACTGAGGGGCAGACCCCGTTTCCCTCAACCTAGTGGCGAATGCAAGGGGCGTCCGGAGTAGGCGTATCAGTACCGGGGGGTTCGTGGCCTAACGGGCCCCCAGGATGGCTTCCAGCAATTCGTGCAGCGCGGACTCAACGGCATCCCAAGCCTTGTGCCTGATCGTGCCATGACTGGCGACGACGCCAAACACCCGATGGTAATGGTTGTGTAACTGTATCAACCGGCTCTCTTCCCCATAGCCCAAGTGATGCAGCACGTCGTTTCCACGACACCGGCGGCCATCCTTCAGGACTTCATGATTCACTTGCGACGGATCGATGAGCAACAGCCGCTTGACCGCTGTGTGGTGAGCGAGCACGCTCGCATAGAAGCCGAAAAGGCTGTTCGGGTAAGCACCCGGGTCAGGCGCAGAGTTGGAGAGGAAGGACGGCAGCTTGGCCAGCGGTAAGGGTTTGGATATCGCATAACCCTGCAGGTAGGGCACCCCTGTGGTGATCATGGCATCCAAGATACTGGGGGTTTCGACCCCTTCCACCACCAGATCCAGCCGCAGTTCCGTGGCCAGTTCCTGCATGGTTCGAACGAAATGCAGATCCTGCGGCCGTTCTTCCAGCGTCCGGACAAAGCCCTGATCCAGCTTGATCTCGTCGATGGGCAGGTTTTTCAGGCGCAGGAGGGAGGCATAGGCGCTCCCCACGTCGTCCAGCGCCAGACGCATGCCCAATGCCTTGATGTCGTGCATGGCGGACAAAGCCGTGGCATATTCGGCGAACTCACCGCCCTCCAGAATCTCCAGAGTGATTCTCTGGGGGGCTACCCCACTGGCTCCGATCACCTTCTGTAGACAGGTGGCGCTGCGACTACCAAAGGATTCCGGAGCGACATTGAAGGAAACCCAGAGAGACCAGCCCAATGCATCCAGTTTTTTGAGATCTTCCAAGGCTTGGATCAAGACCATCCGACTGAGGTTGGTCGTCTCATCGGTCGATAATTGAGGCAGGAATCTTTCCGGGGTAAGTATGCCCCCCTCGGTATCGCGCAGTCTGGCCAAGGCCTCTATCCCCACCACTCTGCGGGAATGACCGTCAAGCACAGGTTGATACCAGACCTCAAGACCACCATTCTCTAACAGAGCCTGAGCCGGGCATTGCTCACGGCGAGCTGTATTTTCACGGTAAACCTCCCAAGCGTCGCTGCGGTCTTTCTTGTGCGATTGGCTTGGGATGCGCCCGTCTGACCGCATCAGCAGGCGTTTCGTGAGCCATGACTTGATTTTTCTTGATTGGCGGAATAGAAAGCGATGCACTAATTCGCGGATGAAATTTTGGGGCATGTGACATGTACCTGTTATGGCTCCCGGAGCGTTGCCGGGTTCAGAAGGTATTTTTGTTTCCACGCACACACGGCCAATCTAACCTGAAATCTTGCGGAGTCAACCCGGCATCGTGAATGTTTCCTGGCATGCATGGCGCATTGGTGGCGCATAATCGCCGCCTGCCCGTCTATTTATCGAATCCGGTACGAAAGGAGTCAGGGTAGCACCTATCTACTGCTTGAAAAAGGCGATTGCGGAATGTCATGTATCTATAAGGCAATAAAAAACAATGATCGGTAACGCTAAATCGGCGCCCTGCGGTAGTAGGGGGTTTGCGCGCGGTTTATGATTTCTCTGGCTCCGGACAAGGGCAGTCTATGGCACGCATGTCGTTACGCATCGATCCCCGGGGATGTTGAAGCGTCTGCCGTTCTTGGCAGACGATGGTTTGGCGACCGCCATAAATGGCAGGACGCAAGCAGTAACAACAGTTTTATGCACCGATCAGAATGCCAAATAGGCACAATAAATCAGACATGTACTTCATTAAATTATAATAGCTTAATTCATCAATATTAGATTTTTATTATGGAATGCGGCTTGCTATATCACAGGGCGGTAATATTACAGGTATTGTCATGCATGTTGCTCAAACCGTGTGTCGTTCAGGAGGGATCGCTTTCGTGTGCCCTGGGGGGTCGCCCCGCCAGGGTGAGATGTGGCTGTCTGTCTCATGGCAGGGGGTGTCGCGCGGATACGGTTATTTTTGGCAGGATGCAACGTGGCGGGGAGGCGTTGACTGGTGCAGGCTCTCGGGTCTGCGCGCGTATCGCTGGAACACCGATATGTCGACGTGTGGTTGCGGGATGACGACGTTGTACTACACTTCGGTGAGGAGCGGCGTCCGGGTATCGCATATGCTTGGGCATATGCCTCATGCGGCAGCCTGTGGATCACGCCTTGCGGCTGAGCCGAACATTCGCGGATCAGCCGCCCGCGTTGTCCTGCAGCGGCATCATCTCCGTGGGGGATTTGCCGGTGCGTCCCTGATATGTCTCGGGCGTGGCCCCTGTGCGTGCCGCGGAGCCTGCATCGCGGAGTCTCGGCGGGCCCTCCCCCACCAATCGGATGTCCCTGGCCAAATGGCCCACGCGCGTAGCACACAGACTCCATCCGGTCATGCCAACCGATCGGATAAAACAAATAACCGTAGCGGCATGGAAGCGGCGGGAGCGTAAGGAGACCAGAGAAGATGGGTCGGATATCTACACAAACGTGTATTTGGAGGTTCAGGTGTTTATAGAGAATAAACGCTATGAAATGTGCGCAAAAATGCTACTGTCACTAGCCGCGCTCACGTTGGGAGGCTGTTCCAGTGACGGTTTGTATCTGCTGAAACCGGAAGGTTTGATATCACATACATTTTATCACTATTTCATTCTTGATGTGGTGATCATGTTATTTATTATTGTCCCCACGACACTGCTGACCATATGGGCAATGTGGAGATATAGAAAGGGCGGCAAAGGAAGTTATCATCCCACGTGGAGTCACTCAAGCACCATAGAGATCATTGTCTGGGGTATTCCCCTGGTGACAGTGGGGATCTTGTCCTACCTGTCGGTAAAGGCTATTTATGATGTCAACCCCTATAATCCGGGTGTTATCTCCAAAGCGCAGAAGGTAAATGGCGGGGATCCTGTGGAGGTCGATGTCATCGCGACAGATTGGCGTTGGTTGTTCATTTATCCGCAACAACATATCGCCTCGGTGAATGAATTGGTGGTTCCGGTAGGGGTTCCCGTCAGGTTCCGCCTGACGTCCACTTCCGTGATGAATGACTTCCTGATTCCCCAGCTGGTCGGCATGATCGACGTCATGCCGGGCATGCGTACCAAGCAGGCGCTGGTGGCCGACAAAGCGGGCACCTACATAGGCTATTCTGCTGATTACAGCGGTGCGGGGTTGTCATGGATGCATTTTCAGACGCGGGCCGTCGGTATGGCGCAATTCGCACAGTGGGTGAAGAGTGCCCAGCAATCTCCCCAGCATCTCAGCTATGCCGGCTTTGATCGTTTTGCAAAACCGTATATAGCCGTTGGCGGTGATCGGCAAATCT
>JAJYPA010000121.1 GCA_021795795.1 Pseudomonadota bacterium | reverse complement strand
CGCATCCTCTGTTTCCGTAATCGCATCGTCTTCGATTATCTGCGCATGACTAAAAATTCGGCACCAACCCCGCCGGGGGGCTGAGAACAAATTTACCGTGGCTATCAAAGCCCGGGGCTATCGCACGCCCAATAATTTCGTTAACATGGCCTATCGGATTATGGGTAAGCTGAGTCTCAGGCTACCCACTTGAAACAGCAAGGAACCATTTTTCCTGGGGAATAAAAGTATTATTAAGAAAATAAACATTTCGCAGCCCGCTAACAGCTACCGCATGCGCATCTATCAAGCCTATCTGAGCGGGCGCAATGATAGTGCTGACCCTGTCTCGATAGCTGGGATGGTGCCGCGTCTGCCATACTTGCGGCGGATGATCACGCGGTGTATGCCAGCGGATCGCAACGCCACCATCCTTGATATTGGTTGTGGCCATGGCGCCATTCTCTACGCACTGCAACAAGCGGGCTACTCCCATGCCCGCGGTGTGGACGGCTCCGCCGAACAGGTGGAGGCGGCGGCGCGGCTAGGAATTCCAGGTGTGGAACAGGGCGACCTGATGCAGGTGCTTGCAGGTACTCCCAATGCCAGTCTCGACGTAGTGATTGCCTTTGACGTGATCGAACATTTCACTAAAGCGGAGCTCATTCCATTGGTAGACGAAGTGCATCGCGTATTGAAACCCAGCGGACGCTGGGTCATTCACGTGCCCAACGCCGAATCGCCATTCGGTAACCGCGTGCTTTTTGGGGATTACACCCATGAGCAGGCCTTTACCCGAACTTCGCTCGGACAACTGCTACGTTCCAGCCGTTTTGCACGGGTCGACTGCTTCGAAGACAGCCCAGCACCCCATGGACTCAAGAGTGCCATTCGCGCCTTGGGCTGGCGTGTCATTCGTGCAGCCATGCTCGCATGGATCGCTATCGAGACCGGCAGCCTAGACCGCGGCGCGATATTTTCGCAGAATCTGCTGGCGGTTGCTTTTAAAAGAAAAGATAGCATAACGCTTTGAAATTGTTGAAATCATGCAGAATAATGGAGGATGTGTGGGTGTAAAAAACAATACAAGAGTCCTAGTGACGGGCGGGGCGGGCTTTCTGGGCTCGCATCTGTGCGAGCGACTGCTGGCAGATGGTCACGATGTGCTCTGCGTTGATAATTTCTATACCGGCACCAAGGACAACATTGTGCACCTCTTGGGTAACCCTTGTTTCGAGGTGATGCGTCACGATGTCACGTTCCCACTCTATGTGGAAGTGGATGAAATCTACAACCTGGCATGTCCTGCATCGCCCATCCACTATCAGCACGACCCTGTGCAGACCACCAAGACCAGCGTGCATGGGGCGATCAATATGCTGGGGCTGGCCAAGCGGGTCAAGGCAAAGATATTTCAGGCGTCCACCAGCGAAGTCTATGGTGACCCGATCATGCATCCGCAAATGGAAAGTTATTGGGGAAACGTCAATCCCATCGGCACGCGCTCCTGTTACGACGAAGGCAAGCGTTGCGCTGAGACCCTGTTTTTTGATTACTACCGCCAGCACAAGTTGCGCATCAAGGTGGGCCGTATCTTCAACACTTATGGTCCGCACATGCACCCAAACGACGGGAGGGTGGTGTCGAACTTCATTGTCCAAGCGCTGAAGAACGAACCTATCACCCTCTATGGTGACGGCAGGCAAAGCCGATCCTTCTGTTACGTGGACGACCTGATTGAAGCGTTCGTGTGCCTGATGGGTACGCCCGACGATTTCACCGGCCCGATCAATCTCGGCAACCCAAACGAATTCACCATCCGCGAACTGGCCGAAACGGTAATCGAACTTACGGGTTCCCGCTCAGAACTGACTTTCCTACCGCTGCCGACGGATGATCCCAGGCAGCGGCAGCCTGATATTGCCCTGGCGCGCGAGATGCTCGGTTGGGAGCCACATACCGCTTTGCGCGATGGTCTGGTTCGCACCATCGATTATTTTGACCGGCTGTTAGGATTGAATCCGACGGCCATGGGACTGTGAGAGGCATGAGTGATTTGTGGAGTGCATAAAATAGTATGAGGTTGCTCGTTGTAGGCCATGCATACATTGTCGCGTTCAATCAAATAAAATATATTGAAATGAAGCGGCAATGCGAAGATCTTGAGCTGAGGATACTGACGCCCCGTGTGGTTCCTCACATATTCAAGCGTCATACGCGCGAGCTTGCGCCAAGTCTTAGTACGGACGAGGTTGTTGATATTCGCGAGTTTTTCGGGCGATCTCACATGTCTTATGTTTTCGACCCCTTGCGATTCGCCAAGGTGATCAGAGAGTTTCAGCCGGATCGTGTTCATATCGAAGAGGATCCTTATTCAGCGGTGGGCGTCGAGGCGGTATTTTTAACCCATCTGATATGCCCGTCAGCAAAAATCAGCTTTTTTATTTGGGATAACCTTGCCAGAGTGCCGCGCTTTCCACTCGGCTTCATCAAGCGGGTATTAAATCGGTATTCATTGAGCAAGGCTGATTTGGTCGTGTGCGGGAATAAGGATGGCGAACTGCTGTTGCGGGAGAAAAAAGGGTACATGGGCCGAACGGCCGTGTTGCCGCAAATGGGGGTCACCCCAGATCCCTATGTGAAACCGCAAACTAATCTGATCAGAAATGAATTGCTGATACCAGTGGATATGCCTCTGATTGGTTTTGTGGGGCGGCTGATTCCGGAAAAGGGTGTCAGCCTCCTGCTTGGGGCCCTTCACCGGCTCAAAGATGTTGAATGGCGTGTGTTGATCCTTGGTTCTGGCCCACTCGAAAGTGAAATAACCGGCAAGTGGCAACAGATGTTTGGGGAGCGCCTTATTTATCGTAAGGCGGTGCCGCACGCAGATGTACCGGCCTACATGCGAGTGATGGATATTCTCGTCTTGCCTTCTTACGAAACGCGACACTGGAAGGAACAGTTCGGCTTGGTTCTTGCTCAAGCGATGATGTTGGGTGTGCCTTGTATCGGTTCGACTTCCGGTGCCATCCCAGAAGTGATCGGACCGGGCGGATTGATATTCAAGGAAAATGATGTCGACGATCTCGCGCGGACCCTTGAGCGCCTCCTGGCTGACGTGGACCTGAGAAAATCATTGGCACAGTCTGCACAAAGTTTTGCGCGGCAAAACTATACTCATGCGGCTGTGGCTACCGCATATTTGAAACAATGGGGTTTCATTGAATTCGAGTCATAAATTAACGGATATTTCCGGTTGAAGTGCGAATTTTATTACTAACTACGGATGCATTTGCAGGAATATCCGAAAGGCTGATAGACTTTTTCGCCAAGTTTTGCTCCCGATTGCAAGTTGGTTCGCGTGCAATTTTTTATCAAAAATGGGTGAGGCATTACAGGATTTGGTGCAGCAAGAATATAGTTTTAATGTTGATGCATGTGCCTTAATTAAAATTGGCGCCTGGATAACATGGTAGAAACGGAATTTATTGGGCGACTATATGATAATCAGGTTGCATAAATGAAAGTTCTGATAATAGGCAACTATCCGCTCTGCTATCAGCAAAGCATGCACCGTTATGCGGAGATGCTCGTTCAAGCTTTGGAAATAGCTGGTGTGGAGGTGCGCTTGATAAGGCCAAGGCCCGTCTTTGGCCGCTTGAAACGCGGAGATACTGGGATCGGTAAATGGTTGGGTTATATTGACCGTTTCCTGCTCTTCCCACCCATGTTGAGATGGCAGGCGCGGCACTTTGATGTGGTGCATATTGTTGATCAGGGGAACGGGATGTATGCGCTCATGCTGGGCCATACACCGAGTGTCGTGACCTGCCACGATATGCTGGCCATACGCAGCGCATTGGGGGAGATTCCAGAAAATCCCACGCGCTGGTCGGGTCGTGTTCTCCAACGCTGGACCTTGCGCGGCCTCAAACGTGCGGACTATGTGGTTTGTGATTCCGAGCAAACCCAGCAGGAATGGCTGCGCATCGGTTCTTCTGCCCAGGACGGTACATCGGTTGTGCCTATCGCGTTGCACTATCCCTATCGCCCGATGGATCAAGCCGAAAAGCAGGCACGTTTGGATCGATTGGGTGTGGGAGACGCGCCGTATATCCTGCATGTGGGCGGTAATACCTGGTATAAAAATCGCTCCGGTTTGGCACGCATCTTTGATGCGTTGGTCCAGCATGACCCATTTTGCGCATTTCGTTTGGTCATTGCCGGTGAAACGCTCCAAGCTGAGGTGGCCGATTGGTTGCTAACTCGGGGATACGGGGCCCGCCTTATCCAAACCGGGTCGGTCGATAATGAAGACCTGCGGGCGCTATATTCCGGAGCAGGACTGCTGTTATTTCCGTCATTACAGGAGGGCTTCGGTTGGCCAATTGTGGAGGCGCAGGCGTGCGCTTGCCTGGTCGCCACAACAAACCGGGCGCCAATGACGGAGGTTGGTGGGCAGGGAGCCATTTATTTGGATATATTGGATCCTGTTATTGCGGCTTCCACGATCACTGAAGCTTGGCCTGATCGGGATGCACTTGTTCGTAAAGGGTTGGCCAACGTCAAGCGATATACCACTGAAAACATGACATCCGCTTATTGCAATATATACCACTTGGTGTTGGATCCTGGCATGGAGCAAGCGTTATGAAGCCATTTTGTTTTTTAGTTGAAACAGCAGTCTGATGTGCGGATTGGCAGGGATCGCTCTTCATGAACACAAGGCGGTTGATGTACCGATGCTGCTGCGAATCCGCGAAGCCATGCGCGTGCGTGGCCCCAACGATGCTGGCTTATGGGTGGATGACGCTGCGGGCGTAGGCTTGGCGCATCGCCGATTGTCCATCGTAGACCTGAGCGCCCGAGGTGCACAGCCAATGGCCTCCCCGGACCAACGGCTGCACGTGGTTTTTAATGGAGAAATTTACAACCACCAGGAATTGCGCACATGGTGTGAGGCGCGAGGCGCGCGCTATGTGAGCGACAGTGATACCGAAACCTTGTTGCATCTGTATGACCTGCTTGGGGAGGACTTCGTTAGCCACTTGCGGGGGATGTTTGCCTTTGCGCTCTGGGATGGGAAATCGCAGCAGTTGATGCTGGCGCGCGACCCTTTTGGGATCAAGCCGTTGTATTATGTCGATGATGGGCAGCAGTTGCTTTTTGCTTCTCAAGTAAAGGCATTGATGGCCGGAGGCGTCACCAATACACTCTCCTCTACGGGTCTGGTTTCATTTTGTCTTTGGGGGTATGTCACCGATCCGCATACCATTTATCGTGATATCCATGCTCTGCCCGCTGGGCACCAGATGCTTTGGAGGCGAGATCAGGCGCCGATTATCCGTTCTTATTGTGATCCGCTGGAGATTTTGCGTACCGATGCTCGCCAGGATCTGCAGGTAACCGATCTACATGCAGCACTTGCGGACAGTATGCGTCATCATTTGATCGCGGATGTTCCGGTGGGTTTGTTTCTCTCGGGGGGAATCGACTCCAGCGCATTGCTTTCATTGGCAACCGAGGAGGCCGAACCGGCATCCTTGCAGGCGGTGACGCTGGGATTTCAAGAATATGCAGGACAAGATCAGGATGAGGTGCCATGGGCACGTGCGACAGCCCAGCGTGCCGGTGTAAGTCATCATTTGGTGCAATACGGTCGCCAGGATTTTCTCTCGGAACGCGCAAAGCTATTTGCAGCCATGGATCAACCGACCATTGATGGGGTCAATACCTACTTCGTGAGTAAAGCGACAGCGGCGGTTGGGCTAAAAGTGGCCCTTTCCGGGGTGGGGGGAGATGAGGTGTTTGGGGGTTACCCATCCTTTCGGGATGTGCCGCGCCTGGTGCATCGGCTCCACAGGTTTCCATCGGGTTGGGGCAAAGGCGTACGGCGGATGCTCTCGCCTGTTTTATCGCGCAAAACTTCACCCAAATATGCAGGGGTTCTGGAATACGGAGGCACAATCAGTGGCGCTTACTTGTTGCGACGGGCCTTGTACATGCCGTGGGAAATCCCCGCGCTCTTAGGTGATGAGATCGCGCGTGAAGGATTGGAGTCGTTAGATGTGATGGGCCATCTAGATCAGATAGTCCAGGGAATCGCGTCACCCCATGATCAGGTCATGGCGCTGGAGTTGAGCGTTTACCTCAGAAACTGCTTGTTGCGGGATGCAGATTGGGCTGGAATGGCACACAGCCTGGAAATACGAACCCCTTTAGTCGATATTCGGCTTTTTCAACAACTGATTGCATTACGGCGTGCCCATACTGGCAGGCCGTGGACCAAAATAGACCTTGGCAAGGCACCTCGCATACCGTTACCTAATGATCTTCTCACACGCCCCAAGACAGGTTTTACTGTTCCGGTACGGGATTGGTGTTTTGATGATGTCCAGGGACACCACGCCCATGGTCCAATGCAGCGAGGGCATCGTGCTTGGGCGTCGGTTATACTAGATTCATTCGGCGTGCGGCCGTCGAATTTCCCATCCGAAGAATAAAGGAAAACCTAATGAAGATCACGGTCATTGGTACGGGCTATGTAGGTTTGGTGACGGGCGCATGTCTGGCACAGGTGGGTAATCATGTGCTCTGCATTGATGTGGATACCGACAAGGTGGCCAAGTTGCGCTCGGGGGTGGTGCCCATCTACGAGCCGGATCTGCCTACCATTGTCCAGGCAGGGATCGTCGGAGGCCGGCTGACCTTCAGTACTGACATCACCGCCGGCGTAGATCATGGCGAGTTTTTATTCATTGCTGTGGGAACGCCCCCCGAAGAGGATGGATCTGCCGACCTGCGCCATGTCCTAGCGGTGGCTGACGAGGTAGGCAAGTATCTCCAGCGCTACGCCATCGTCATCAACAAATCCACCGTTCCGGTGGGCACCGCCCAGAAGGTGCGCGAACGGATCACCACTGCCCTCAGAGAGCGGGGGGTGGACATCCCCTTCGATGTCGTCTCCAACCCCGAATTCCTCAAGGAAGGCGCGGCGGTGGTCGACTTTATGAAACCCGACCGCATCATCGTTGGCACCGACAGTGAGGCGGTGCGGGAGCGGATGCGTACCCTCTACGCCCCCTTCAACCGCAACCACGATCGTTTGATCTTCATGGACCCGCCATCGGCGGAGCTCAGCAAGTACGCCGCCAATGTCATGCTCGCCACCAAGATCTCCCTCATGAACGAACTGGCGGGGTTGGCCGAGCGTCTGGGCGCAGACATCGAACAGGTCCGTCGTGGCATAGGGGCCGACCCGCGTATTGGCTACGCCTTCATCTATCCAGGCTGCGGCTACGGCGGCTCCTGCTTCCCCAAAGATGTGCGCGCCTTGGAATACAGTGCCCGGCAACTCCACTACGAAGCACCTCTCCTCGCTGCGGTGGAAGAGGTGAACAACCGTCAGAAAAAGGTACTTGAGCACAAGCTCGTCGCCGCCCTGGGCGAAGACCTCAGGGGCGCCAGGATCGCCCTCTGGGGTCTCGCCTTCAAGCCCAACACCGACGACATGCGTGATGCCCCCAGCCGGGTGCTCATGGAGGGCCTCTGGCGCCGCGGCGTTCAGGTGCAGGCCTACGACCCCGTCGCCCTGGATGAAACCCGGCGCATCTACGGTGATCGTGCCGATCTACAGCTCTGTACTGATCCCTACGCCGCCTGCCAAGGCGCCGATGCCCTGGTCATCTGTACGGAATGGCAAATATTCCGCAGTCCCGACTTTGATCAGATCAAGAAACGCCTGCGCCGCCCCCTGATCATCGACGGGCGCAATATCTACGATCCGTCCATGCTGCGCCATGCTGGTTTTGAGTATCATGCCATTGGGCGGTCGTGATAATGGCAAAGGGTAGATCGTTCTGCTATACACTAGTATAGTTAATCTAGACCGCTAAAAAGGAGAAAGAAGTCAATGTCTGAGACAGTTATGGTAACTGGTGGAGCGGGTTTTCTTGGGTCTCACCTCTGCGATCGATTGGTTTGTCTAAACAAGGATGTAATATGTTTAGACAACTTATTTACGGGGAGCAAGAATAATATTAACCACCTTATAGGATTAAGAAATTTTGAATTCTTAAGGCATGACGTTACATTTCCGTTATATGTGGAGGTTGGCCGTATATTTAATCTTGCTTGTCCAGCATCGCCAATACACTACCAACATGATCCGGTACAAACCACCAAAACAAATGTACATGGTGCAATTAACATGCTGGGACTTGCTAAGCGCGTCAAAGCACGTATTCTACAGGCTTCCACCAGCGAGGTTTATGGCGACCCCTCTGTTCATCCACAACGCGAAGAATATTGGGGCAACGTAAATCCGATCGGCATACGCTCATGCTATGATGAAGGAAAGCGCTGTGCCGAAACGTTATTTTTCGATTACCACCGGCAGCATAATCTCGATATAAAGGTAGTTAGGATTTTTAATACCTATGGGCCACGAATGCACCCAAATGACGGACGGGTGGTGTCAAATTTTATAGTTCAGGCATTGCGCGGGAATGACATTACCATTTTCGGGGATGGTTTGCAGACACGGAGTTTTTGTTACGTTGACGACATGATCGAAGCGTTTATAAGGATGATGGATTCGGAGGTAGGATTTACCGGCCCGGTCAACGTTGGTAACCCTTGTGAGTTTACGATGATTGAGCTTGCAGAAATGGTGCTTCGTCTCGTCGGAGGAACTTCAAAACTGGTTTTTCGACCGTTGCCAATCGATGACCCTCGCCAGCGTAAGCCTGATATATCCTTGGCCTATGAAAAACTTGGATGGACGCCAAGCGTGTCACTAGAGGACGGATTGAGGGAAACGATCAGCTACTTCAAGTCATTGCTTGCTATCTAGGTGATCCGCTACTTTTAGGAAGGGTTATGGCGATAAATAGCGGTTTACGCGAACAACAGGTTCAAGCTGATTCGGAACTAATCGTAATATTCTTAACTTTCAACTCAGCTACAGTTATTGATCGAACTATACGTGCCGCTCAGAAAATAACTGCAAACATAGTTTGTCTTGATTCCGGATCGACGGATGAAACCAGAAGTATCGCGGCTGCGCTCGGATGTAAGATACTTGAACGTCCATTCAAGTATTATGCTGACCAAAGGAATTGGGCGATCGAAACGATTGGGAATGGCAGTCGATGGCAGCTTCATTTGGATGCCGACGAGATGCTGGATGACGCTGCTATTCAACAAATCTTGCAGGCGCTTACTAGCGCTGGCGAAACAGAAGGGTTTATGCTGCGACGCAAGACCTATTTTATGCAGCGGGCTCTGCATTTTGGCGGCACGATGAGTTGGCATTTGCGTTTATTTCGCACTGGACACGCGCGGTGTGAATCTCGTCTTTATGATCAGCACTTTATTTGTGATGGTCCGACAAAACGGCTGAATTGTGGCTGGTTACACGATTTAAATGGCGGTACTTTGGCGGAGTGGATTAATCGGCATAACCGCTGGAGTGACCTTGAATCCTCCGAGGTGTTGCAGACGTTTGGTGAAGAGAGCGAAGGTCAACTTAAGCCTGATCTTCTTGGAGACCCGAGACAACGTACGCGTTATTATAAAGGCATTTACTACAGGATGCCGTTGCTTTTGAGGGC
The DNA here is from genome assembly GCA_021795795.1 of Pseudomonadota bacterium. The sequence continues at coordinate 8,129 of JAJYPA010000121.1, read as the reverse complement.
AATGTTGTATTTTTTCTATCGATACTTCCTGCGCGGGGGGTTTTTAGATGGACGCACAGGATTTATTTATGCTGTGTTGCAAGCATTATGGTTTAGGATTTTGGTAGATGCGAAGATTCTTGAGGCGAGGGATCGTGGGGTTGATACGCATGCCGTATAAGCCATGGCTGCGCCTTGTAATGATCTCGCGCATGCCCTTAGAGGCAGGCCATGTAATACCATTTAGGTTTTCTGTGGATTGGCAGAGCGTACATATCTTCGCAAGCCAGACTTTTTGATTATGAAAATTTTACACGTCGTATCCACCATGGATCCAGTATCTGGCGGCCCCACAAGGGTATTAGCTGATTTGGTGCGCTACCAGCATGACGTTGGGTATGCGCTTACGATATGTACGACAGATCGAGGTAACCCGACATCGAGGCGTATCAATAAGTCCGCATTCGCACCACTGCTCAATGCCGCGGAATTGTATTGTTTTCCGACGGAAGTTCCAACTTTGCTTGTTTCGGGCAAAATGGGCGCATGGCTGCGGAAAAATATCCGGCGGTACGATATCGTCCATATTCACGGCTTATACCGCTTTCCACCGACCTATGCCGCCTATCAGGCACGCAAGCAGGGTGTCCCTTATGTAATACGCCCACACGGCGCCTTGGACCCATATCTGTACACGAAGAGCTCGCGCAACGTTCTACTCAAGCGCCTGTATGAACGCTGGTTCGATCTCCCCAACCTGCATGGGGCTGGCGCGATACACTATACAGCAGAGGATGAACGGCTGCGTGCGGCGTTTCTGGGGTTGCGCGCGCCTTCTTTTGTGGTGCCCAATGGCATCGACTGGGGTCGGTATGCGCAGTTGCCCGCCCGGGGCGCTTTCCGCGCGGCACAGGGCCTGAGTGATGCCCCGCTGGTTTTGTTTCTGGGGCGGCTACACGCCAAGAAGGGGCTTGATCTGCTGATCCCCGCCTTTGAAACGATCCAGCGGCGGATCGCCGGTGCGCAGTTGGCCATCGTTGGTCCGGAAAATGATGATTATGGACAGCAAGTGCGGGCCTGGGTGGCCGGGCGTGGTCTGACGGAGGCGGTGCATTTCGTCGGGCATCTGGATGGGGCGGACGTGATTCAGGCCTATGTGGACGCGGATGTTTTCGTATTGCCGTCTTATACGGAGAATTTTGGCTTGACGGTGGTCGAGGCTATGGCTTGCGCCTTGCCGGTGGTAATTTCCGATCAGGTCAATATTCATGCTGAGGTAACCGCCTCTGGCGGTGGATTGGTAACCCGGTGTGATGTGGATGAGGTCGCGCAAGCGGTGATCAAGCTGTTGAATGATTCTGATCGACGGGATGCTATGGGTCAGGCGGGACGGCTTTTTGCAAAAGAACATTACACCTGGCCCTCGATTGTTGACGACCTCACCAGAGAATATAGGGAAGTGATAGACCGGAACAAGGCTAAAGAAACGAGGGCTTAGATCTTATGATGAGCAAGTTGCATAAAGCATGGCAAGTTTTGAATAAACCCGGTATTGCCGGGGCGATGCTTCATCACCGGGTCGCGGCATCCGTGGAGCATGAATCCGCTCTTTCAGGATTGGATTGCCGAACGGTCATTGATATTGGTGCAAATAAAGGCCAGTTCTCGCTCATGGCGCGTCACCTCTTCCCCAAGGCAAATATTGTAGCTTTCGAGCCATTACCCGGCCCAGCAGGTATCTTCCGTGCGGTTTTTGCGCTTGACACCAATGTGCTGTTGCATTCAGTCGCCATCGGGACCAGGTCCGGCCAGCAGGTGATGCACGTTTCGGCGAGGGATGACTCTTCATCCTTGCTGCCGATAGGCGATGCGCAAAGTCGGATTTTTCCTGGAACGCAAGAGTCTAGCGTGACAACCGTCGAGACTGATCGCCTTGCTAATCTGATACCTCTTGCTACTATACGAAAGCCTGCATTGCTCAAGCTTGATGTGCAGGGTTACGAGCTTGAGGCCTTACAGGGATCTGAGGAGCTTTTGGATCAGTTTGCTTGGATATATTGCGAGTGCTCCTTCTTGCCCTTGTATGAAGGCCAGTCTATGGCGGATGAAGTGATTGCCTGGTTGCGTGAACATGCTTTCAAATTGACCGGCGTCTATAACATGGCTTATGACGATCGGGGAAAATCGGTTCAGGCAGATTTTCTCTTTTCCGCTGCTGGTTAAGGAAATTCTAATGAGAAACCTTCTCTACAGCCTCAACCACGACTCAGAACCTGTCGGCATCGGCAAGCACACCGGCGAGATGGCGGAATGGCTGGCCGTGCCGGGACATGCGGGGCACCACTGGCGGAAGTTGCTGCAAAAGAACGGGGCTTCATGTGCCCGTCACCATCGGTTACTGACAAGGATAAGGTCCCGGTAGCCACGATATCTCGTCGTACGCCAGAGTTCGTGGATCTGGGCGCGCTGGAAGATTTTGCGCCACCGCTGCCGCATGCCGAAGCCGAATCGCCCCGCGTAGAACTATGCCTGTAATTGGTTGGAGGCATCTTGGTGCATCTGCTTCGTGGCCGAAGTTTTCCCCGAAGCCCAGCTGCGGTTATACTTGTGTGGTCAACCGATTGATATGCGCAAGTCTTATGATGGATAAATCGTGTTGACATTTTCCGTGCCTTCACTGAGGATTATAAAAACCATAAAATAGATGAGTTGACGCGTCAGACGTTAAACTCTGTGTGGTGCAGTTGTAAGGGAGTAATTTTGCCGCCGCAAAAAGGTGAATGACCAGATGAAAATCTTGGTATATGGGCTGAACTATGCTCCAGAGCTTACTGGCATAGGTAAATATACCGGTGAAATGGCTGCCTGGCTTTCTGCGCATGGTCATCAGGTGCAGGCCGTATGTGGGCTGCCCCATTATCCGCAGTGGCAAGTAGCTGATGATTATGGTAATTTCCGTTATCGCACGGAGAATCTGCTTGGCGTACAAGTGCACCGAGCCCGTCACTATGTGCCTCCGGCTTCTCAGCTACGGGCAAAAACACGTATCCTTTTGGAAACCACTTTTACCATAAGCGTAACGCGGTACTGGTTACCGCTTTTTTTGAGCCGACAAAAACCCGATGTGATCATTGCGGTGATGCCCCCTATGCAGATTGGTGTCTGGCCATTGCTCTATGGCTGGATCAGAGGGGTTCCCTGGGTGTTGCATGTACAAGATCTGCAATTGGATGCGGCCTTGCGATTAGGGATGCTGCCTGGTGGCGCGATTGGCCGCACATTATATTGGGTCGAAGCTTTCTTGCTGCGTCGCGCTACCCGCGTAGCGACCATCACCGAGGCCATGCGACAACGCATCGTCGACAAGGGCACACCAGAGGCTCAAACCTGGCTGTTTCCCAACTGGGCAGACATCAAGGCAGTGCAACCCGGCCTTCGGATGAACGGCTTCCGTCATGAACTCGGTTATGGGGCCGACACCGTTCTCGTGCTGTATGCCGGCAATATGGGTCAGAAGCAAGGCTTGGAGAGTGTGCTGGAAGCCGCAGAACTGTGCGCGGATGCGCCACGCATTCAATTTCTCATGGCGGGGGATGGCGGCACCCGGCCCAGGCTTGAAGAACTGGCGGATGCAAAGGGCCTGACGAATTTGCGTTTTATACCGGTGCAACCGGTGGAGCGTTTATCGGAGATGCTAGCAGCGGGCGACATCCACCTGGTGGTACAACGTCGCGATGCTGCAGACCTGGTGATGCCCTCCAAGCTTACCAATATTCTCGCTGCCGGGCGTGTCTGCGTGGCTACCGTGGATTCCGGCACGGCATTACACGATGTGGTCGCGGGCGCGAATACCGGCCTTGTCACACCACCCGACGACGCTACGGCACTGACTGCTGCCATCAAGCATCTGGCCGACGATGGGGATCTACGTGAATCCTGTGGTCGTCGGGCCCGCGCTTATGCCGAAGAGTTTTTAGACAGGGACCATATCATGGCCACATTTGAAGCGGATTTGTTTTCAATCGCCAAGGGGGCAAGCCTTAAGGCTTGTAAAGACAATGGATAATGCAATGCAACCGAATGACCCAATTTTTATAGCAGGATGCCGAGGCTTGGTGGGATCGGCTATCGTACGTCGTCTGCAAACCGCCGGATTTACAAATTTGCTCCTACCCAGCCATGGAGAGCTGGATCTTACCGACCAGGCGGCCGTCAACGCTTACCTCCTTGCCCATCAGCCCAGCCACTTATTTCTTGCTGCCGCAAAGGTGGGTGGAATCCTTGCCAACAGCACGTATCCGGCGGACTTCATTTATAGCAATCTGGTGATCCAGAATAACGTCATCGACGCCGCATTGCGGCATGGCGTGCGCAAATTGGTTTTTCTGGGGTCGTCCTGCATTTATCCCCGGATGTCGCCGCAACCCATCAAGGAAGAATACCTGCTGACGGGTCCGCTAGAGCCTACCAATGAATGGTATGCCATCGCAAAAATCGCGGGTATCAAGCTCTGCCAGGCCTACAGGAAACAATATGGATTCGATGCGATTAGCTTGATGCCAACAAATCTTTACGGGCCAGGTGACAATTTTGATCTTCACAATTCCCATGTGTTGCCTGCCATGATTCGCAAATTCCACGAGGCCAAGGTCGCGGGGGCCGAGAATGTGCTTTTGTGGGGCACTGGATCGCCATTGCGGGAATTCTTGCATGTCGACGACCTCGCCGACGCGGCAGTGTTCCTCATGCAGAATTATAGCGATGAGGGTATCGTCAATGTGGGGGTTGGACAGGATATTTCGATTGCTGATCTCGCCACCATTGTTGCCGACGTAGTGGGATTCGAGGGAGAAATTGTCTACGACACCAGCAAACCGGATGGTACTCCCCGCAAACTTTTGGATGTTAGTCGTCTCAACTCTTTGGGCTGGCAGGCCAGCATCCCCTTGCGGGAAGGGGTGGCCGAAACTTATCAATGGTACGTGAGCCGTGATTTCGCGGCGTAAAGCTCGGCATAGGTTGTGCGGTGACGTCGCCAGCGATGCCGACCAAGGAGCGAAAGGCGTTGAAGGGTTCCCAGCCGATCCATCGGTCGCGTACGCCGCATTTCAGGGCTGCCGCCGACATGCTGATCTGCGCTACCCACTGATCATGCCTGCGAGCGATGTACCACAGCGTTTCATCAATCTTGGGGGCGCACCCAGATAATGGTGAACCGCCATCAGGGCCTGATAGTGTGTCTCTTCGTTGTGTTCGACCAAGCGCAACTGGATATCTGCGAGCATGTGATTGAAGGATTTGTCGATTCCATACGGCCTGTTATACCGGGAATCCGGGACGGGGTACAGCTTTATAGGTTACTGGGCTGGTTTATATTCGTTTTTTCGGTTGGACAAATCTACCGTATACAGAGTAACATCAAAAATCCCTATTTCAGGGAGGCGGCATCTACCTTGATAGATGCCGCCCGTTAGAGGAGAATGACCAAATGGATAATACATCAAGTAATGACATACTGTCGCAGGAACAGCGCGAACAGTGGGTTAAGCCCGAAGTGCAGGTTTTTGATGCCAAGAAGGATATCAACGGCGCAGGTCTCCTAGGCGGAGATCTCGCTGTTCTTTCCTAACGACATTTCTTCAGCCAGTATTCGAGCATGAAAGGCAATAACCGGCTAGTTATTGCCTTTACGTCTTTGTTTTGTGTGTGAGCCTGTTTTAACCTTCTGGAATTATGGTCGCCTGATTCCAGGTACGCGCTTTCCAAAGGTATTGTATTTTCCGCTGTCAGCCTTCCGATCGCACGGGACGCCCTTAACGGGTAATCGGGGCAAAACGCCCCCTTTGTCGTTCGCCGGTAGATTTCTTCGGGGAGCAGCGGTCTGGCACTCTCACGAAGCAGAGCCCTGGGGTTGCCGGCAGGCCGGCGGATCACCAGCGGGATGCTGCTGGAAGTTGCTATAACTCTGCGATCGAAAAGCGGGTTGGTCACATCGAGATCGAACCCTAGACCCGCCATGGAAAGCAGTGATGAGACTTGTGTTATCGTGCCAGATTGACACCTGCGTTCCTCGGTTTCCCATAACTTTTCAGGATGGCGGATCCCTGGTGGGGTGTCCGCTCGTTCGATACGGTCATTCAACTGCACCCTGTCGGAAAAGTCCCTTTGCGGCTTTATACCCAATCTGTCCAGGTATTGACCCGCTTTATATCTCCTGAATAAGCCAGCCCTTCCAGCCAGCCCGGACAGTCGGGGCCGCAATAATTGAGCAAGCACCATTCTGAACGGATGGCGTCCCGTTGCGCCGGATTCCTTATGCAGGTAAGTAAAAGCTTCCCTGATATTCAATGCGTGCAGAATTTTCGGAATGGCCTGATTCAATGCGGCGCTGGCAAAAATATCACCACCCATGCCTGTGAACAATAATTTAGCACCCTGCCCGGAAGCGGTTTCAAGAAGGGCGAAGGTTCTGTAATAGAAGCCATCGCGGGTCGGCTGCCCGAAAATCGCCAATGCCCGGTCGATTTCCGAAAGAAAATCCACGCCTTCCGCGTAAACCGGGATTCCCCGGATATCGGGATACAGGCCTAACAGGCTGTTGATAAACGCACTTTCATCCTGATATGGGGTATTGTTTTCATCCGGCAATAGCGAGCTTACCGCGACAATTTTCTGACCCCTGTTTTGTCGGTTCCTCGTCATGGCGGCCGTAATGGAGCTGGAGTCGAGGCCACCCGACAGCATGGTCGTTACCGGCACATCTTTCCGGTAGCGCAGCCGGTCGGCTATCGCACGTTCGAAGACTTCGAGAAAATGGTCATAGTAATCCTGCGCCTTGGGGAGGTTCAGCGGCTTGATGTCATCGCGAAGGCACCAGTAGCGCCGCGCTTCATGGATTCGATGCGGGGTCGCTTTCAGGCAATGCGCCTGGGGTAGTTGCCTGATGCCCTGATAGGCGGTTCTGTCGGCATCCAGATGGGTCATGGTGAGAAAGTCTGCTACCCAGTATTCGTCGATTTCCAGTGAGATGCCTTCCAGTTTCGTCAGCGCCGTAATATGGGAGGAAAAAGCGATGCCGCCGTTGGGCAGTGCTGCCCAGAACAGGGGGCGGTTGCCCATACTGTCTGTAAACAGCGTGAGTTCCTGGTTGTTTTGATTCCATACCGCGCAGGCATAGTCACCGATGACATGCCTGCCGGTATTTTCGCCCCACTTTTCGAAAGCTGCGGCAAACAGCCGGGAATCGGTTATGTTTTTCCTGGCCTGGCTGTCGATGTCCAGCCGCTCAAGGAGTTCTGTGCGCTCATCGATACGACCGTCGAAGGCCATCGCCAGCCCATTGTCCAGCAGTTCGGGCTGGGTTTCATCGAAGTCTTCCGGGGTGACTTCCCGTTGCAGAACCGCCAGGGCAACCGGTCCCTGTACCCATTGTTTTTTGCGGTCGTGGGGGAATTGGGAGAGGTGTCCATCGATCAGCGACAGCGCTTGCCCTGAGTCGCCGCTATTGGGCAGGAAAACGCCGCCGATCAGGCTCATCGTCCTATCCTGTGAATCGAGGCCACGACAAACCCGTCTACAGGTGCCCCGCAGACAATCAGATCGTCATGACGTACCCAGGCATGCCCCTCAGCCTGCCCGTTCTGGTCCAGGCGAAAGCCGATAAACAGGTAGCCGGCAATGCGATGCTTATGGAACAGGTAGTGCGCCGCCAGTGCCTGATGCAGGCAACTGGCTCTGCCCGGCAGGTGACGGGCAATGGTGCTGAGGGCGCCTTTTACAGCCATGGCCTTCTGTCTTTGTTGCGGGTTTGGCTTTCCGTCAATTTCCGTAGGAGCCGACAGCAACTTCTCGAGGGATTGGAAGCGGAGCAGGCAGCGTGCTCTAACTAGTGCCATGGCCGCCTGGAACAGAATGCGCTGCTCCGCGAACGGGCGTTTGCTGAAGTGAGCCAGTGCGGAGAGCGCTTTAGACAAGGACAACCAGCCCGTCCAGGCTGAGGCGTTCGAGGAATTCCATGACCTCGCGTTCGCAATCGGCGGGTTCAATTTCGTAGCGTCGCACCAGGCTTCCCACGATTTCATCCTGTGTAACCGGCTCCTTCAGCAATTCCCAGATCGCCCGCCCTACGCTGTTGAGCTGGTAGTAGCGGG
>JAJYPA010000620.1 GCA_021795795.1 Pseudomonadota bacterium | reverse complement strand
TAACTGGCATATGGGCAACCGAATGACCGCAAACAGTCTGGACCGGCCCTTCGGCAGAAAAACTCTACAGGAGGAATCTAACCGGAGAGAGTTCAGGTAAAAGTTTCACAAACTGTACACCATCTCACTCCAACCAGAAAGCTTCTGCACACACTTCTCACAGACATTCATCTTCCAACCCATGGCGCAGCAAGTATCGTCAGGGGTTGGGACACTGAGGCCATAGGTTTCCAACCAGATTTTTCATATAGCCCTTAAAACAGATGAGAAGCGGGAAAGAAAGCACCGAATTTTTCAAAAAAACTTTTTGCCAGGAGGCGGGTGGTAATTTGGTTATGTGCCCATGTGGACACGTTACTCAAAGGAACTACCCAATGACTCAGGCGACCATTTATCGCAACACCATCAACGACCAGTGCCGCGCCCGGGAGGTCCAGTCCTTCCGCCAGCGGCACTTTTACCAATGGGTTTATACCGACCGCTTCGGATACTGCATGAGCCACGAAGGCTGGCCTTTTTTCGGCTTTTTAAGACAGCAATCGGAAATTGTCTGTCTGGCCTGCACGGACAATGGGATCTTTTATGAAAGCCGGATGAAAATCGCATCCCTTGAACAGGCGTTGGCCCGCAGGCTCCCCCAAAAAGCGCTCAACGACGCCGAGCCTGTCCTCATGTCCCTGCTGGACCTGGCCGTGAATCCCGACTTTTTTCTCTCTCTGCCCCACAAGCCGGTGGATCCGGGTCTCCAGCTCTGGGAGGATGACTACACCATCATCCTCGTCGCCCAGTTAGCCAGCCCAATGACCCATATGGATGCGGTACAGGATTTGACCGAAGCCCTGTTCCACTGGATGGATTCGGAACTGCTGCTTTTCCTACGAGACCACATAGGCCGCCCCACCCTTGGCCAATACGCCTATCTGCAAGCCGCTCAAACGCCGGAAACTCGGGCACAGCGTATGCGGGCCATGGAAAGCGCGCCTTCACACTTCTGTTCCGGTCTATATCAGCGTATCTCCCCGAAAGCGGGACACCCGGCGAATTACTGTGAGGCATGATATGAATCAGACCAAACGTAAAACGTGCATCGGGTGGATGCTGGCGGCCATTGCATCGTGCGGAGCCGTTGGTGCGCTGGTCGCCATGATAGTGATTGAGCATCCACAAATGGGTTGGCTCATACCGGCACTGGGCGCGGGGCTTTGGGTCTCTCTTGCCCTCCTTTTTGGCGCCTGGAAGCTGCAAATGGAAGTGCCGGAAAGCGATATCCATCCGCTGATCTATTTCATCGCAGTGGTCTTCGCGGTGATCATGGGCATGATCATTTTTTATGGTGCGGTGCATCAGGCGTTTGCCCATTAGGACACGTGGTCGCTGGAGGAGCACCCCAAGTCCAGACCAGCGCGGATTGTCACCGTGGTCATGTCACTACCGCCCCCTTTTTAAGCATTTTGCTCCGGGATCAAATTGATCCCGGTGTTTTTGTTTTTATCCGTTGCTTCGTCTATCGGGAGCGTCTCCGCGCCGAGCACTTTAACGCTGCGCTGGACTAGAGGCGCATTTTGACGCAGTTTCCAGATCCTCTCCGCCTCGCGACAGACTGGCAAACGTATCGGAATATGTGACGCGCGCGTCGCGTTTATTGATACGCCCCAACTGCGCCCAATGGTAGACAGACCGTAGAGGAAATTCGGGCTACGCCACATTCTGGGGTGCCCGCCGGAGTCCTAATCTCCGGCTGAGGAGGGCAGGTGTCTCAGAGAATGCGGGGAGCGCATCCCCTCCCTGAGGGTAAATATTCAGGCTGGCCGCCCGGAACGCGGGGTGGTTTTTTTCAGGTGCTTCAGTAAGTCAAAAATACACACTTTTTTGCTTCACTCACATGCTCTTGATCTCCCTACCATGGGCGGTGTGTTTCAGGCGATTGCAGGGAGAATGTTATGGAAAAAGGGATTCGCAGCACACCACGAGAAATGGATCGCATTCTGCGCCCCGCAGAAGCGGCCCGTGTTCTTGGGGTAAGTCGTACCACCTTTTGGCGAATTGCTAAAGCGGCTGACTTTCCAAAGAAAATTTGCATCGGTGCGCGCGCGGTGGGTTGGTCGCGGGATGACCTGCTCGCCTGGATGGAGGCCCGTAAAAGATGACACCACTGAATGAACCTGTGTCAGCATTCTCGCCGGAGCATGTCCCAACCGCCGGTGGTGACCGCCTAGGGTTAGGAGGTTGTAGGGTTCGCGCAATGGATACCGTATGGATACCAGTTGCCGAAAATACGAAAATTGCCCACACGGAAATGTTATAACGCCCTGTTTTATATGGCGCGCCTGACAGGAATCGAACCTGTAACCTACGGCTTAGAAGGCCGTTGCTCTATCCGATTGAGCTACAGGCGCGGGGTCAGTGTATAGTCTGTACACCGAACCGTATTGTAGAGGAGGGGCGGCGATCAGGGAAGCGCCATACGCCGACAGGCGGTGTTCATGGTGGCCCTGGTCCTTTCGGCTGCCGCGGTCAACGTGTATCTTGGGGATTTCGACAATCCGGAGCAGGGCATGGACAAGCGATTTACCCTGGAGAGCGGTTTTCCGCCGCAAGGCGATCAGCCCGAGGCCATTCGCCAGTTGGTGAGCGGGTTGGCGTCCGGTGAGTCTTTTCAAACTTTGCTGGGGGTGACGGGTTCGGGCAAGACCTTCACCATGGCCAACGTCATTGCCGCGACCCACCGGCCCGCAATCATCATGGCGCCCAACAAGACCCTGGCGGCGCAGCTCTACGCGGAGATGCGCGCGTTTTTCCCCCACAACGCCGTGGAGTATTTTGTCAGTTATTATGACTATTACCAGCCGGAAGCTTACGTTCCCTCGTCCGACACCTTCATTGAAAAAGATGCCTCCATCAATGATCACATCGAGCAGATGCGTCTTTCCGCCACCAAGGCCCTGCTGGAGCGGCCCGACGTAATCATCGTTGCTACGGTTTCCGCCATATACGGTCTCGGCGATCCGGCCGCCTATCATGACATGATTTTGCACCTCCGCGAGTCTGGCAGCATGGATCAGCGTGCCATCCTCAAGCGCCTTGCAGAGATGCAGTACAGTCGCAATCCTTTGGAACTCAAGCGTGGCACTTTCCGGGTCAATGGCGATGTCATCGATATCTGGCCCGCGGAAAGTGAAGAGGAGGCGGTCCGGGTGGAGCTCTTCGGGGATGAGTTAGAGCGTATCTCTCTCTTCGATCCCCTCACGGGCAAGACTATTACCCGCCTGGCCCGCTACACCATCTACCCCAAAAGCCACTATGTCACTCCACGCGAAACCATTCTCGCTGCGCTTGCATCCGTCAAGGAGGAGTTGCGCCAGCGGTTGGAAGCGTTGCGCCATGCCGATAAGCTGGTCGAGGCGCAAAGACTGGAACAGCGTACCCGCTTTGATCTGGAGATGATGGCGGAGCTGGGTTATTGCTCCGGAATCGAAAACTACTCCCGCTATCTCTCGGGGCGAATGCCCGGTCAGGCGCCCCCGACCCTGATGGACTATCTGCCGCGCGATGCCTTGCTTTTCATCGATGAGTCGCATGTCACGATCCCGCAGTTCGGCGGTATGTACAAGGGTGATCGCTCACGCAAGGAAACACTGGTGGAATACGGGTTTCGCCTGCCCTCGGCGCTCGACAATCGGCCTCTGATGTTTAACGAGTTTGAGACGCTGATGCCGCAGACCATATTCATCTCCGCGACACCTGGACCCTACGAGCTGAGTCATTCCGGGCAGGTGGTGGAGCAGGTGGTGCGGCCAACCGGCTTGATCGATCCGCAGGTGGAGGTCCGACCAGCGAAAGGTCAGGTCGATGATTTGGTTGATGAAATAAATGAGACGATTCGCGCGGGCTGGCGTATTCTGGTGACGACGCTGACGAAACGGATGGCCGAGGATCTGACCGATTACCTGCACGACCTGGGGATCAAATCTCGCTACCTCCATTCCGATATCGAGACGGTGGAGCGGGTGGAGATCATCCGTGACCTGCGGGCGGGTGTGTTTGACGTGCTGATCGGCATCAATCTCTTGCGGGAAGGTTTGGACATGCCGGAGGTGGCGCTGGTCGCCATCCTGG
>JAJYPA010000619.1 GCA_021795795.1 Pseudomonadota bacterium | reverse complement strand
AGTTCGGGTGGGTCAATACCGTGCTGGGCAATCTCAAAACAGGCCTTTCCGGTGCTTACCATGCCTTTAAGTTTCGGAAATATGCGCAACGATATCTCTCCACCATAACTTATCGCTTTAACCGCCGTTTCAACTTGGCCACGTTACCCATGAGTTTGCTGCGAGCGGCCGTCAACATCGGTCCGCGACCTGAACGCTGGCTTCGGGCAGCGGAATCATCGTGCTAATCAGGACCTAAATTGGCATGAATTGTGGGCATCTCCTGGTGGCCAAAGGGAAACATGCCTTGTAGCCATATCCCTCACCGGGCGGCGCCCCGTTCGCAGTGGCCAGACACCTTCCAAGGCTTTGTGAGGGCAGTGGCTCGCCAGGCAGATAGCGCCGACAATCCCGGCAGCAAACTCGCTCGGTGCCCATATATCCACTGCTACTGCTCGCGCATTCCTGCTGAGGCATGGTGAACTCAGCAGGTAATAAAGGTTTTTTCCTTAACTCAGGTTGAGCCGCAGCAGTATCTCGTTGACCTCCACCCTCATTTTGGATGGATTGGGCGGAGGGTGTTGATGGCGACAATAATGCCATTAACGCTACCTTATGAGATTTTACTACCGACACTAAAGCAGCAGGGATGCCCTTTACCTTGAGCCGCCCATCCTCCATGTATATGGAGCCACCGGAATTAACAATATCCACGATGATCTGCGCTGCGTTCATGGCCGGATATCCTCAAAGTCGATGCCGTCGTCGTCAGAAAAAATATCTTCACAAACGCTAGATGGCACGCTATTAAACCTACTAAACCCCTCGGTTGACAGTTTCGTAGGTTTTGTAGCGTCCTTTTCTGCGTTCATTCGGTAGATTTTGGGGTTTACCTCGAACCTAGGCGAGGGCCTGCCACCTTTGGCTCCAGACTCTTGGACATAACCACGAACCCAGCAGGTTGACTCCAGAAACTCCAGCGCCGCACTGATCGTTTTGGGTGATCCTAGCCCTCCCCAGTTTTTGCGCTGCACATCAGGAACGGTGAACGGGTCAGGCAATTTCCGTTGTAGCAGAGCATCACTCAGGCGTTGCGCGGCTCTCACCTCGGGGTGCATCCATAGGTGATAAACGCGGCGGGCATGTGCGCCGAGAAAATTTGCCCAAGCGATTGCTCGGAGCATCGGATCCTCACGAATCGCGCCTATCATTCCACCTGCGTTTGCGCGTTCGGCCATGTCCAGAATCAGAGCCAGCCCCGCCACCATCTTCTCGTACTTTCCGAAGTGCTCCTGCAATACGGCAGGGCAGGTTGGCATGATCTCCGTTTGCAGCTTGGTGTTCCATGCAATGAAGGCTTGGGCGGCTGCGGGAGACAGCTTGAATGAAGGGATACGCCGGAATTGATCGGCAGGTTCAGCACCCCATGACGCGATAAAATCGTCATCGTCCAGCTTTTCAAAAACCCGGTAGACTGCGTCCCTCAAGCCTTTGTCTGGCAGCGTATCCCGCCATTCGAATTCCAGCGGATCAGGCCATACCATCAGCTGAAAGCGGGCAAGTAGCCCATCATTGCCCACATCTTTGGATGCGCTGTCCAGATACTTTTCCAGACGCTCGGGTTGGATGCCTCCCAGCACTGATAACGCAAGATTGGGGACATACAATGATCCACGCCCGATACGATCTATTTCGTGCCCGTCTGTGCCGTTCCAAGCCTCAAGATAAAAGGCGCGATCTGATTCATGGCCGGATTTGTCAAAGGACGTCAAAAGGCCGGCCAGTTCGTCCCGTTCGGTCAACAGCCCTTGGGGATTGTCCACCAGCAGGTCGCCCAGCTTCTCGATGGTGGCGTCATTGGTTGTGTATCGCTTCAGGGTAGGCGGCTTTGGCTTGGCATCCTTGAGTGCTGCGATACGGGCCTTTGCAGACTCGATGCCTTCATCGTCGGCCTTGTCTGCGGCTTTTTGTAGGGCTTTTTTGGCGGAAGCCATCATTACTTCGTGCTGCTCCAATTCCTCCTGATAAACTTCCATTTCCTTGGCATGTTTCTCTCGCGCCTTCGCTGCAAGGTGCTTCAGCGGCTTTATGCCATCAGCCATGCTTGGGCTTTTCTTCTTGCTCGGTGGCGCGATGATCACTCCCCAGAGATTGGGAATCACAATCCAGTCGTCCAAGATCTTGGGCCTTACTCCGCATCGCGCTCCAATCAATGCGCCGAGACTGACCAGCAGGGATACGGCGACAAACTCCGGTGGTGCCACCTTGCGATGCGCGGCATCCATGATGTACCCGGCCAGGGGTGACGGTAGAAGGGTCGCCACGTCCATCTGCGGTACTAGTGGCAAGTCTGATCCGATTCGCTCAGGGATCGGCCATTCTATGTTCTCGGCGGCGGCCTGCGCTTCATCATCCCATACGCGGCTCATTGGACACCTCCAGCGGCGCTGAGCGCGTCAGATATGCGTTCCTCAGCCAACGCGAGCCGGTCCAGAGATTCCGCGTCCATCTCCTCACCACGATTGACGGCCTCGACTATAAGACGGGCAACTGTGGCCTCATGGGCGATTCCGGTCAGCGCGTCCCGATAATCAAAATGACGGCGCATGGGTCCGGTGCCGTGGTTCCCAAGACTGCGCCGGTCGCCGGGGAATAGGTCAGCTAGGCTCAGGCCAAGGGCTGAAACGATCTCGGCGGCTCCACATCCGGACCAGCACTTTAGCAGCACCTTGCCGTCCTCAGCTTCACGAATCGAAAGCGACGGGCGTTTGTCGTCATGGGCGGGGCATAATGCTTGCCACTTATCCTCCCCCGTTCTTTTTACTTTATGCAGGTGTGACAATACGTTGGAGATAGGGGATTCCATTTATGCACCCCTTTTTTTCGTCAGGCCAAGCTGGACAGCGATCCTAGGTCTGCCAGTTATTTTCGGTTTTTGGGTGGGTATGGCGCGGTGGTTAAGAAACCACGAAATGATATCTTGCCCAAGGTATAGTGGGGCACGAGATGTCGGCAAATAGACTGCTGGTGGTAAAAGATTCGGACTGCTGGACGCAATGTTTTGTATGGTTTTCTTTGACTTTCCGACCAATTCTGCAAGATCTGATTGGGTATTGATCGGCTTGATGGCCGTTACTTTGTAACCACCATCTTCGTCGCTGCCACCGCCATCGCTATCGTCACCTGAACTAATTGATGGTTTCTTGATGCCGCAGGCCATATGGCTGGATGTCCTACCTTTTGCTTTTGCATTTGTAGCCTTTAGATTGCGGCCAAGCGCACCAACCTGTGAGAGCCTAATAGGAATTACCCTGCGATGACAATTAACAAGTCGTTGACTAACTTTTTTGATAGACCTGCTGGTCACATTGACACCATGCATACTGGTATCTGCAATAGCTACACGTAATTTACCATCAAAAAATAGGCCCAGATTATCAGCTGCAATGAGTATAGATAATATCAGGAATGCTGCAACAATAATCAGTGCGGGGTAGCCTATCCACGTGGGAACGTACAACACGCCATTGGCGGCCGAAATGCAAATACCAAGTGCAGGGAAATAAGCGATGTAGACGCCTAAAATGAATTTACTCATAGCTCCCGTAATGACATTTAGGTTTTTCATGATATCTTCCTTTGTGAGGGTAACTGGTCAATGAATGCTCCAAGGTGTGCCTGCTGCCCGTCGAGGCAGCATTTCACCCATGCCAAGGAAGACGTCAGGGGACCAACCCGACGGTTCGACCACCATGAAAAGTAGCCGAACTAGCACACCTTGGAGCACTCATGCATTGGTTTATCACAGGGCTCTCTCCGACAAAAGCAAAGGTGAGAGAGCCTGACGCTGTCCATATTGTGATTATCATGAAATTTAGGACTTCTGAATGGGGGACAATTGCGGGACAGTGAAGGCGGGAAATGATGGGAATGTCAGGGGGTAGGAATGATTATAACTGTCTGTATATTATAATGTAATACTTGTAACTTATTGATCTGAAAGTGGCTTTATACGGATTTGTAATCAGTGGGTCGCGGGTTCGATTCCTGCCGCCAGCACCAAATAAAACATGAACTTATAGATATCTGATGGGTGCCTTTTTGCTTTTTCGCTGCAAATATGCTGCAATCTCCGCAATGA
>JAJYPA010000120.1 GCA_021795795.1 Pseudomonadota bacterium | reverse complement strand
CGTTGGCAGCCCGCTCAACAAGGTGTGACCATGAAAGCCGCATCTCCTGCGCTCGTTGCGCTGCTCGCCGCAAACCAATACCTGTATGCCGATCTTTTCACGATCTCGCTCGTGAATGGCGGCACGCTCTACTACACCAATGCAGACGGTGGCCTGAACTTCGGCGGCAATTACTATGCCTGCACCTCCCCGCGCATCCAGCGCTCAGGCGCCAAAACCGCCATTGGTATCCAGGTCGACACCCTGGCCATCCAGATCTTCGGGGGGGCAGGCGAGTTGATCCAGGGCGTGCCTTTTCCGCAGTTCGCCGCTAATGGCGGATTCGATGGCGCAACGGTGAGCGTGGACCGCTGCTACATGAACACCTTCGGCGACACGTCGGCGGGCACGCTGAACGTGTTTTTTGGGGACGTGACCGAGGTCAAGCCCTCGCGCACCGCCGTGGAACTCACCGTAAGCTCGAAGCTGGAACTCCTGAACATCAGCATGCCGCGTAACCTGATTTCCCCCGGCTGCATCCACAACCTGTTCGATGCCGGGTGCACGCTCACCAAGGCGTCCTTTGCAGCTGCCGGGGCGGTTGCGGCGGGATCTTCCTTGAGCGCCATCCAGACTACCTCTCTTGCCCAGGCAGCCGGATACTTCACCTTCGGCACGATCACGTTTACCTCCGGCCTCAATGCCGGGGTGTCCGCAACAATCAAGGCGCATGCGCTGGCATCAAACACGGCCACGCTGACGCTCATGGCCCCGCTGCAATCGGCACCGGCTACGGGCGACACCTTCAACGCCTACCCAGGCTGCAACAAAGCACAAGCGACCTGCTCAGGCACCTTCAACAACCTGCTGAACTTCCGGGGCTGGCCGTTCGTGCCGTCCCCCACGGCGAGCATGTGATGGATAAAGGAACCAGAAATGCGGCGATCGCCGAGGCGCGTACCTGGCTCGGCACGCCTTATCACCACCGCGCGCGCGTCAAGGGAGCGGGAGTCGATTGCCTGCTGCTGCTCCATGAGGTCTATACCCATGCCGAGGTGTTCAAGGCCATGGGCATCGATCCGCAAACGATCAGGATCCCCGAGTATCCCGCCGACATCATGCTGCATCGCAACGAGGAAACCTACCTCGACGGCATCAGGCAGTATGCGGCGGAAGTAACGGATCCCGCGCCCGGCAACATCGCCCTTTGGAAATTCGGGCGCATCTATTCTCACGCCGCCATCATCGTCGACTGGCCCGTGATCATCCATGCCCACCGTCCGGAAAGGCAGGTGGTGTTGGGGGATGCCTCGCGCGGCGGGCTCGAGGTGCGGCCGGTCAAGTTTTTCGATCCGTGGAGGAAGCCATGAGCGGACTGTTCGGCGGCGGCGCGCAGCCTTCCGGATGGCAGACCCCGGTGCTGGCGGGATTGCAGATCCAGCAGGCCGGCTACAGCAAGCCGGTGCCGATTGTTTACGGCACCGCGCGTGTCTCGCCCACCCTGATGTATTACACCGACTGGACGGTGGTTCCACATACCACCACGACCAATGCCGGCGGCAAGGGCGGCGGCACCACGATCTCGAACACCAACTACACCTATACGGCAACGGTCTGCTTCGAACTCGCCGAGGGGCCGGTCCAGGGTGTCTCGCGCATCTGGCGCAACCAGGTCACCTACGCAAACCCGGCGGCGGTGGGCTTCACGATCTTCACCGGCACCTACCCGCAATCGCCCTGGGGCTACCTCACCACCAACCATCCCACCCAGGCCATCGGCTACCAGGGCTCGGCCTATGCCGCCTTTGCCAACTATGACCTGGGCACGGGTTCGCTCGGCAACCACCTGTTCGAAGTGCAGGGCATCTTCACCAGCGCCGGCGTGGTGGATGTGAATCCGAAGGACGTGATCACCGATTTCCTGACCAACCCGCATTACGGGGTGCTGTTTCCAGGGGCGAATCTGGGCGACTACACGGCGCTTGCCAATTACTGCAGCGCCAACGGCATCCTGATCAGCCCGGCGGTGGCGACCCAGCGCCCCGCACACGACTGGATCGCCGAATGGGCGCGGATTGCCAACGCCGGCATCGTCTGGTCGGAGAAACAGATCAAGATCATCCCCTACGATCAGGTCGCCACCGCCGTCTACGATCTCACTGACGACGACTTCATCGTCAAGGGCGCCGAGGATCCGATCGTTGTCACGCGCAAGCGCCGGGCCGACGCCTACAACGACGTGACCGTGGAATACCTCGACCGCAGCAACGATTACACCGCAGCACCGGCCACCGCCCGTGACCAGTCGGCCCTCGAAATCTACGGCATGCGCTCGAAACCCACGGTGACCCTGCATTCGGTCTGCCTGGGGAATGTCGCGCAGTTGGTGGCCCAGGCGATCCTGCAACGCGAGCTCTACATCCTCAACACCTACCAGTTCAAGCTCTCCCAGAAATACTGCCTGCTGGAGCCGATGGACGTGGTGACGCTGACCGACCCCATGCTGGGGCTCAACAAGACCCCGGTGCGCATCACCGAAATCCAGGAAGGGCAGGACGGCCTGCTGGAAATCACGGCGGAACAGTACGCCGAGGCGTTCTACAACCCTGCGCAAGGTTCACCGCCGCCTGCGACGGGTTACAACCCCAACTGGGGCGTGGTGCCGGCGATTCTGTCCAGCGCCGAGCTGTTTCTGGCGCCCTCGGCCCTGGCGCCCAGCGGCTATGAGATCTGGATGGCGGTCACTAACCTCGATGCGAACTATGGCGGCTCCCAAATCTGGATGAGTTACGACGATGCGACCTTCTTCAGCATCGGCAGCATCCGGGGCAATTCCATTGCCGGGGTGACCACGGCGAACCTCGCGGCATCCAGCACCGACCCCGATACCAGCGACACCCTGGCGGTCGATCTCACCATGAGCGCAGGCGTGTTGAGCAGCGTCAACCAGACGACCGTCGACACCTACGGCACTTTGTCGCTGGTAGGAAGCGAGTTTCTCGCCTGGCGCGATGCCTCGCTCACGGCCACGTCCAAATACAACCTGAGCTATCTGCACCGGGGCCTGTACAACAGCGCCCAGGGCTCGAGTGCCGGGGCGCGGTTCATTCGCTGCGATGCGGGATTGTTCCGCTATCCCTACAATCCGCAACTGGCAGGATCCACGGTCTATTTCAAATTCGTGGCCTTCAACCAGGTCGGTGCCGGGGTGCAGAACATCGCTGACATTCCATCAGTGCCGTTCACGATTGCCGGGCAACTGGCGCTGCCCGTAGCCCCTTCAGGCTTGTCCGTGTCGCAATCGGGTACTGCCACGCAATTGAGCTGGGTTGCCTCGAGCAGTACCGGCGTCAGCTACGAAATCCGCTATGTACCGCAGGGGAACATCTCGAACTGGAACGACGGCGTGGTGCTGGCAACCGGAATCGCCTACACGTCCTTCAACACCACCGGCATGGTGCCGGGGGCCTGGATTTTCCTCCTGGCGGCGAGGGATGCGAGTGGCACCTATTCGGCGCAAGCGGTGCAGAGTTTTACCGTAGCCAACACCCTGACCGTGCAGGCCACACTCATCCAGGCGCCGCAATGGCCGGGAACGCTGACCAACATGGTCCAGCATTGGACCGGCAAGCTCGTGCCGCAAAGCCAGAACCTGGCGAACGCCGACCTGTGGGACACCTTCGACAAACTGGTGCCGAATCCTTATCCCGCCTGCTCCTTCGAGTCAGCCCAGATCGTGGATCTTACCGCCTCGAAAACGGTACGGGCATGGGCCGCGTTTGCGGGCACGCTGCCGATTCCGGGAGGATCCAATAGCCCGCAGTTCTGGATCAACGCGAGTTCGGACGGCGTGAATTACGCAGGCTACAGCCAGTGGGGGAACGGCACGCTGACGGCCCGCTTCATCAAAACCCGAGCGATGATCAGCACGGTGCAGGGAACGCCCTGCCTGTCGATGTTCACGCCCACCTTTGACATGTAAACCAGCAGGAGACGACATGACGGTTGCCACATTCAATCAGACAAACTTCACGACGCAGGATGCGACGACCTACAAGGCATCGATCGATGCCGACATCGCGGTGATGTACCGGCTGGCAGGACCCTTTGCGCCGCATGCGCAGGCGACCGCCAATATGACGATGGCCATCGATGCCGGTGCAGTGTTCGGCGGCGGCGCGCTCACCCCGGTTGTCGCGCAGTCGACGGGTACGTTTACGGCGCCGGTATCGAATCCGCGCATCGACCGGATCGTGATCAATCCGGCAAGCGGGGCAATCCTCACAGTAACGGGAACGGAGGCTGCGTCCCCATCACCGCCTGCCATCCCTGCAGGCTACTACCCACTCGCCCAAGTGCTGCTGCAGACGTCTTCCACCGCGATCACCAATCTCATGATCACGGACGAGCGCATTGTCGGAAATCTGCTACCCAATAGCGGCAATGCTACGAAAGTCCTCGCGCAGAGTGCGGTACCGTTTTCATTTGTTGCAGTGGCATCGACCTTCACGGGCGCGGCCTACGCGAACAATGCCGGGAACGTACAGTTGTCGAGCACCGGAGCGCATGGGCTTGCGGCCTCGCCTGCGGTAGGAGCCAATGTCTATGTCACCTGGTCCGGTGGTACAGGCATATCCGGATTTTACAAGGTCGTGTCGGTCGACAGCACAACCGCATTTACCGTTGCCCTGGCTTATGCCACGGGACTTGGCACGCCTACAGTGACCCCTGTTGCCACCGACGTTGTCATGGCAAGCATCACGATCCCCACCGGCTCTGTTTCTGCAAACGGATCGCTGGAATGCCACACGTTCTTCGATGGCACCTCGTCATCCAACAGCAAGACCACTGCCTGGCACATCGGCACGAGTTACATCGATTCCAATTCCTTCACTACCAGTTCGCAGCCCTATCACTGGTGGCTGATCAACCGAGGAGCGCTCAACAGCCAGATGTACTCGCTCAACAACACCTACATTTCCGGGGGGATCACAGTCGATTTCTCGCAGAGCCAGACGCTCACGCTACGGGCGCAGCCGGCTGCCGCCAACGAACTCGTCACTCTGGAAGGCTATGTG
Organism: Pseudomonadota bacterium; assembly: GCA_021795795.1. The sequence continues at coordinate 12,710 of JAJYPA010000120.1, read as the reverse complement.
ATTCGCGCCAACTATTGACGGAATTACCGCAGCACCCACCCATCGACCGCCCGAGGGCGGTTTTTTTACGTCTGAAGAAAGGAGAAATGACCATGACCGACACCCAGCAAACCCTGGAAGCCCTGCGCGCCGAGATCGACAAGATCGAGTCGCCCGAATTCCGGCTGCTCGCCCATTACATCGAAGCCTTCCACCAGAAACATTCGGAGGAGATGAACGAGATGAAACAGACCTTTCTCGCCGCCAAGTTCGGCGCGCGCGTCGTCATGTGGCTGTCGGTCGTCGGCAGCGGCATCGCCGTGATATGGGGCGTCATTCATGGACAAGGAGTGTTCAAATGAATGCCATCCTCTCTTCCCTTGGCATCCTGCACGAAACCGCCGAGCAGACCCGGCTCATCACCCCCTACGCCGACGGGCTTGCGGCCTTCGAGGCGTATCTCGCCAGTAGCGCCCAACCCGGGGCGAAGCTCTTCACCATGATCTACGGCTGCACCCTGCAGCCCTTCTTCGATGCGCTGATCGCAGCGCACACGGCGGGGTGCGACGTGCGGGTGATTTTTGATCATACCCAGGCAGCAGGACGCGCCGAGGCACCGCAGATCGAGCGGCTCATGGCCGCAGGACTCAAGGACGGGGAGCACTTCCTCATCGGCACCTCGCCCGTGCACCACCAGATCGTGCATCTCAAGGCGACAGTGATCCGCACGCCGGATAGCAAGGTCATCGTGGAAGACGGCAGTTGGAACTACTCGGTGAGCGCCAGTCAGCAACTGAACGACCTGTGCTTCACCGAATCGGACGCGCTCGCCAACTATTACGAGCAGGCCTTCGATCGGCTGTGGGATTGGGTCAGCGCCCACGAACCGCAGTACCAGAAATCCATCACGGAGGACAAGAAATGAACCCACCCATGACCTACAGCAAAGCAGGCATCCAACTCACCGAGCGTTTCGAGGGCTGTCGGCTCGCCGCCTATCCCGACACCGGCGGCGTGTGGACGATCGGTTACGGTCACACCCATGGTGTGATAGAGGGCATGACCTGCACGCTCGAGCAGGCGGAGGCTTGGCTCAAAGCGGACATCCAGGCGGCCGCCGATGCGGTCAACCGGCTGGTGCAGATTTCCCTGAAGCAGCCCGAGTTCGATGCGCTGGTGGATTTCGTATTCAACCTTGGCGCGGGCGCTTTCGCCCGATCGACGATGCTGAAAGATATCAACGCCGGAAATCTCGCGGCGGCAGCCATGCAGTTTCCGCTGTGGGATCGCGATGCCGGACGCGTATTGGCCGGGCTCCTGCACCGGCGTCTGGCCGAAGAGTTGGAATTCAACGAGGAGAAAACAGCATGATGAAGTTGCTGAAAGACTGCTTCACGACCGCTGACGGCGAAAGCTTCGACGTCGGCCGGGTGCTATGGGCGCAGAGCGTGGTCGTATTCCTTGGACTGGCGATCTATTCCGTGGTGGGTCAGGGCCATCCATTTGACATGCAGGCATTCGGCATTGGCCTTGGGGCGACGCTCGCCGCCGGTGGCGCTGCTCTTGGATTCAAGGCCAAGACCGAACCGGGAGGAGGTGCGTGATGTTTCCGTTCATCGAAATTCTGAAACTGCTGCCGTGGCGGCTGATCAGCGCCGCTGCGATCGCGCTGGCGGTGTTCCTGGGCGGCTACCGCTATGGCGAACAGCACGTGACGGCCCAATGGGATGCAGAGAAAGCCGCGCAAGCCCAGGCCGTGGCCAAGCAAGCCGCGCAGGTCGCTGCCATCACGACCCATCAAACCAACATCAACCAGGAGATTTCGAATGACTTTGAAACTGAGAAAGCCAAAATTGTCGCTGATCGCCACAATCTTCTTGCCCGCGTTCCTCCCCGCATGCGCCACCACGCCACAACCCATTCCAGCGCAGTGCCCGAAGTTCCCGCCGTTGCCACTGGAACTGATGCAGCCCCCGCCAACCCTGTACCTTCTGCCGGACAATCAGAAGCCAGCGCCACCTGCGAAAAGCTAGCCGAGGATGCAGCACAGACGACGCTGATGGTGGTGGAGTTTCAGCGGTGGTATCGGGAGCAGGTTGGGGCGCTTGCAGCGGCTCACAAGTAAACCTTCCTTGACGTCCCATAGGAATTGACAGGCTGTAGTTTATTAATCAGGCCCTTAAATAAACGCCACTGATTTCACTGTAACCTTATGAAAATAACACAGGTAGTGCCAGTTTATTTAAGGGCCTTCTTAATAGTTCACTCGCTAACTGGTGAGAAAATCCTGTCCCTGAGATAATCGCATCAAGTAAACCGCGTAGGCTCAGGAGCTTTGCAAGGATGAGAAAAGAACACGGAAAAATCAGCCTAGGATTTTCCCATTACAGTGGCTCTGTCGCGTTAATCGCGTCTTGCCACCCGAAGGCCGTTCGCCACCGCCATCAATTCGCTTGCCTCGTGAACCAGCACGGTGAATGCAATGCTCAATATCCCGCTCAGCGCAAGCGGAATCATGAAGGCCAGTACCAGCACCGAAAACACGATGTTCTGCACGCTCACGCGCCGGGCTTTGCGGCCCAGCCGCAGCGCCTCCCCTACCTTGGCCAGATCGTCAGCCATCAATGCCACGTCCGCCGCTTCGATGGCGGCATCGCTGCCCGCCACGCCCATCGCCACACCGCAGGTGGCGGCGGCCAGCGCCGGGGCGTCGTTGACGCCGTCGCCCACCATCAGCACGTGACCGTATTGCCGCTCCAGTTCGCGCACGGCTTCCACCTTTTCGTGCGGCTTGAGTCCCGCACGCACCTCGTCGATGCCCAGCTCTTTTGCCACGGCCTCCGCTGCCCGCGCGTTGTCGCCGCTGAGCATGGCCACCCGCATGCCCTGGGCATGCAAGCCTGCCACCGCCGCGCGCGCGCCGTCCCGCACCTGGTCGCGCATGGCGATCAGGCCGAGCAGTTCATCGCGCCTGCCCACCAGCACCACGGTCTTGCCCTGACTTTCCAAGTCATCGAGCATTTCCGATACTGGCGACAAATCAACGCCCAAACTGGAAAGCAGGGCGGGACTGCCGATATGCCAGGTCTCCCCCGACACTTCCCCCCGCGCACCTGCACCGGCAAGCGCCTCAAAGGCAGCCACTGTCACCGGCGTTATGGCTTTTTCCAGCGCTTCCGCCACGATGGCGCGCGCCAGGGGGTGCTCGGAATAGCGCTCCAGTCCGGAAGCGATGGATACTAGGCGCGGCGCGCTGTCGCGCAGGGAAATGACGTCAGTCACCACCGGCTTGCCGCGCGTGAGCGTGCCAGTTTTGTCGAATGCCACCACCCTGATCATGCCCAGATGTTCCAGATGCGCGCCGCCCTTGATGAGAATACCTCGCCGCCCGGCCGAACCGATCCCCGCCGCCATAGCTACCGGCGTGGACATCACCAGCGCACAGGGGGCCGCCGCTACCAGCAGCAACACGGCGCGTCTGGTCCAGTCATCCAGTGGCAGGTCGAATATCCAGGGCAATGCGAGTAGCAAAGCCGAAACCGCCAGCACCGCCGGCGTATAGCGCCGCCCGAAGCGCTCGATCCATTGCTGGGCTTTTCCCTTGCGCTCCTGGGCTTGTTCCACCAAATGGATAATCTTGGCCAGACTGTTGTCGGCGAAGGTTGCCGTCGCCTCCACCTCCAGTGCACCTTTGCGGTTTATGCTGGCGGCGAATACGGCCATGCCCGGCCCCTTGTCCACCGGCACCGATTCACCGGTTACCGGCGATTCGTCGAGACTGGAATTGCCGGCACGAATTACGCCGTCGGTGGGCAATGCCTCGCCGGGCCGCACCAGGAAACGGTCGCCCATCTTCAGGCTGGCTGCGGGCACCGTCACTTCCAGCCCCTCCCTGAGCAGACAAGCTTCCTTGGGAGCCAAATCGAGCAGCGCACGGATGGCGGAACGGGTGCGCGCATAAGTGTACTCCTCCGTGCCTTCCGCCGCGCTGTACAGAAACACCAGCGCCGCCGCCTCGTCCCACAAGCCGAGCAGTGCCGAGCCAATGGTGGCCGCCAGCATCAGCATATCGATGCCGACTACCCGTTCATGCGCCAGTTCCTCCAGTCCTTCGCGCACCCAGTAGTAACCGCCCGACAGCATGGCAAGAAGAAGGAAAGCGATTTCGCCACCCTTGCCGATCAGCCCGAGATGCGCGGACAGATACCCCGCCCCGGCCAGCACGCCGCTCGCCAGTGCATTGCGCAGCGGCGGAAAGCGCCACCAGGGGCCGCTGAAGCCATCTTCGTCGTGGCCGCAGACGCAGCCGGATCGCACACCCTCACTCATGGCTGCCCCGAATCGGCATTGCGGCAGCAATCTCAATGACATAAATCCAGCCACTCTCCGCCTGCCCGGTGCGTCCGGTGCGCGCGATGATGCCAACCAGCTGGTCCACCTGATGGTCTTCACAGATCAGTTCCAGCTTGGATTCGTGAATGACCTCTTCGGCCAATTCGATGGAGTAGTGCTGCTCGCTGGCGTCCACTGCCTTCAGCAGGCTTTGCACGGGGACGACGGTGAGATTGCGGCAGCCGGCGTTCGCATTGCATTGCCCCGATTCCTTGAGGGTTCGGATCACGTCGGCGATGCGTTGGTTGTGTATGTACGCCTTGATTTCTTTCATGGGAACTCTCCTTTGCCTATTTAGCGGATCTGTTTGCGTTCGCGGCGGTTTTCCACCCATTCATACATCAGTGGCAACAGCAGCAGGGTCAGCGCCGTGGAGGTGAACAGACCGCCAACTACCACCGTCGCCAAGGGACGCTGGGTTTCCGCCCCCACGCCGCTGGAGAGCAGCATTGGCACGAGGCCAAAAATGGCGATGGAAGCCGTCATCAAGACCGGCCTCAGGCGCAGGGCTGCACCCTGCCTGACCGCCTCCCTGACCGACAACCCCTGCCGCCGCTGGTCGTTAAGGAAAGATACCAGCACGATGCCGTTCAGCATCGCCACACCGAACACCGCAATGAAGCCGATGGCAGAAGGCACCGACAGATACTGCCCTGTGACGAACAACCCAATCACCCCCCCGATAATGGCGAACGGCACGTTGGCAATGATCAGCGTGGCGTAGGTGAGTGAATTGAATGCCGTATAGAGCAGGATGAAGATCAGCCCTATGGTGAGCGGCACGATCACGGCGAGCTTGGCCATGGCGCGCTGCTGATTCTCGAATGCGCCACCCCATTCGATCCAGTAACCGGGGGGCAGCTTCACCTCGCGCTTGATCTTCGCTTCCGCTTCCTTCACGAAGCCGTTCACATCGCGCCCCTTCACGTCCATCTGGATCACGGCATAGCGCTGTAACTGTTCTCGTCGTATAAATGAGTAACCTTCGTCCAGTTTCACCGTGGCCACTGCGGACAACGGCACCAGAGCGCCACCCTGGGTGCGGATCGGGATGTTGCTGATGGCTTCAACGCTGTTGCGGAAATCCGGTGCGAGCCACACCTGGATGTCGAAGCGCTTCACCCCGTCGATCAGCGTGGACACGGCTTTGCCACCGATGCCGGCTTGCACCACTTCCAGGATATCGTCGGCATTCAATCCCAGGCGCGCCGCCGCCTCGCGGTTCACCTTCACCACCAGTTGCGGCTTGCCTTTGTTGGCTTCCAGGGAAAGATCGGTCACGCCGGACACTTTTTGCAAGACGGATTTGAGTTCACCGGATAGCCGGTCGAGCGTGCTCAAGTCTTCGCCATAGAGTTTCAAGGCCAAGGTGGCTCGCACGCCGGAAATCAGCTCCTCGACGCGCATCTGGATCGGCTGGGTGGCGGAGATGACGGAAGACGGCGCCACCCGTTCCAGCTTTTCCTGCATCTCACGTGTCAACTCCGGAAAGGAAATCGGCTTCGGCCATTGGTCGCGGGGCTTCAAATCCACCATGATTTCCATGTAATTGACATCCGCCGTTTCTCCTTTTTCCGATCGACCGATCGTGGCAAGAGCCGATTTCACCTGGGAGAACCGCTTGAGCGCGACTTCGATGTTCTCCGAGATGCGGATCGATTCCTCCAACGAGGTTGAGGGAATGCTGGTCACGCGGAACATGATGGTACCTTCCTGCAAGGTCGGCATGAATTCCTTGCCGAGGTAAGGAAACAATGCGAGGGTTCCGATCAGCAGGGCAAAGGCGCCACCGATCACCTTGCGCTTGTTTTCCAGCGCCCAGTCCAGAAGCGGCAGATAAAGCCTTTTCGCCCACTTCACCACGAAAGTGTCTCTCTCTTCCTTGGGTTTCAGGATCAGCGACGACATGACTGGGACCAGCGTCAAGGTCAGCACCAGGGAACCGATCATGGCGAAGGTGATGGTGAGCGCCATGGGCTTGAACAGCTTGCCTTCCAGCCCGGTCAGGGAAAACAGCGGCAGGAAAACCACGATGATGATCAGGATCGCGAACGCGGTCGGATTGATTACCTCTCGCGCCGCTTCCAGGATCACATGGGTTTTATTGACCGTCTGCCCGACTTTGTGGCTGAGCAGGCGGAAGCCATTTTCCACCATCACCACGGCGCCGTCCACCATCATCCCGATACCCACGGCCAGCCCAGCGAGCGACATCAGGTTGGCCGACAACCCCCATTGCTGCATCAAAATAAAGCCGATCAACATGGCCAGCGGCAGGGCCAGGATAACCACCAGCGCAGAGCGGATTTCGCCAAGGAACAGGAACAGGATGATGGCCACCAGAACGGAGCCTTCAATCAAAGCGCTTTCGGCCGTCTTGACCGCCTTCTCGACCAGTTCGGTACGATCGTAGATCGGCTTGATCGTCACATCCTTAGGCAAGGCTTGCCGGACTACTTGCAATTTCTGCTTGATGGCGTCCACCACGTTCTTGGCATTCTCGCCGATGCGCTGCAAGGCTATCCCTAGCACCACCTCTTTGCCGTTCTTGGTGACCGCGCCGGTGCGCAATGCGGGGGCTTCCTTGACCTCGGCTACGTCGCGCACGTAGATGGGGGTGCCCTCCTTTTCGGCAATGACGATGCCGCCGATATCTCGTGTGTTGGCGACCAGGCCCAATCCCCGCACCAGATACTGTTCTCGTCCGAGGTTGACGTATTGCCCGCCCACCTGGCGGTTATTGGCGGTCAACGCCACCATCACTTCCTTGAAGGTCAGCCCGTATTTAATCAGGCGCTGCGGATCGATCAGCACCTGGTATTGCTTTTCGTCACCCCCCCAGGACATGACGTCGTCCAAGCCGGGCGCGGTGCGCAGCACGAGCCGCACAGTCCAGTCCTGCAGGGTGCGCAGGTCCATTCCGGACAGCTTTTTGTCGGCGGATTCGACGGTGTACCAGAATACCTGTCCCAGTCCCGAAGTATTCGGTCCGAGTGCCGGTTCGCCATAACCTGTTGGAATGAGGCCCCTGACCTCCTGCAGCTTTTCGCTCACCAGACGGCGGGCGAAATAGATGTCCACGTCGTCTTTGAAATACACGCTGACATAGGACAGTCCGAACAGAGATACCGATCGGATTTCATCCACTCCCGGCAGACCGGCCATGGCCCCTTCCACGGGAAAGGTGAGCAGCTTTTCCACATCCTCGGCCGCAAGTCCCGGTGATTCCGTATAGATGTTCACCTGCACCGGCGTCACATCGGGAAATGCGTCAACAGGCACTTCCCGCCAAGCCTTCACGCCGAACATCACCACCAGTACGAACGCCACCAGTACCAGCACTTTGTAGCGCAAGGATAGATCGACAATTTTATTCAACATGGCCGTTCCTAATCCGAATCGCCGATTTGCGCTTTGAGCAGTCGCGCCTTGAGGGCGTAAGCACCGCTTATCACCACGCTTTCTCCGGCTTCCACCCCGGACTTAAGCACGACATATCCCTGCGCTCGCTCGCCCACTTCCACTGCACGTTGTTCAAATCCATTTTTCTCGGCAACAAACACCGTCGGCATCCCCTGCATCAGCAGCACCGCCTCTTCTGGCACGGCCAATACCTTGACACCAGTTCCGGTATGAATGGCAGCCGTCGCGAACATCTCCAGCTTCAGCCTGCCGTCGGGATTTGGCACCTCGATCCGCGCCTTCAGGGTACGGGAGTCCTTGTCCATGACACTGCTGATATAAGTGAGGCGACCTTTGAAGACCTCATTCGGATAAGCCGACACAGTGACGCTCGCCTGCGCGCCGGGACTGACTTTGGACAGGTCCTTGTCATAAAGGTTGGCTTCGATCCAAAGGACGGACAGATCGGCGACGGTAAACAGTGACTGGTCGGGGGGAGCTAGCTCCCCCAGCACCGCTTTCTTTTCGATCACTGTGCCAGAGAATGGCGCAATAACCGGGAAGGTCGAACCGGACGGCTTTTCAGGATTTACTCCCATCATGCGCAGCTTGTCGGTGGCAGCGCGTAGCGCGGCATGGGCCTTTTCATACTCGGCGCGGGCGCGCAGAAATTCCTTCTCGGGAATGATGTTGTCCGCCTGCAGCCGTTTGGCGCGCTCAAAGCCGGCCTGCGCCACGGCGGCCTCGCTCGCTGCCTGGAGATAGGCCGAGCGGGCTTCGCCAAGTTCGATGCTATCGAGCACAGCCAGCGGCTGTCCTGATTTCACCTTGTCCCCGAGATTGGCCATGACCTTGACGATACGTCCGGATATAAGTGGGGCGATGTGGGCGAGTCTATCCTGGTTGGCTTGGATGGTGGCGGTGATGACGACCTGCTCGGCTTTTTCCTGCAGGTCCAGTTTCTGTACCCTGATGCCCGCCCTTTGGATTTCCTCGGTGCTCAGGACAAGCAGCTTGTCGCCGCCTTTTTCTTCCTGTTCTTCCTCTTGAGGTTTTGTTGCGCCTTTGCTTGCCTGTTCCATCTTTCCGGATTGTTTTGTGTCTTTCTCAGGGAGATTGGATTTCTCGCCGCAGCCCGCAAAAAGAATTGCCGACAAACTACTGATCAGTAACCAGGAGAGCAATCGTCCCGAGTCACGCTTCTTTTTTCTATGTATGCTGTTCATGTCCTGAATTCCTGAAGTGGGGTATTTTGTTCAGCGTTGGCCGGGCTGCCAGCCCGCCGCCGCTTCCAGTTTTACTTGGGTCAAGCGCAACCCGGTTCGAGCATCGAGCAGGTCCTGCTGTCCATCCAGTACCTGGCGGTTGACCAGGAGGAGTTGCAGCAAGCCGATTTCGCCCGCCTGGAAGGAAATGAAGGACAGATGCTGGTTTTCTTCCAGGGCCGGGAGCACGGATTCATTCAGCCTCCGCACCCTTGCCTCGAGATTCGTATACTGCTCCCAGAGCGCCAGAACTTGGGCGCGCACGTCTCGAGATGCGCTCTGCTTCTCAATTTCGGCTTGGGTCAACGCAGTCTCTGCACGACCAATACCGGTCGCATTACGGCGAAACAGTGGGATCGGTAAAGAAACACTCAAAGACGTAACCTTGTTATCGACACCCAGCTCGCGACCATAATACAAACCCAACGTCACGTCCGGATAAATTGAGGCGCGCTCCAGATCAACCTGATCTCTTGCGACCCCCTCTCGGTAATCCAGAGCACCCAAAAGTGGGCGGCGTGCTGCACTGGCCAGCAAATTTCCCAACATATAAGAGCGAGGTTCAGCGTCCAATGATCCGACAACCTCTGGCATCTGCCCTGCCGCCATCTGAAGCAGAGCAGACAAGTCTGCACGTGCCTGAATAAGTTGCTCCCGCAACAGAGAAATATGGTTTTCCGCGCGTTCTGCCTCCACTTGGGCGAGATTTCCATCAAGACGGCTGTCTTCGCCAGATGCGACGCGCTTTTTGATCGCCATGGTTGCTTCCCGGATGAATTTAAGCGTCTGCTCTTCCACCTGAATGCGTAATTGCAGGCTAAGCACATTCACAAAACGTTGCTCAACATCCGCACGCACTTGGCGTCTCGTTTCAGCGATGATTTCCTGGATCGCCGCCAAATTTTTCTCGGCTGCTCGTTGCCGGATGCCCTGTTGCCCTGCGATCTCGAATGTTTGCGTCAGGCCGGACATGCCGTTTTTGTTGTTTATCGGTTGCCCGGTTTGCGAAACATCACGACTGTACCTGTTGGTGGAAATCTGAGGGTTATTCCACAACAGAGCGCGAGCATCGGTCATTTCACCTTGAGCTGCTGCAAGACTTGCTCGGGCTGAACGCAGTGCCGGATTGTTTTCCTCGGCCTGTTTCCAGGCCTGTTCCAAAGTGAGTGGGGCCGACATAGCTGAAAGTGGATAAAGAAATGAGAGCAGCAATAGCGCCACGACAAGGCGGCATGCCAACCGCATCCTGATCGGCAGGTTGCAGAAAACACAGGCGATTTTCACGATAACTCCTTTTGTCCGATATGGGTTGAGTGCGCCGGTTCACCAAACGCTGGCACGTACTCAAAACTTTGAATCAAGCTCTGGAAAAAAGAATCGAGGTGGCCGGTAGTGGTTTTCGGAAAGGGACGGGAGAGGGGATGGCGTGAGGGCGATGAAGTAATCGTCGGCAACCTCCACCAGGAGGATCGGATGCAGAAAAAAGATGCCAACGAAATGGCCCACGGCATGGCACCAGTGATTGCAGGGACCTTTAGGAACAATATTTTGATGTTTTCGGGTTCGACCGAAGCGTGACTGTCGTTCATGGCCGAGCTACGCAGTTCGTCGAACCACACGTCAGCTATTGCTTCCTTGTTGAACGTCCAGCCGGTATTTATTACCAGGGTGATCAACAGGAGCTGTACAATTCGTCGGGCCGTAGCAGACATAGTTGGATACTTATCAGCTTGATCCTGGATTAAGATAGGGTCATGCTAAACTCTGTAGCAACTTCAGGGTCAAGGGGTTAAAATCATCGGACAATCATGTGGAAAAGTATATGCGCATCGGAGAATTGGCAAAAGCCACCGGCATTGACATTGAAACATTGCGCTACTATGAGCGTGTCGGGCTGCTGGAACTACCCGGCCGCCAAGCCAACGGTTACCGTGCCTATGGTCAGGATGCGCTAGAGCGGGCAAATTTTATCCGGCACTGTCGCGCGCTGGACATGGGGCTGAGAGACATCAAGCGTCTGCTCGGCTTTGCATCGCAACTCGATACTGATTGCAACAACGTGAACTCCATGCTTGACGAGCATCTTACTCGCGTGCGCGCCAAGCTCGAATCACTCAGGATGCTGGAACAACAACTTACTCGTCTTCGCAACCAATGCGATGCCGGCCACAAAGTGGCCGACTGCGGTATATTGCGAGAGTTTATCGCTGCTGCCCACGGAGAAACATGCGCGTGTCACCAGCCAATCAAACCCAAGGCTTCGCGATGATGGAATTGTGAGGTCGGTCGGAAAAATGGAGTCCAATGCTTCTGTGAAATGCAGGAATCGGAGGATAGAAATGGCACGAATACCCCATGAGTAGTTGCAACGAGGAAAATGGGCGAGACTCATCCTTCAGTTTAGGCTATTCGAAATGCATGCCATAAAAACTGTGGGCGCGCATGCCGTGGTGGCTGGAAATGACCATATTGATTGAAGGATACCGCCCTAGACGGCAGATGTCAGTGTGGGCAAGACTAGTGCCCGAAAAATGGCATCGACCTCTTTCGGCGAAACGTTGCACAAGACCTACGGCGACAATTTTGCGCAGGGCTACCGCTCAGATGCGCACTTGGGCACGGTGCTCAAGCGCGAGGGTGTCGATACCCTCGATCAGCTACTCAAGAAGAAGTAACACAGGCCTGCACCGGGGCGAGGATACGGTGGTTCCGATCTCCAATTAAGGAGGCGTAGTCCCCTCGCAATTTCCCGGATTTGCGCCGATTTGCTCGGTAAATTGACAGGGGGGTTTAGCATTCTGTTAAACCACACCCCCATGAAGCCGGTCGGGGACCGACCAGAACAAATCACCATCCGGTGCTGAATTGGCCCGGCCGTCCCCTTGATGACTCCTAATCAGTCACTTGGCTTGAATTTCGACGAACCCAGTCCATGACCACATCCAGATTAAATCGCACAGATGAGTTGATGTAGACGCAAGGTAGTCCTGCAGCCTCGCGAACCCGTTTGTTCGTGAACATATATGCAGGAAGCCCGGTCACGGCAGATGCTTCCTCGGCTGTCAGCAGGTTTGGCTTCGATGTTGACACGACTGAACAAGATTTTTCCGAAGTTGACGCATGCAGCGCGTTGGATTCGAAAATTTTGATTTCCGCCAGTGGATACAGCACACGTTTGGATAATTTGAGGTAGTTGGGACCACGGCCTTCGGTGCGCCAACGCTGCAATGTTTTCGGACTCACGCCCCAGTATTGAGCCAGTTCGTTTTCTGACAGAACAACTTTTTCCATGACAAATCTCCTTATTGCTGATTGAGTCATGTATTGAGTCGCGGCGGGATAAACTTGGCAAGACTGACATCGGAATACAGACGTGGGTTCGATTCCGAAATGCGCAATTGAACCCACGTCCGCAGCCACTCTACCGGCAATGAAACAACCGGTGAATTTCCTGATAAGATGCTTGCTAAATAAGGGTTCTTGGTAAGTTTCCGCAGCCGCCCGCAATGGCTCGCAGGCGTTGGGAGAACTTGAATTGACACGGGGTGCGACCCCACCACCAATAAAGCGCTAAGATAATGTTTATCTTGGCGTTTTTTCTTTGACTTAGCGCTTTTTCGATCAGGTGTCACGATTTGGTGTCACGATTCTGGGAGCTGCTTTGTCGAGGAT
>JAJYPA010000618.1 GCA_021795795.1 Pseudomonadota bacterium | reverse complement strand
ACGAAGTCTATATCGCCAACATCCTCAAATGCCGTCCTCCCAACAACCGCGATCCCTTGGGGCCAGAAGTGCATGCCTGTATACCGTACCTGCAGCGCCAGATCGCCCTGCTGCAACCGCGCATCATCGTCGCCCTGGGGCGCTTCGCCGCCCAAGGGCTGCTCCAGGTGGACACGCCCCTCGCCAAGCTGCGCGGCACTCCCCAGCAATATCAGGGTATCCCCCTCATCGTCACCTACCACCCCGCCTACCTGTTGCGCAACCCCATCGACAAGCGCAAGGTCTGGGAGGACTTGAAGCGGGCGTTGGGGGTGTTTGCGGCGTTGCAGAAATGACGAGCTTGGATCATTGACGAAACAGCTCCAGGGGGGCGGTACCCGGCACATTCGGCAAAGCCACGGGGCAACGATTTACCAAGGTCTTGCCGTTGGCCTTGCTTTTGCAGTGCATCAAACCATAGGCGGTAATGGGCAGGGCGTAACGTTGGACTTCCGTGCAGCGTTGTTGCCATTGGGCGTTTTTATCGCAGTGGACGTTGAAGCCTAGTAAGTCGGCATAGGCCCAACCGCGGATGGCGGGGAGATAGCGCCGGAGGGCCGCCGGGTCGCGCACGAAGAGCGCGATCCGGCCGGACCGTAACCGATGTTTTGCCGGATCGATTTCATCGCGGGTGTCGTGCCCCGGGAGGATGGCATTGGAAATGTCGGGCAGATCGTCCACGGCGCCCACGAGTTGCACGTGACCTTTGGCATCGGTGATGGCAAGGGAGCGCACACTGCCGTTGCCCTGCTGAAAACCCCAGAATAGGGTGCTGCCGTCGGTGAGCTTCACATGGGCGGGGGGATATTGTTCAAAGGCCCCCAAAATACGATCGGCGAGAGAGGATTCCGGGGTGATGTTTTTCCGCTCCTCTTCGGCGCTTTGGAAATACGTATGTTCGCCGATGAAAAGGGCGATGTCGGCATCGGGGAGTTCGATTTTGAGCTGCTTGTTGAGCGCGATGAGTTGCTGTTGTCGCGTCCTCATGATCTTCATGAGGCAAGCGGTATCACTGCCACAGGCATCGCGTTGCTGGAGGTAGCCGCGTTGTCCCTGGATGATTTTATCCTGTTCGGCACTGCCGGGTGTGGTGTTTTTCAGGGCACGTTTGTAAAGTCCGGCAACCCACATGTCTAGTGGTATGAGTTCATTGAAACTTTTGGCATGACAAATTGCCGCTTCGGCAGGACTTTTTGGTTTTCTACAGTCTGCGATACCTGTGGTAGATGGCATATCCTCCGCCAAGGCAGGGATGGTAAGTATTAAACCCGTGATCGTGAGTATAATGCGCTTCCGCCAACCAGCTTTCATGACCATAGACTCCTTTCAAAGTGTCGAGCGTATCTGTAATGTCGTTCAATGAGGGCGCTGCGCATGGCATCGCGCGGTGCGCAGGGATTTCCTTTATCGGGCAGACGTTTTTTGTCTATGGCTTTTTGGAGTAGCTTGCCTTCTCTGTGCCTTCTGTTTTTGTAAATTTTACGGTTGTCTGGCACATCAAAAGTCTGCAGCTTCGTGGCCAGATCTTGCCACCTGCCGTTATAGTACGAAGACCACAGAAGCGTTCTGGTTCGATCTTGCGGTGTCGCCCCTCTCCCATTTTTATGGCGTCTGCCCACGGAGTCACTGCTTCCATAGTTGTAGGAAAAATCCAGGAGCGTGGTTTGTGCCTCTGCCGGGAGTTGTTTGAATGTCGTACCCAAGTTGTTTTTCCGGTCAAATTGGATTTCTACGGCCCTTACGAACCGGAACTCTACGGCCCTGGTGAGCAAATCCGCCTGTTCTTCCGTGAGAGAGATCGGCTGGATCTCGACTCTCCTAACCGCACTCCAGCCCTTTATTCCTTTGTCCATATAATAAGACAATCTATCTACAACTTCATTATAATCAATGTTTCCTGTGTTTCCGTAAACTTTTATATAGTTCTCAAAATCTTTTCTGATCTGTTGTGGAGACTGCTGTGCAAGATCAACACCTTTGCCTATGGTGACTCCACTATTCGAGTCTGGAGTATTATGGTGCCTTTTTTTATCTATGTGACCTGGATTGTTATGGTCTTCCATGTGATATCCCGGTACGTAACCATCCAACCATAGCCCTCCCTCACTCACGGATAGAAAGGAGGGATCGACTTTGTATGCGGAGGAGCAGTCGGGTGCCGGATTTGCGGCTGATGCATTCGGTACCGATACGGGCCTTGGTGCCGGTGGATTCATCTGGTTGCCGTTGGTGATCATGATGCAGTTTGCAAGATCATAAAAACGCATTTCATACAGGTTATTGAGGCACGCTATGTTGGTTCTGCAAAGGTTCCGTTGTTTGATGAAGTTCCTTTGCCGTCTCATGGTGGTGCGCCTGGCTGTGGCATCTGTGCGAACTTGCTTCAGGCGGGTGGCGTAGATCTTGCTCACTTGGCGATCCTGGATGGCGAGGCTGGAGTTGCTGCAGAGTGTTTTTTCCGTATCATTTTTCGCGCGGGCGCAGTTGAAGGATGGGCCGTCCTGGGCCAGGGCGTCGCCACTGGTGATGGACAGGACGACGAGCGTCAGGAGGGACCACTTCCGGTCATTCAGGGTGTACATAGCCACTCCAGGGGTTAGTGATCGAATGGGGAGCCGCCAGCGCAGGCTCCCGGGGGTGATCTATCGGCAGGCGCGGTGGACGGGTCAAAATCACCGTCGTATATGGGAATCACCTCATTGAATTCATCGTCCTCATTATTCCCCAGATCCGGGTTTGATCCCTGCCCATGATCCGCCTTAACGGGTAGACCCTCCGCCAGCACCGGGCTCTGCATCCGCATCACCGCCTCAGCCTGCATCGGGATGCCCCAGCGCATCTGACCATTGGCTCCCACGGACTGAGCCAGGTGGATGCCGAAAAGGCTCGGCAGTCTCACACTCCCCGGTGTCTTATCCATTAGATAGATGCCCTGGCCAATCCGGTCGATGAAGGGCACGATGAGTGGTTGAACGATGGTTATCTGAATCTTGAGGAGTGTCGCGTCCTGTACCGACAAATGACTTTCGCCTCCCGCGTTGGTCTGACGATAGCCGAGATGATCCACCGGAATCGCTCTAACCCATGCCCCCGAAGCGTCGCGGGTCGATTCCGCGAAGTCGTCAAAGGCCTCTCGGGTAGGGCTGAGTATCCGGATGGTTGCTTGACCAGCCGCCACTTTAGCCATGGCGTAACCCTGGGCGAGGGCGGATAGATTTTGGCCGTGAGTATAGAGCGGAGTGAGTCCGCGGGCCAGGGCATCGCGCATGGCTTCGACACGAGCCCCGTGCAAAACCCCCGCCCGTACCGCCTCCTGGGTAGCGATTTCCAGTTGGGCGCGGGCCTGATAGAACAGCGCCGACTGGAAAGTACCAAGGAGGGCTAGCAATAGAGCGGGTGCGGCGATGGCGAATTCCATGGCACTGGCACCTGTTTCCGAGCGTCGTGCCAAGCGATCATCTGCCATGGTTCTCCTCCCGTCCGCGCAGGGGTTCCTCAGACCGGAAGATGGATAAATCCACGGGCAGGCCGCGCTCGCGCATGGTCTCGTAAAACTCCGGCACGGCCCCGGTAGCCTGGAAACTGCCTCGCACCTTGCCATCGACGTCGTAGCCATGCTGTCTGTAGGTGAATAGTTCCTGTAACTGGATGGTGCCGCTTTCGATGCCGGTCACCTCGCAAATGTTCGTGATCTTGCGCGAACCACAGGAGAAGCGGGTGATCTGCACGATGATGTCCACTGCCGAAGCGACCTGCTCGCGGATGGCGGTGAGGGGTAAATCCATGCCGGCCATGAGCACCATGACTTCGATACGGGAGAGCATGTCGCGGGCGGTGTTGGCGTGGGCGGTGGTGAGCGAGCCGTCATGACCGGTGTTCATGGCTTGCAGCATGTCCAACGCTTCGCCACCGCGGCATTCACCCACCACGATACGGTCGGGACGCATGCGCAGGGCGTTGCGCACCAGTTCGCGGATGGGCATCTGGCCCTTGCCCTCCATGTTGGCCGGGCGCGCCTCCAGCGACACCAAATTGGGCTGCGAGAGGCGCAATTCGGCAGCATCCTCAATAGTGACGATGCGCTCGTGA
>JAJYPA010000617.1 GCA_021795795.1 Pseudomonadota bacterium | reverse complement strand
CCTGAATTAAGTATCGATCCGGAGAATTTATGGATTGTACCGCCACTGCCCGAACTTCCGCCTCCAGAAGTAGAAATCGCAAGCGCCGAAGCCTGTAGACTTGGAAGAACCGTGGATTCCAGAAAAGTGTTGCCACTGCCCGTAACCTTGACAGTCAAGGGAGTGGGGGCCGTGGTATTTGTTTGAACATATTCAAGAAACTGGTCGTCAGAAGCGAAACCGGCAAGGTTGGCGCCGCCCGACGAGATGTAACTATTGATCGCGGCGACGACCGCGGGCGGTATTGTTAAACCGCTCACGTCCATGGTGCTTCCTGTGCCATGATTCAGTGCCTGCAAGATCTCCGCGACTTGTTGCCCATACTCGAGCGAGGTCACAAAAGTGACGGCCCCAACAGCTTGTGTCGACTGGGTTTTTATCCCGATGTCAATCGATGTTGATCCGCCCGTGCTGAGCGTAAACGTCACTGTGTCGCCTGCCTTGTAGGAGTAATACCCACCTCCCGAAGTGGTGCCGCTCAAACCGGAGGGGCTGGCTGCATAGGAGAGGCCGTTGGTCGGTGCATCAACAAACTGTCCCTGGAGGGTCGTCGAACCAACGCTTGTCGTGGTTCCGCTTCCTCCTCCGCCACAGCCGGCAATCTGAAAGACCAAAACCAGAACCGCGATCACGCGGATGAGATGATGTGCGCGCATGTTGTTCTCCCTGTTTCCGATCGTTTAAAGGCTTAGGGTCGAAAACCCTAGCTTTTTACCGTGCATGGGAAGGCTAAAGACGAGCCGTCGATTGCGCATCCCCCAAATGGGATATAGAGTTATAAAAACTGACATGTCGAAATGCCAGCGGCTTGGTCAGACGTCAGGGAGGCGATGTGGCCAAATCAGGCATGATGAGTGAAAAGCGGTTGCTCGATCTCGTCAGTCAAATCTACGAGGCGGCCATGAACCCCATGGCCATGCAGTGTCTACCGGATGTGGTGGCCAGGCACTTTGGCAGCGAGAGTTGCCTCTTTCATTTCTGCTACAGACCGGCGCAGATCGCTTCGGCTATCCCCGAGAACGCACGCTTGCCGATTGGGACCGCCAATTTCGATATCGCAGCATGCACGTCCTACGCGGAGTACTACCACGAGCGCAACGAGTGGTACGCACGAGGCTGGAAAAAAGGTTTTCCGGCGGTGGTGTTGGGCGAGGAGTTGATGAGTCGCCGGGAACTCTTGCGCACGGAATGGGCTGACTATTGCAAGCTGACAGGGGGCATGTTTGAACTGGTCGGCGCGCAATGCCTGGTTTCGAGCGACTTGATCGCCGCAATCGGCATTCACCGCCCCCTTGGAGCACGCCCCTTCAACGAATCCGACCGGCGCATGATGGCCCTGGTTCTTCCGCACCTTGAACGTGCTTTCCAGATCCACGAGCGCTTGGGGGTTGAAGCCACGCGGAGCGCCCTGGCGATTGATCTGCTGGATTCGTTATCGGTTGGGCTGGTGATCGTGGCGGCTGATTCCCGCTTGCTCTTTGCAAGCACGGTTGCTGACCGCGTGCTGCGTCAGGGTCAACACCTTGCTCTTCGAGATGGGCGATTGCGGGCAGTAAGCAGCCATAACGGGCCATGGCTGGATCGCCTGATTGCAGGGGCTGTGCGAACCAGCGCGGGGCTTGTCGGCGGAGCGGGTGGAAAGTTTCACCTCGGCGGCGCCAACGGTTCTTCTTTAGCAATCCTGGTGGCACCCATGCGTATTGCGTCTTTAGGCTTCGGTTTGATGCAGCCAGCGGCGATCGTGATCTTTGCGGATCCTGACACACGAACGCATGTGCCTGAGGAAAGACTGCGTCAGCTCTACGGGCTCACCCCTGCGGAGATCCGCTTGCTCACGGCCTTGCTGAACGGGCAGAAGCTTGCGGAGTATGCAAACACCGCGAGCATCACCTATGGCACGGCGAGAATTCATCTGAAACGACTGCTTCAGAAGACAAGTTGCCATAGTCAAACCGATTTGGTCCGAACAGTCCTCAGAGATCCACAGACCAAAATGTATGGTCAGTTTTGACACCCACAAAGCCCCGGGGAAACCACCTGTTCGAACGGTGTCAGACGAGTGGCGGTGCGCCATCGCCGATCTTGAGTTCCGACGCTTCCTCGACAAACGATTTCCACTTCCTCGGCGGCAGCCCAAGCTGAAGCGCAACCGTTCGAACGGTGGATAAATCGTGGGCTCCGCGGATGTTGAGCAGTGTGCCCCTCCGCCAGATTTCGTCCCAGTACGCCTCGAAGAAGTCCCGGAAAGGGGCGCCGGACACGCGCAGACCCGGTCGGCGCTGCGGAGGAACGCCCGTCCAATACGCACCCAACAAGAACTCCTCATCGTCGAAGAAATAGCCGCCCATCGCGGGAACGACCTCGGTCAGTCCGGGGCAATAGCTCTTGATGTGGTAGGCGCGGCCATCGTAACGAAGAATATTCGAGAGCGTCTCCTGAAGCCGCCGGAGATCGTAGAAAATCTCGACGCGCTGCACCTCCAGCGTGCCGGACAACAACCGCTCCGAAACCAGCGTGCGCCACTCCTGCTGGACATAGGCGGCGGTCGTGTAGGGCGCGGCAAGACGAAGCGCCCGGAGCTTCTGCCGTGCGCGCTGGGTGAGCGCGACGAGCATGTCGGGCAGATGTTCGATCGTATCGACAAGCGCTGCTGCCATGGGCGGCGCATTCCGGTCCGCGTCTGCATGAAAAAGCGTCTCCAGATCGACGCCGAGCACCTGCGCAAGCCGCAGGCGACTGCCATCGCGCGGCAGGTATTTGGCCGCTTCCCACGCCGCAACCGCGGTCACATCGACCTGCAGTTGATCCGCGACCTCACGCCGCGAAAGGCCTCTGGCCTCCCGCAAGCGCTTGATTCGCCCCCCCACGGTCCAGCGCATCTGCTGCATGGCCCTCCCCACGGGAACAGGATCTCGAAACTCCCGAAATCTCCCGAAATCTCTTTCTTGCCGAGGCAAGAATAACAGCGAAAAATCCAGAACACGATCTCGCGAAGGATGTTTGGGAATCCCTGCCATCCGTGCTGGAGCAGGCTGTTGAAAAACCGGTTGCACGCAGAAAGTGAATGAGCGCTGTGACGCTCTCCTCCAGAAACGGCACGAACAGGGCAGACATGTTGGTCTTGATCTCTTTGGGGAAACAGAAATGAGACAACTGACAACGTCTCTGTTGGCCACGATGATGGCGATGGCGATCGCCGGGTGTGCGAACACACCAGCCAAACCGCCTGCCGGGGCCGTGACCGCGGAGGTGGGGTTTCCTTCTCCAGGCACGAAACTTGTCTTCCGAAAAACGGATGTGACGTACATGAATGCCACGTCAACCCAGACATACACCGAGACAGTGCTGCGGGACGGCGTCTACAAAGGCACGCCTGTGCATCGGGAGACTGACGGCGTGAATATCACGGTGTTCAACAAGACGAACCGCAATTGGATGGCGACGCTGCGAGCTGGTGTGGAGAGAGATTCAGCGTCGCCGGACGATGGCAACTTCTCGTGGCCACTCTTTGTCGGTAAGACATGGACGGCCAGTGAGACGTACAAGGATGACATGACGGGGCATCGTTTCAGTCCGGTCGTGACCTACTGGAAAGTGACGGCTTACGAGGACGTGACGGTTCCAGCAGGGACCTTCAAGGCCTTCAAATTGGAATCGTCTCCTGGGACGAACAACGCGTCGCTAAAGACGGAATGGTATGCGCCGGATGTGAAAGTTGTTGTGAAGCAAATTCTTGAGCGCACGCCACGCAATTACCGCGGCTACGGCAAATTCGTCACTGAGCTCGTCAAGATCGAGAAATAGATCGTCGACGCCATTCGATCGACGACCAGGATCGTTCCATAGCCTGAGGTTAAGAGTGCCGGGCCTCATAAAGGCCTGTATCAAGGGGGATTCGTGATCATGTATCGCGGAAAACAAGCTCGGCCATGCGGGTTAGGGCGGGTACTTTGTGTTGTTGCACTGGGCGGACTCGTCGTTCCGGCCGCCAGGGCTGCTTCACCGCTACCTGGCCCCGCCAACCCCGGCCGCATCGAGCAGCGTTTCAAGCCGCAGCCCGTCCCGAAGGCCGCGCCCGAGATCACCATTCCCGGCCCCGA
>JAJYPA010000119.1 GCA_021795795.1 Pseudomonadota bacterium | reverse complement strand
GTGCGCTCCTGGCGATTGCCGTCTCTGCCATTGCCATTCTGCAACGTCAGATAGGCAGGCATCTCACCCAGGTATTCACTTATCGCGGGAAGCCGGTGAAACAGACGAATACCAAAGCTTGGCGAAAGGCGTTGGAAAAGGCAGGGATTACCGATTTACGCTGGCATATCCAGTCCGGCACAAGCCGGGAGCGGTTACAGGAAATGGGCGGTTGGGAATCGGTCGAGATGGTGCGTGGCTATGCGCACATGGCCCCGGCACATCTCGCAGAGGATTCGGAAAAAATTGAGAGCATCCTGGAAAAGGTCTGTCCTCATGGTACAAATACGTCACAACCGCACATTTTTGCTTTATCCAAAAAGATGGTAACCGCCTGATTTATATGGTGCCCAGGGACGGAATCGAACCGCCGACACGAGGATTTTCAGTGCAGGAAACCCCCTTGCCCGCACACAAAAACATCTCATAAACAGTCTCATAGAGGTCCGATAGTATGCCGTCAGGGACGCGAAAGTGTGTGGATTGGCACAACAGTGTGCCACTTGGGGCAGCACAATCCTCGTGTAGATAGCCCTCTGGTGTGCCACCGCTTCTGCCACCCAATGGATAACCAACGGATCACAGCAAACGATCCAGGGCGATCAATACCAGTGGTGCGTCCGCCTCATAGACTGGCACAGACATGGCCGCTTTCGTCAGCAAACGCTGCACAAGCGTCAATGGCAAGCGCACCATCATGTCGGGAGCTTCTTCGGGATTCCTGCCCCCCGACTCCCCACCGACGTGGCGCTCCGGGACCGGTTCCTGCACGGGTACGTAGACATCTTCCTGTTCCTTAGCTTCGTTACCGCCAGCATCGTCTTCCAGAGAGCGCGCGGAGTCTGTAATGGAGACTTGCGCAATACTCTCCGCAGGGACCCTCCCTTCGCGGATCGTCCCGATAGTCACCTCATGCGGCGCCGGGGCCGCCTCGCCGCCCCATACAGATCTCGATGGCTCCGACAGACCAGCAGGCGTGCTGTCGGCAGGCCCGTTATCGGCCGACTCGGGCAGTCCCGCCAGAATCCGGTGCGCCCTGGCCTGTCGGGCGGGATCATGGTCTTCCAGATGCCCCACCACAAACTCCAGGTCTTCCAGCGGCAGATTGCGCCCCTTGAGATTTGGATACAGGGACTCGATTCTATGGCGCTTGTCCAGCTCATCCAGTAGCCGGCGAGCAAACGTCGTTCCGTTTTGCACCCTCTCCGCCACGGTATCGAGCAGGTATGCCCTGTCGGGATCGGTTTTCCAGGCGATCAATCGCTGCATTTCGGTAGCACCAACGGCTTCCAGAGGAACCCGAATCCGTCCGGCAATTTGCCGCGCGTCGCTGCTCCCCGTTGCCAATGCCCGTCGAATCCAGCCCTCCGAACGCCCCAGACGCCTGGCAAGCTCCCTGTTGCTCACCTGGAGCGTATCCAACAGCGTCTGCACAGCGGTGGCCACGTCATCGTCTTTCATGTCCGCCCTGGCCAGGTTCTCTACCAACTGCATCTCCAACCGATCAGCAGAGCTCCCCGATTGCGCAATGATGGCAGGGATACGACTGAGATCATAGCCCTTGCGAGCGCATTTCTGGCCGCTTTCCTGGGCTAATTTGGCCGCCCGCCAGCGCCGCTCTCCGGCGATGATCTGATACTTTCCCCGTTCCAGTTCCTCAACGGCGATAGGTTGGAGTACCCCGTGTTGCAGGATGCTAGCGGCCAACGCATCGAGCGCCTGGGCCTCTTCCGCATCCTCTAGTCTCAGGTGACGCGGCTGGTTCGGGTCGGGGTGGATGGACTCCAGCGTCAGGTACAGGGCCGCCAGAACCGGCTTCCCCAGATCTTCCGGGTTCGCCCGAAGCGCCGCCCCCACAGACCCCAGGTTGATCCCCTTCAATAACGATTCTTTCATGCCGCACCTCTTGGCCCCGCATCCAGGAGATCTTCCGCATCCTCCGGCTCGGCCACCTCCTGGCTGCCCGGCTCGTCTTCGTCATTCGGCACATCCTGTAACAGGCTGTCGAATGCCTGGTACCAGGCATTCCTTTGGGCCTCGTCCCGGCAAACCTCCCAATGCGGCTTCCCATGAAGCAACCCGGTACGAACGTCCTCCCGATCGAAAAGCCACCAGGGGCTCACTATGTCAGAAAACCCATTGGCCAGCTCTTCCGCAATGGTGTGATTTCTGGAGGAATTCGCCTTGAGGCGATTGATGAGTACCCGGAGTTCCAGTTTTGGATTTACGGGGCGGATCATGGTCGTGTACGTTTGCACAAGGGCCACCAGCCCCTGCGTTCCCAGCAGATCAGGTGTCACCGGGGCGACCGCTTTGTCCGCTACCAGCAAGGGCGCAATCTGGCGCACGCCGGGAGCCGGAGGACAGTCCACCACGACCAGGTGATAATCCAGCAGTTCCAGCCGCCGCAAAGCCATGACAGCGGATTGTGTCGTCATGCTATCAGAGCCATCCACAGCATCGAGGGCCGCCGAGGCCTGGAGGAAGTCGAAACCAAATATGGGCGACGGCTGCACTGGGATTCCCCGATCAGGGTACCAGAGGTCAAGTGCCGTACTTTTATCTGTCTGGTGCCGCTCGCCATCCCCCGTTAAAAGAAACGTGCTGCTTCCCTGTTGGTCCAGATCCACCAGCAGTACCCGAAACCCCATGTTGTGGGCGTGGATTGCCATGTGAACGGCCAGCGTGGTTTTGCCCACACCACCCTTCTGATTCGCGAATGCAAAGAGCTTCATTTGTTTCAGTCTCCTGTTTGGTACCCTGAAGTGGTATAGCAAGCAGCCGTTGCGATCATACCAGGCACGTTTTTCCCAGATGGCCACTCACTTCAGCTAGATTCTGTGAGTCATTTGTACTAACATTTTGACGATTGAACTAACAAACGAGGTACCAATATGGTTGCCATTGCGTCTTCTCCTGCCACTCGTTCCGCCCGTTTGGGGCTGCGCGCCACGCCTGAACAGGAAGTCGTGCTGCGCCGTGCTGCTGAAGTGGCGCACAAATCCCTGACAGACTTCATTTTGGACAGCGCCTGCTTGGCCGCCGAGCAGACCTTGCTCGACCAGCGTCTATTCATGGTTTCTGGAAGTCAGTACCAAACCCTAATGGATTTGCTGGAACAGCCAGAGCAGCCGAACGAGGGACTGCGCGATCTGTTCTCGCGTAAAGCCCCCTGGGACAATGCTTGAGCTTAGGCAGACCAGAACCTCTTGGGTCGCAGCATCGGCTGGAGGGATTCGATTGCGGTAAGCCCGCCTTGAACGAATGGCTGCAGCGCCACGCGAGGCAAGCCCAGGGCAGCGGCTCAGCCAAGACCTTCGTCGTGGCCGATGAAGGCCGGGTGGCAGGCTATTTCAGTTTGACAGTCGGTCAGATTGATACGCTGGAAGCTCCTGAGCGCATCCGCAAAGGGATGGGGCAGTATCCGTTGCCGGTGGTAATCCTGGCGCGGCTGGCAGTCTCCGTACAGGATCAGGGGCGAGGCATAGGCTTTGGCCTGCTGCAGGATGCGATTCGTCGCACGATGCTGATTGCCGAGCAGGCCGGCATCCGGGCCATGCTAACCCATCCCTTTGATGAAGATGCAGCGCGCTTCTACACCCGATTTGGCTTCATCTCATCGCCACTGCGTGCGCAGCAATTGTTGCTGCTCCTCAAAGACGCCCGCCGCTGGGTACGTTGAACCTATGTCTGCGCGCTTTCTTTCCTGGCCATAGGCTAGGAGGGAGTCTAGTGGACTTCCAGTTTTTCGGTCATCCCCTGACTTTTCACATACTACCGTATCGTCTCCAGCGTTGTGCCGCACACTGCGGGTGGGTTTTTCGGGTGGCGCTCTCCTCAATGGCGCAACATCTCCTGCACCATGGCCGACACGCTCACGCCCTCGGGCAGGACCGCGAGCTTGGCCGCCGCCTCGGGGGTCAGGGCTATGGCAAAGGGCTCGTAGGGCGGTTCCGGTACGGTCCGGCTCGCCCGGCGTAATCCCATGCCCCGCAGCTCCTCCACAGACCGCCGTACCAGTTCCAGGCTGACCCGTGCCGCCCGGGCATCGGCATCGTCGCGGTATTTCTCGGCTATCAGGTCTCGCTGCAGGCGCGGAATGATGCGGCTTTTCATCCCTCGCCTCCCGGATAGGGGTCCGATTCTGAAGGTTTGGCGGGTGCGGCCTTCGCTGCCGTTCCGACCAGATTCATCCCGCGCAGATTCGGGCCAGGGAAAACCAGGTCTTTTGTTACCACGACATTGAAGGCGTACCCGGGGCGGATGGTGAGGGTCGGAGACACGTTGATGTACTTCTGGAACAGCTGTGCCTCGGCTTCTCCAAAGGTCTGCGCCAGGGCCTGCTCGCCGTCCACCAACGCCACATTGCCCGTTACTGCCCCGGATGGACTGGTGGTGCCGACGGGGCTCGCTACTGCCATACCCACGTCGATGAAGGACAGCAGCAGGGCATTCTTGAATATTTCCCAGGTATGGTTGTTCACCAGATCCTTGAAGCCCGCATAGCCTCGTGGCGACGCGCCTGTCATCTGTCCCAGCCGGATATAGGTGCCATTGGGCAACTCAATGCGACTCCACATGACCCCAACCCGGGTCTGGCCCATGGCCGCCCCACTGTGGTAGGTACCAATAAGCCTGCTGCCTGCCGGAATCAGGACCGTCGAGGCATTCAGGCTGTTATAGACCGGATGGGTCACGACCGCCGTGACCTGCCCGGCGATATCCGATTTGATGCCGGTTTCGAGGATAGCCGGAATCACTGTGCCTTGAAGCAGTTCATAGGGACTCACTTCACGCCGGACCAGATGGGTACTGTACACGCCTTGGTTTTTGCTCTTCCCAGTCATCTCCTCGATGGACTTTTCCAGGGTCAGAACATTGGGAGGCCTGGATACTTCCGACGCCACTTCGGCAGTAGCAGGACTCGCCGCTGTGCCGCCACCCCAGCCTGTTACCGATCCGCCCGCTCCCCCGTATCCTTTGATCGCCTGCTCGAAAGCGGCGACCTGTGGGCTGGGTTGGGCGGGTGCCGCACCCTGGGCGGATATGGGAACCGATGAGCGGGTGGAGGCCGTCGCCGATGGTGTTCGGGCGCCTGGGGCCTGAATGTCCGGCTGCTTCCGCTGCACATGAAAATCAGGAGCCGCATGTACGGTTACCTTGGCAGGCCCAGAGGTGGACCCGAAACCATGGAACAGGTCGATGGCCCCCAATCCTGCGCCGGCAACCACTACCGCACCCGCCACGCTATAGGCCACGATCTTCCCGGATTTTAAGTGCGCGCTCAGGGCTTTTTTGTCTGGAAGGAGAGGCCCATTGACCTTGCCCCGTCCCTCCCCCATGGGGGTCTGATTGTCTGCCATTGGTTCTCTCCTCAGTGGTTTTCGTGGGTGAGCTTGACCACTTTCCCATTACTGCCCTTGCCGGCCAGTAAAATAATCCTGTTTGGCACGCCATCGACAATGTAGTAGCCATCGCGGTATGTGGTGTTGATGATGGCATTTTGCCCCGCAGCGTTTTCGGCCAGAATGGACGGAATCCCGCCACGACTGTCCTGGCCAGGCTTGAACTGGATGAAGGTCTGCTTGCCGTCATCGAAGACCCTCAGGGGCATGATGGATCTGCAATCGCTGCTGCTGAACCAGCCGCCACCAGAGCAATGCATTTTCCAGCGAAAATCCAGACTGGCGGCATTGATGGACGGCAAAGCCGCTATCGTCTCCCGGCTGACCTTCTGGGTGAAAGCCTGTCGGTCCGCCTCCTCCTGCTTCCAGGTACGAACCATTGCGTTCGGGTAATAAAAGCCGATCATCGGCGTGTAATGCGCTGGATCGGACGTCACCTCGATCACATAATTCATGGGCTTGCCCTGAGGGGACGTGCCTGTCACGACGAGATTCCCATGCAACCCGTTGAAACGGGGCGTGATGGCCATTTCCGGCTGATTGCCCGCCGTGAGGGTCACCACCTGCCAGTACGCGGGTGACAGCCCCACTGCCTTGGGATTTTGCATCCCGCCCCGCAGCACGATGATGGAGGTATGCAGGGGGGCCGTGACCAGAGTGGGCAGAGACTGCCCGTAGGCGTAGAGCACTTCACCATTGGTTCCGGCGATGGGAGGCAGGTTCTGGGTCTTACCTGCCTCATAGGCGGCTACCAGGGCTTTTTCCATGGCAGTTTTGGACCGTGCCGAAATGCGTCCTTGCGGGGGTGTGGCGATGGCTTTCTGCCAAATCTCGGCGGACGATTCGGATGAGGGCGAGGCTGTTCCTGTGGTGCCGGTCGCCTGCACATCCGGTTGATGGATAGCGGGCACCGCGTAATCGGTCGCGGCGCCCGCCGCAGGTGGCACCTTGCCCGGAATTCCGCCCGGTGCCGGAGAGGAGGTCACTACCTGGGCGAAAGACGTCCCACTGAAACCCAGGATGGATGCAGCGATGGCCGCACGGATGAACAAACTGCGCATGAGGATTCTCCTTTTACGGAATGGCGTTCCAGGTGAAAGATGTGATGAAGAGGCCGAAGGGATCGACCTTGAGCACGGCGGGGTTGCTGGATGGTGGTTGAATCCGGTAGGTCACGGTGCCCTCGTATTCCCGCCGCCACTTGATAGCGCCACTGGCGCCGTACTGGGTCTCGCTCCACTGCACCTGCACAGTGCCCCCCTTGGCCGTCACCGTGCCCACCGGCAGAACAGAGGTGATGTCTACGGTCCGCCCACCTTCATTCTTCGTGAAATTGGAATATGGATTGTGCCGCTCAAAGTAGGACGTGAGTTGCTGATTCTCCCGGTTCCCCACAATGCCGTAGGTAGATTTGTAAATTTGCTTCTCGGCGGCCACCACGGGCAGGCGTTCCCGTACGTCGCGCACCCAGTTGGCGATGACATGCCGTACCACGGGCAGGTCATCGGTTCCTGCTTGGACTTCCTGGGCGAGATGCACCGCCTGTCCTAGGTGATTGACCTCCACCACGTAGGGCACCACATGCACCCGATCGGCCTCATAGATCATTCCCGCGCCGAACAGAGCGGCAATGGCTATGGATGCCAGAGCGGCAATCCGCCAGTTTTTCGCTTGTGCAATATAATCGCCGTACCGCTCCAGCCATTCCCGCCGGGCGACGAGATAATGGGCGACCGTCTCCTTCTCTGGGGCGTCCGGGTCGATGGTGGACGCGGATGCTGCTTTCTTTGCCATGGGGTGTCCCTCTCAACAGGTCAATACCAAGTTCCTGCTCTGGTATAGCCAGCCGAAAAGGGGATCGCCCCCCAGGGAGCGGGAACATTAGCTTGTGGAGAGAGTGAAGGTTTTACCGAAGATAGAGCGCGCGGCCTGACCCACTAGACGTGTTGCATGTAACTCCATTGTTCTGCATTGTGTTGCATGTAACTTTATTGGAGACTTTCACATGGGAACCACGCACGTCAATACACGAGTTCAAAAGCACCGCGACGCGCTGCGCATGGCGGGCTTGCGCCCGGTGCAAATCTGGGTGCCTGACACACGCCGCCCAGACTTCGCGGAGGAGTGTCGCCGCCAATCCCTTCTCGTGGCTCAAGCCGACAGCGCCGATACAGCCATGCTGCAGTTCATGGATGAAGTCTTGGCAGATGTGGACGGTTGGACGGAATGATGCGCGGCGATCTTGTGACCATCGCCATGCAGGGCGACTTTGGCAAGCCACGGCCCGCATTGGTAATTCAAGCCAACCTGTTTGGGGAGCACACGAGCGTAACCGTTCTGCCAATCACCAGCACGCTGGTTGCTGCGCCATTGCTGCGCGTCACGGTTCCACCGAGCGCAGAGAACGGCTTGCAGAAGCCATCACAGGTGATGGTGGACAAGGCCATGACGGTGAAACGCGAAAAGACAGGGCCAGCATTCGGACGCATCGACGCGGATGCAATGGTGGAGGTCGAGCGTTGCTTGGCTGTGTTTTTGGGGATAGCGAAATGATCCAGATGATTTAATCTTCCGCGCTGGACACAATCGTCGAACGGGCGCTCGCGGATTCCGATGCGGACAGGGTCACTCAGGCCAGGAAATTTGGGAAGGTAGGTTGCTTGGGCAGTTACGCCTAGTC
Source organism: Pseudomonadota bacterium (assembly GCA_021795795.1). Next base: position 9,715 of record JAJYPA010000119.1, on the reverse strand, counting down.
AACAAGCGATGGATCGCAAGAGGGGGCAAGATTCCCAGGCGAGTATTGATGCAGGATAGCTCCTAGGCCTTTAGCACCCCCCTCAACGGGCCAGGTTGTGGACAGAATCTGTGGATGACCCTGTTGAATTTCCAGAATCGAACGGCAACTGTCCCATACATCACTTCTCGCAATAAGCATTTCCTCCAACCACCACCCTGCCCCTTTCCGTCCCGCCCCGGCCGACTACGAGTCCAGGGACGACCTTGGTGGCTAATGCCATGACTGGCATCGGCCGCGCCGGTGGGACGACATTCGTATTGATGAATGCCTGCCCCAGACGCGCGCCATGGTAGCCCAGCGCTGCGCAATTCTGCTGTGCTTGTTTCCAGTACTGGCGCAGTCCCCGCAGATCGGCAGTTCGCAGCACCTTGTGTACAGCGGCGGAAGGCGCTGCATACTTGGCATGATAGAAAGCGTACTGGCCTCCGTGGCTGGTGAATCGGTACGGGGCCAGATGCAGGGTAGCACCCGTCGCCTCTATCCCCCGTTCTTCTTTTTTGACCTGCCAGGGCTTCATGCCGTAGGGCTTGCCCTCGACGATGACCCGGACATTGACGCCTCGCGCGTGGGCCGCTTGCGAGGCCCGGAGAATCGGGCGGTCGGACAGGTAATACACGCCAACGCTCACCGCATGGCGGGCCTGATCAATGACCTGGAGGATGGGTGCAGCGCCTGCGTGCGGTTCACTGTAGAGCATGAAAATCTCCTCTGTGCGCCCCGGCTTAGCCCCGGCGGCCCTGCTGAATACCCTCATGCCGGGCCTGGTCGAGGTCGTACTGAGTGTACCCACGCGGTGTCCAGTTACTATTGGGGAGCCACACGAACAGCAACAACAGGGCAAACCACGCAATCGGACCGAGGACCACAACACCCACTATATAATTACCGATGACGGGAGTCGGCTGTAGGGCCGCAGCCATCGGAATGAGAATGAACAGATAGAACAGTACGAAAAGCGTCTTTTTCACATTGCACCTCCTTTGAACGGAAACGGACATTCCGCCCCCTGATACTCTTAGCGCAGATGGTCTCGTTGGAATTACTCACTGTGTTTCAGACCTAAACCGGCCGCTTGTACACCACTGGTTTCCGCCTTACCGGGCGACAGCACGGATTCAGCCGCCTTATGAAGGCCAGCCACTCTGTTCTGGTGGTCCAGAAACCGATCCGCGGCATCTGCAAACCAGGACTTCGGCGCTTGCGGGGACTCACCGGATCCGGCACCCGTCCCGGCGCTATTGGGCGCGGGCGGAGGTGCCTGCACCGCATTCGCAATAGTGGCGTCCGCTGCACCGGGCAGTGTACCCCCCGCGCTTCCAGCAACCTGCCCTGCACCACCCCCCAGGGATCCGGCAGCCCCAGATGCTCCTGCGTCCATGGCCGCCGCCTGGGCACCCGTCAGGGCTCCGGCACCACCTCCTGCGCCCGCCAGTGCAGCTCCGCCTGTCACTGCAGCCGCCCCTACAACGGCGGCTGCGGCAACCCCGCTAGCCACCAGTTCGCCACCCGACAGGCTGGAACTTCCCGTCATAACACTGGCGGCAAGGCTCGGGAGTTTTTTTGCCATCCAGGCCACCAGGAGCACGAAAATGAGCACATTCGCGTAGGCATCCAGGGTCGTGCGAATGTTCGTCCCTCCAGATTGTTTCACTCCGGCCAAAAGATTGTTGATGATGCTGGTCGAACTGTTCTCGATGAAGGCTACCCAAATGACCAGAACCATCAGACGGATGCCTACAGACAGGGCGTATTTCAGATAGCCTTCCGCATGCTGCACGGTCCAGCGGCTGCCCGCAAATCCCATCATGATGATGCCCACGGATGCTACCAAAGCGGCCTCCAACTGGATGGCCAGATATTCCAGGGCCAGATAGATCAGCGCCAGAATAGCGATGATCCCAACAATCAGTCCCACCAGCGCGCCGATCAGAGTGGAAATGGCGGTGGTCCCTCCGGATGTCACCATATTCCACAAGAAACTGCCTACACCACCCGAAGTGTTTACAGGGCCTTCTATGCAGGTCACGAAGATCTGCCAACCTGTCGTGAGAATCCAGCCAATGCCCGTGTGCGGTTGACCGGCGGCATTGACTCCCGACTGCTTAAACCCGTTGATCACCCATCCGATCAGTGCATGACCGTTGAGGAGGATGCTGAAAAATACGCCAATAGTGATGAGCTTCTTCAGAAAGGACGTAAAAATCTCGTGGACGTCCTTTCCGCCAATCAGCCACTGCGCCACGAGATAGACAAAGTCGATGCCAAAAAGACTGTAAAAAATCTCTTCGGCGATGGTTTTAAGGGCGCTGTACCAACCGGTCGTCGCCTGGATGAACGTCTGGCTGACACTGCTCGCGCCCGTGGTGCCCGCAAATGTATCCGGCGCGAAGAGCAAGGCCGCAGCCAGCAGGAAAAATGGGGCGATCGCACGAAGGCGGTACCGCATCAGTTTCCTCCCAGGGCATTACTCAAGGCGTTGAGAGTGCCGCCACCGACAACAACACCGGACGTGCTGCTGTCGGGATTACCATATAGGGCTTGCTGCGCCTCAGCGTTGGCTTCCTGGTTGGCATTTCCAGCGGCCAAATGGTTTTTTGCGATGGATGCCTGCAGGTTCGTCTGCGCCGCGACGGTTTGCTGCAGTTGTGCCAACTGGGTCACCTCCGCCTGGCTGACTTCCGCACCTGCCTGCAGTAGGGCATTACGACTGTTTGGATCCTGCAACGCCTGGGACACGGCCTGCTGTGCCTGGGCGACCGTCGCAAAATTGGACGGGTTCAGGTTGGCCTGTTGCAGCGCATTATTGATGGTATTGGATAGATTCTGGCTGATCTGCTGATAGTTCTGAATATAGTTCTCCATCTCCGAACTGCTGGCGGCGCTGGCGTTCAGATTCTGGAATTGACTGGCGATGTTCTGCGCCTGCGTGGATAACCCCTGGGCGGTGTTCTCCAGATTGATGAGCTGATCGAAAGATCCCTGCATCTGGCCCATAAGCTGCGACGGGATATTGGCCATATTCTGCACCATGTTTTCATACTGCTGTATCTGCGTTTGCACCTCTTGCGCCTGCCTGGCCAGCTGAGAGGTTGCGGTAATCTCCTGCACGATCTGTTCAGGAAAGGTGGCCCCCGCGATCTCCCCACTCGCCAGGGCGGGCAGTGGGGCCAGTGGGACTAGAGCCAGCGTTACAACAACAATAATGCGTTTCACCAACGGGGCACGTTTCACGACGGCTTCCTCCTGAAAAATAGATCTGCAAGAGGGTATAGCCAGACCGGAAGGCGATCGGCAGGCCTTGCAGGCGGCATGCCCAATCAGTTTTTTGAGGTCAACGCCTTACCAAGAGCGTTTAAGCTGCCTCCGCCACCTCCACGACAAGGACCCGGCCATCCAGGACAACTGCCCGCCATGAATGGTGTGGGCGTTTTGGCAGGACGATCAAACGACTGCTGCATGGCGATCTGAGTCGCCACGCTACAGTTGTGCTCTTGCGCATGAGAAAGAGCTTTATGCGATTTGCAGAAATCCACCACCTTCCTGGTGATCTGGGGATGCTGCAAGTAATAGGCACCAGAGTGTTCCTGGATGCGGTGCCCACATCCCGCCAAAGCCAAGGTGAAAAATCCGGCAACCACGAAATGCTTCTTCATCAAAAAATCTCCCTGACACGGAGACTGGCTAATCCAGCCCCTACTATCCCAAGCACAGATTGTCTCGTTGACAGCCTCAAAATGTCCGGTACAGACTTTCCAGGTGTTGTACCCAGCCGTCCCGGACATGGACAGGCAGCCGCTCCTGGAGCCACGGCAACGGCCAAGTGCGGCCATACTGTTCTCGCAATTCCGCCACCCGCTTCACGTCGCGGGGATCGGATACCGCGCAGAACGCCAGTGTTATAGGCCCCATGGCAAAGGACACCAGCCGGTGCCCCACGGGGCTGTTGATGTAGTAGTCCTGCTTCGGGATGGCGGTCTGCAAGATCTCGATCTGCTTGTCACTCAACCCAAAGGCCGTGTACATCGGTAGCAAGGCCACAGAACCCGCTTCACCGTTCGGCAGAAAAATTTTGGTCGGGCAACTCTCCTGCAAAACCGGCAGGAGAGGACTGCCCATCAGATCCGCCAGGGACTGAGTGGCGAAAATCACCGCTGCATTCTTCTTGCGCAGGACCTTGAGCCATTCCCGAATCTTGGCGAGGAACAGCGGGTTGTCCAGCAGGGTCCAGGCTTCGTCCAGCACGATGAGCGTGGGACGGCCATCCAGTAGGGTCTCGATGCGATGGAAGAGATACAGTAGGACCGGCACGACAATCCCTTTGGCCGACTCTCCCTCTGGCAGATTGTCCATCTCGAAGGTGATGAAGCGACTGGACAGGTCGAGCCCATCCTCCCGGGCATCCAGCAGATCGGAGTATTTCCCGGTTCCCGTGTAGACGCCAAGCGCCTGTTTCAGCCGCTCGTCCTGCAGGAGGGAGACGACATCGGTAATGGACCGACCCTGCTCCTGGGACAATCCCTCGATGGCCTGATGCATGATGGCCCGCTCTTTTGCCGTAACGGCCACCCCTTGCAGAACAGCTAGGCTTTCCAGCCATTCCTCGGCAAATATCCGCTCCCCCGGTTGGTCCGAATGGGCCAGCGGGGCAAAGGTCAGGCGACTGTGCTCGCCGCCGAGATCGTAATGTTGTCCACCTACAGCCTCGGTCAGGGCAAAAAGCGAACGGCCCTTGTCAAAAGCGATGACGCGTGACTGGGCATAGCGGGACCATTGCGCCGATAGCAATCCGAGCACGCTGGATTTGCCCGCGCCCGTCGGGCCCAGGACCAGGCTGTGGCCCACGTCCGAGACATGCAGATTGAAGCGGAACGGGGTCGATCCCGATGTCTTGGCATACGTCAGGCAGGGGGCCTTTTGGCCGTCCCTCTTCATTAGGGGGCTTGGGCAATCCGGGTCTCCCGCCCACACGCAGGTCTTTGGGGAAAGGTCGGAAAAGTTGAGGCTATTGACGATAGGTCGACGGACATTCTCCCAGGTATGACCCGGAAGGCTCCCCAAGAAAGCTTCCACCCCATTGACGGTTTCGCGCTTGGCAAGAAAGCCCGCATTGCCCAACAGGTTCATCACGATACGGGCACGTTCTTCCAGCACCTTGGTATCCTGGTTCCGCAACAGGATCGTCGCCGTGAAATATCCCAGACACACCGCACCACTGGAAACGTCGCCGTCCGCAGCAGCGGTTTCCTGCTCCATGGCTGCCTTAAAAGGGTCGGCCCGGTCCTGACGGACCTGCCCCTTGTCCATGGCGGCAGAAAGATAATCCTTGAGGCTGAACTTGGAACTGGCCCACTTTTCCCGGTACTTGCTGATCAGTTTTTTGGACTCCCTCTGATCCTGGAGGATGAACCGGGTCGTGTACCGTAAAGGAAACGGCAGATTGTGCAGCGATTCCAGAATTTCCGGCTGGGTGCGGTCCGGGTACCCCGTAGCCGTCACCACTTCCAGGTGCTCGCCGTCAATAGACGGCTCCAGACCCCCGATGAAATCGTGATGGCCCAGAAGAACATCCAGATAGGCTGGAATCTCGGGGGGGTTGACTGGATGCGTCCGGCCCGTCAGGCACTCGTGGTAGTGTGTGAGCAATTCCCTGGCATTCAGGGGCGCCAGGAAAAACCGTGTTTGCAGCAGACCCGTGACCGAGAGCAGGGAATCCTCGAATCGCTTGAGCAGAGTGTCGAAGGTATCCGCCTGGAGATCCTTTTTCGATTCCACGAACAGTTGTCCCGCGGTGACTTCGGACTCCGGCGGCGTCTGCCAGGTGACGGTGAGATAATAGCGCGTCAGGAAGTGCCTACCCTCTCTCTCGAACTGCAAGCGGCGTTCGGCGTCGATGAGAGCCGACACCGGATCGGGGAAAAACACTCGATCCTCCTCGATGTACCCGTCCGCCGGAACCCGGATAGCCGACACCTGGACGGTCCAGCCGGAGCCCAGGCGGGTAAGGGCCGCGTTGAAGATCGCGGAGACGCGATTGGTGGCGGCATAGGACAGGCTTTCCAGGTCAGGCCCGGAAAAACGCAGCGCGGACAGTATCGATCCATCCTTGTTGAGCAGGACCGCGCAGGGTTGGCCTAAAACCGCAATTTCCCCCGCCAGAATGGCTGGGTTGAGCAAATCAGGTAGGGCCAGGTCTTTACTGCGAAACTCTTTAATGTTGAGCATGTTTTTTTACCCCTTTGGAGGCTGCCAGGGATAGCAATTTCGTCGTGGGTGCGATGGCGTGGGGGGTAGGGATGTCGCGGTAGTCCGCGTCGAGTGTCGCACCGTCGCCATAAAAGGTTTGATACTTTCGGGATCGGTTCACCATGGCAATCATTTGGTAATCCGATTTCGCCAAGTGTTGCAATACCGCCTGCACCAGAGCGAACAATGTCACGGACACAATGATTCCGGGAATGGACATGGTGAGGAAGTACACCACCATCGCAAAAACCGCATTGTACAGGGTGGCCGTGCGCTCCGCCCCCATCAACAGATGAGGACGGACCAACGACTGGTACAATCGTACCTGCCGCGTTCCGTCCATGAGTTCCTCCTTTACCTTTACAGGCCCAGACCGTGGGCCACGGTGTCGAACAGGTTGGCATGCTGGCCGATGACGGCGGCCGAAATTCCCGCCTGCTGCCCGAACCAGCCATACTGCGCGATGACGAAACCACCGGCAGCCGCCGTACCAATGCCCACCACAGACTTGCCATAGTCATGCTTAAACGCATGGATGGCCCCATAGCCGATACCACCGGCAATGCCGATGGAGCCAACGGCGGGCATGAAGTTACTCTGAATGAAGTTGCTGATATTCCCGAACGGGCCGCCGCTGGCGGCCAGGGCGACAGTGGTGCCCAGAAGCGTCAGGCCCATACCCGCCAGAACCTGCCAGTTGCGGCGGAGAGCCGAACTACCCTTGTGCTGCTTTGCGATACCCTGATTCATACGCTGTTCCTCTTGCAAGAAGACCGGCCCTGAAATCCAGAAGCGAGCCAGATGGGACCATTCCGACACGCTCCAGCCTGATCGGCTATTGGGATATAGCCAGGCAAAAAGGCGATCGGCACCCGCATTGCCGGGGCTGGGGTACGGAGGTCACCCCCTGGTCAGCCCGCAAGGGGGGCCAGGGGGGTGTTGTGAACTGCGAGCAGTCTGTCCCCCATCAGGGTAAAATTCCCCTGGATGTAGGAAATATTGGCAATCCGCAGTAGCAGTTTGATGGCGGGCACTCTGTGATCGTAGGGTATGTGCTGCCCGATCATGGCGTAATCCGGTCCCTTGAACTGCATCTGGATGTGCAGCGCCTGGGCTAGATATTCCAAAGCTCCGCGCTCGGATAGGCGATACCGCGAAGGCAGCGAGACAGGCCGACAAAAGGCAACCGGAAAATCTTGCAGGGTGCATTTGGGTTTCGACTGCGCGGCCTCTGGATGCGGCAATATCACGGTAGATGCGGGCGCAGCGTGCTGTACCTGAGTGATAGACCCTGTCCCCGCCACAGTCATATTTGCCAGTAGTGCGCCCATAAGCGCAGCGGCCAAGGGCTTTGAAGTTACTGCATACCACATGGTTATTCCCCCCTGTCAAAAACGTGTAAGGCTACTGCCCTTCCCAAATCGCCGTAATGCGGCGGCCGGCTGGATGGCAGGGATCACGAGCAATCTGGACGACCACATCCACCGCCTCACGAATCAAAACGGCTTGTGAAGGCACCCCCGCTTCCTGACAAAGCTGATCCAGTCGGATCAAGGCTGCTTCTGGATTGTTGGCATGCAGCGTAGCCAGTCCACCAGGGTGGCCGGTATTCCAGGCTTTGAGCAAAGCCAGGGCCGCCCCATCCCTCACCTCGCCCACGAAAATCCGGTCGGGCCGATAGCGCAGCGTAAGCTTCAACAACCGCGTCATGTCGATACGGGCATCCATGTCTGTCAGCATCTGCACCGTGTTGGGCGCCTGACAGACGATTTCTCGGGTGTCCTCGATGATGACGATGCGGCTTTCCAGTCCAGACATCCGGGCGACATGATCGGACAGAGCGTTGAGCAGCGTGGTCTTGCCGGAACCGGTACCACCACTCACCAGAATGTTCCTGCGTTGCTCGATGGCCGCCACCAGTTGCGCTTTTTGCTCTGGTGTCAGAATCCCAACCCGCTCATAGTCGTCTAGCGAAAAAATACGGGTCGTGGGCAACCGGATGGAGAAGGTCGGCATAGGCGTCAAAGGTGGAATGCAACCCGCGAAACGGGACCGCCGAAACTCCGGGGGCATGGCTCCCTCGACAATGGGACGATCCCGCTCGACCACGGTCTGCCGATAGTCCGCCATGAGCGCCAGAAAATTGAGGGCCTTCTGAGGTGGCATTCGGGTCAGTTCCGCGATGCCCTGTCCATGCCGTTCCACCAGGACCCGGCCGTCGTCATTGAGCATGATCTCTACCGCCTGAGGGTCCTCAAAAACCGCGCAAATCTGGTCACCAAGAATCCGGCGCATCTGTTCGATGAGCCGGGCGTGGGCTTCCGCCCTAGCCTTGTCGATGGCATGAATGCCTGCTGGCTGCGAGCCTGCCGGCTGCAAGCCTGCCGCAGGACTACGCATCGTCATCCCCTCCCTGGACGCGCACCTCCAGTAATCGGGCAATTTTCCGTAGAGCCTGGGGACGATCACCGTCAAAACCATTCTCTGCCACCTGCCTCAGGAAACGCTCATAACGGGTCAGGGCCGATGACCGCACGGCCTCCGCCTCATCCAGTACCGGTTCCGGCAAGTGCAGCAGCATGAGCTTCACGAAGAGGTCGAACATGGCCGTCAGTGTGTCGAGTTCCGACTGTACGGCTTCCACATCCCCGCGCATGGCAAGCAGGGTCGCCGAGATTCGGCGCTCTAAGCTGGCCCATTCGCCGTCTTTACCCGAGTCAGCGGCCTCGATCCCCCGCAAGGCGTACTCGGTGATAACCGCTGCCTTGGAGACTCGCTTTTCGCCAGCCTCCTTCTCCACACGGTCGGCATACCGCCCGACCAGCTTCACTTGTCCGTGTACACTGGGCATAGGGTTCTCCTGATCTCTCTTCCCGTTCTGGTATAGCCAAACGAAAAGGCGATCGGCACCCCGGCGGGGGCAGGGGTTTATAGCTGGCGTGGGGCCGAGCCCCTGAGCTTGTGATGGGACGACCCCATGCCCATACTGACTAGTTATCTGGGGTGGGTGATGCGCGAATGGGCCCTGCAAGACGCCAAAGCACGTTTGAGCGAGGTAGTGCGGCTAGCGATGAAGCACGCACCGCAGGAAATTACTGTACGCGGTGCGCCTGCCGTTGTGGTACTGTCGAAACAGGATTACTGTTGACGGACAATAAAGTATCATCCTAGCGTTTCCGCTGAATTACGGGGGGCTGGACCTGTTTGACAGATGCACCAGACTCTACCGCGAATAATGCAGGCATGGTCAGGGGGTGGCGGTCCTCGGCGAGGCCCTGCTCACGGACGACTGGCTGCCGTAGTATTCTGTAAGATCTGATGACAGTTAAAGACTGGGAGCGGTCATTGATTTTTCGATTCCGCAGTAGTGTGGCAAGCCCACCCTTGAACTGGCGAATTTATCACTTTCTGTCAAACTGCGCTTGTGATT
>JAJYPA010000118.1 GCA_021795795.1 Pseudomonadota bacterium | reverse complement strand
ACCCCCTCAACCGCTCTTCCCATTCTTCCCGTCGCGTCTTCCTTTCCATGCCTTGGCTCCACTGTGTAAAATCACAGCGTGCCAGACTCCTTTACCTCAAAACAGGTGGATCGGCCGGACGCATACCCTCCGCGCTGGTTGCAGACGTCTCATCTGGCACTGGATGAGCATGGTTACATCAGCGTTGATGCAGGTCATCAAAGCATCTCGCACCCCAATGTGTTTGCCGCTGGCGACGTGTGTGCCCGAACCGATATCATCATGGCTCGCTCCGGAGTGCATGCTGTGTTTGCAGGGCCGGTCGTGGCGCATAACCTGATCGCCAGTATCACTGGCGGCAAGTTCATCCGTTATCGCCCACGTAAACGTTCCCTGTATTTGATGGCAACCGGCCCCAAGCATGCAATTGCATCGTGGGGGCCATTGAGTGCGGCGGGCAACTGGGTGTGGTGGTGGAAGAACCGGATAGACCGCAGATTTATGAATAAACATGGCAGCGGGGACGCTCGGCATGCTTAAACTGATGCAGGCATCCCTGTCATGGTGCATCGTCAAGAATTCGCTCAAGATCGCCCTGGTAGTGGGTACGCTCCTTAATTTGATCAATCAGGGCGAAAGTCTGCTGCATAGCGATAAAATTTCCTGGTTCCATTTTCTGTTGAATTATCTGGTACCGTATTGCGTGGCAAGCTACAGTGCGGCGATGAACGAAATTGGAAGAAGAGGAATTGATGGCGAACGATCAGAATCTGCAGAATGAAACAGGCAGCCAATATGACATATTGACCGACGGCGTATTCCTTGAAGACATTCGCAGACAAATGCTCAAGTTCGCCACCCTGCAGCTGGGCGACAGTTTCCAGGCCGAAGATGCAGTACAGGAAGCATTGATCGGGGCATTGAAAAACGCCGCTTCGTTTGGAGGGCGTGCCGCGCTTAAGACCTGGATTTTCGCGATCCTTAAAAACAAAATTGCCGATACCTTGCGCCAAAAACAGCGCTCGGTGAATGTCAGTAGCCTGCAGCGCGAGGAAGACGAGGATGAGGATTTCTCCGAATTATTCGATAGCAAAGGCTTCTGGCAACCTGAAGAACGCCCTGTTGCCTGGGGTAATCCGGAAGCGTCTTTGCGTGAAGGCCAATTCTGGGTTGTGTTTGAAGCGTGCCTGGAAGGACTGCCGCCGAAGCAAGCGCGGGTATTCATGATGCGGGAATTCATCGAACTGGATGCCGACGAAATCTGTGCCGAGGTGAATTTGTCCACGAGCAATTTGCATGTCCTGCTTCACCGTTCGCGCCTTCGCTTGCGTGAATGTATCGAGAATAAATGGTATTTGGAAGGAGAAAAGAATGTTAAATTGTCATGACGCTACGCGCCTGATGTCCGAGTCGCAAGAACGCCCCTTATCGATGATCGAACGCATGTCGCTGAAACTGCATTTGATGATGTGCACAGGTTGCAGCAACTTCAAGGAGCAGATGGGCTCGATCAGGTTGATGACGCGTACTTTTGCCAAGGGTAAGAACGGGCAGGAAAAAAGTAGCCGTTTCGGGTTGAATGGAGATTGATAGCCAGGCACCGTAGAGCATCAATCAGACGACTGGTATCCGAATTGAAATTATCTTCTATTTTTTCTTCACAACTATTGGTACGCCCCAATCTTTTTCAAGTATTCTCCTCATGCTGGCCACATTGCCGTTACCAATGCGTATCGATAGCTGTTTTTCAATTTCAGAAAATGACCTCAAAGCGACAGCAACAATTTCTTTACCTTGATTAGTCAGAACGACAGTTCTAGCGCTAGCATTAGTTGGATCAATGTCAGTTTTCAACAATTTCAAGCGTTCCAACTCTTTAACACTTTTCTGTGTGGCCTGTCTTGAGATTCCCAATCGTCGAGCCAACTCCGAAATACGAATACCTCCCTCACCTAAGTAAGCCATTAACATCGACTGTGAGCGGCTTAATTTAGGCCAGCCCTGTTCTTTTAATGACGCCAAGAGGCTTTCATCAAACCAATCGAAAGATTGCAACAACAATTGTCCCATCGGGGTAATTGCAAGTTTTTTCATAATATATAGTGTAAATAAGGTTGACACTATTGGCAAGGCATTTTATAGTGACAACTCGATTGACACAGTTGGGGGAATTAAAGTGATAACTTTTCAGATGTATATATTTGCAAAACTCAAACCATGTGTAGTGTCTGAATGGAGAAAATCATGCTGAAGTGGTTTCTTCCTCTGATCACTGGCTACGTGGTCACAAATATGATAGCGACAACGCTTGCAATTGGAATCCTGCAACCATTCGTGTCTGGAATGTTTGGGTCATTCATTAGAACAGACGCAGACGGTTTAGCTTTTGTGCCGTTGCTTGCAGGCTATTTGGTAATTACCGTTGTATTAGTTTGGCTAGTGCCGCGAGTAAGAAGCGGGTGCTCTGGTTGGTTACATGGTGCAGTGGTAGGTCTTGCACTAGGAGCTGCGGTTTTTTTGGGAGATCACTTAGTCACAGCTGGTTGGTCGAAGATTCCAGAATTACCGATGTTTCTGTCTGGCCTCATCGATTCTTTGGCGGTAATGACTGGTGGTATTGTGATAGCTGTTGTGCAGCAGTGGCAAACTACAGGGAAGGTTACACGCATTTAAACCAATTCATATAAAACTGGGTTACGCACTTGCGTAGCCCTGATTGAGCACATGTAAAGAGAGTCTTCTGTTCAGTTTATCAACCCTATTGCCTTTCCATGTTCTGCTGCATCTCGGCGCCTGCCCTTCAGCTTGTTCCGGTTTCTGGCAATGAAAATATATCCCGCATGTCCGCGATGGTTCTCTCTCAGCTAGCAATATCTTCCCACTTAAAATCCCTGAAGTTGAATCCACTCACCTGCGCAGGTTTGATGATCTGGAAGTAGGGCGACACGTCAAAATCCTTGGGCGTGAACAGGCTGTGGTGGCGTATCTTGTAGATCTCCTCGATGCACCCCGGGCAATCCGGACTATCCGCACTGCGGGTGGAAACGATAGGCAGAATGGGATAGCGCACTGACTGGAATGTTTGCGCGATCAGTGTTGAACAGATCGCCCTGGTCGGGTCGCCGCTGCCGAGCGACAGCATGCGGCGCCTGAACCGTGCGGGTACCGGTGGGTTCGGCAGGAAATAGCGGGCAAGATCCAGCACGTTGCGCAGATCGTATTGGTCGCCGATACGGCGGATGGCGAATTCGGCCACCTGTCTGCAATCGGCTGCGCTCAGCCCGAAGGGACGACAGACGCGGGTGTTCAGATTGGCGAATCCCTCTATGCCCACGCTGCGCACGCCTTCCACCATATCCGCTTCGATAAAGCAATGCGCGGGGTTGCCGCCTGCCTGAGCGAGATAATCGCCGACATAGATGGCGGCATGCGACCAGGTCGATTGCGTCAGAAACTTGATGGCCGCACTGACCCTGCTGTTCCCCTCCACCAACAACACATCGCCGGGCTGCAGACACGCCAGCAGGCGGGTGGGCGTGCTGACAGGTTCCGCGCTGTGTATGTGTTGCGGTCGCGTCAGCGTGGCCGCCAGTTTTCTGCCGAGCAGGGAGAGGGCGGTTCCCATGCTCGCTTCACTAGCTGTTCAGCAGGGGATCGAGCTTGCCTGCATTTTCCAGCGCGGCCATGTCGTCGTAGCCGCCCACATGGGTATCGCCGATATACATCTGCGGGACGGTGCGGCGGCGCGTGCGCTCTATCATCTTTTCCAGCGCTGACGGATCCTGGTCGATCCTGATCTTGATTAGGGCCGTAACGCCCTTGCGCTGCAACAACTGCTCGGCGCGGATGCAATACGGGCAGGTGACGGTGCTGTACATGGTGACGGTGTTCATCGCATTTCTCCTGTTTCGGTTGGGGCGTTGCAGACGCAATGTCCGTTGGGTAATTAGTCGTGGTCGCCTTGTTTTTCTTACATCGCAGCCTTGTGCGGGCATTCGCCAGGGCGAGTGTAAGGAATCGGCGACCGCCGCGACTAACGGGCATGAGCGCATTGCGGACACGCAGTGCGGAACAACCGGACGTAAATAACATGCATGCCACTCTGCCTTTGCTGCAAGCCACAGAATTCCCCGCGTTGCGTCGCCACGCGCTGGAGATCCTGCAGGTCAACGTCGGTTACAAGTGCAACATGAGCTGCCAGCATTGCCATGTGAATGCCGGTCCCAATCGCACCGAAATGATGGATGCGGAGACGTTGGCGCTGATACCGCAGGTGCTGGCAGCACGCGATCTGCATACGCTGGATCTGACCGGCGGCGCGCCGGAACTGCACGCTGGGTTCCGCGATCTGGTGCGTGCGGCACGGGCTCAGGGGCGCAAGGTCATCAACCGCTGCAACCTGACCATCCTGTTTGAGCCGGGGCAGGAGGATCTGGCGGAGTTCCTGGCAGAGCAGCGGGTCGAGATCGTGGCTTCGCTGCCGTGCTATTCGCTGGACAACGTGGACAAGCAGCGCGGCAAGGGCACGTACGACAAGAGCATCCTCGCGCTGCAAAAACTCAACGCGCTGGGGTACGGAATTCCCGGTAGCGGGCTGGTACTGAATCTGGTATTCAATCCGCAGGGCGCCTCGCTGCCGCCGGACCAGTCCGCGCTGCAGGCCGATTACCAGCGCGAACTGTTCGATCACTTCGGTATTGTGTTCAACCAATTGCTGGCCATCGCCAACATGCCTATCCAGCGCTTCGGTTCGATGCTGATCTCCAAAGGCCAGTTCAACGACTACATGCGCCTGCTGCACGAGAACTTCGCCGCCGCCAATCTCGACACCGTGATGTGCCGCAACTTGGTCAGCGTTGACTGGCAGGGTTTTCTGTACGACTGTGATTTCAATCAGCAACTGGGCTTGCCCTTGCCCGGTATGGGCCGCCCCCATCTTCGCGACTTATTACATCAAGAACTGCAAGGTCACGCCATCTGCGTCGCCGACCACTGCTACGGCTGCACGGCTGGGCAGGGCAGCAGTTGCAGCGGCGCCAGTAAAGCGGTCATCAGGGAGGAATCACAACTGCAGATGGAGGTCGCAAAATGAAGCTTCTCGCTCCGGTAAAGACGCCGCAGATTTCACTGGTCGATATTTACGGGCAGCCCGTTCAAATCGGCAAAGGACGCAGGCTGTTGCTGTCGCTGTTCCGCGAAGCGACCTGCCCGTTCTGCAATTTCAGGGTGTACGACCTGACCAACAACTATCCCGGCCTGTCGAATATGGGGCTGGATATCGCGGTGGTGTTCAAGTCGGACCGTGAGGACGTGCTCAAATTCATCGCCAAGCGCCCGCGTCCTTTTCTCATGATCGCCGATCCTGAAGGGATTGCGCATGAAGCGTTTGCGGTGAACACATCTATGTGGAGCAAGATCAAGGCCATGCTGCTGCATCCGTTCGCCATGATGAAGGGTATGGGCATGGTGGGCATGCGCGGCATGGCGACCGGCAATCTGATGCCAGCGGACTTCTTGATTGACGAAACGGGTACAGTCGTCGAAACCTATTACGGTGTGGATGCCGGAGACCACATCCCGATGGAGCGTATCGAGTTGTTCGCGGCACGCGGTTTGGCGTCCAAGCTCGAAAGCAAGATATGAAGAAGCTTGCGATTGTTGTCGCGATCATCTTGCTGGTACTGGGTTTCTTTGCTTTGGGGTTGGATCGTTACCTGTCGCTGGAATCGTTAAAACAAAGCCAGAGCGATTTCATTGCGCTCAAGATGCAATCGCCCTGGTTGGTCGCGAGCGCCGGTTTCGCCCTGTATGTCATTGCAGCCGCCCTGTCCCTGCCGGGTGCACTGGTGATGACCCTGGCTATGGGTGCGCTGTTCGGCCTAGGCATGGGCACGTTGCTGGTGTCATTCGCCTCCAGCCTTGGTGCGACGCTGGCCTTTCTTGCCTCGCGCTTCGTGCTCCGCGATGCGGTGCAACAGCGTTTCGGCGACAAGCTCAAAGCCATCAACGAAGGGGTTTCCCGAGATGGCGCGTTGTACCTGTTCACACTGCGCATGGTGCCGATTTTCCCGTTCTTCCTCATCAACCTGCTGATGGGTCTGACGCCGATGCGCACCCGCACTTTCTATTGGGTGAGTCAGGTCGGCATGTTGGCCGGGACGCTGGTGTTTGTGAATGCGGGCACGCAGCTGGCCGCTTTGCAAAGCCTGTCCGGCATTCTTTCGCCCGGCCTGTTGTTGTCTTTTGCTTTGCTAGGAGTGTTCCCCATGGTCGCCAAAAGAATCACCGCTTGGCTGCAACGCCGCCGCATGTATGCCAAATGGCAACGCCCCGCCAACTTCGACCGAAACCTGATCGTCATCGGAGGCGGTGCGGCGGGGCTGGTGTCTGCCTATATTGGGGCAGCGGTCAAAGCCAAAGTCACCTTGATCGAAACGCACAAGATGGGCGGCGATTGCTTGAACTACGGCTGCGTGCCGAGCAAGGCGCTGATCAAAAGCGCCAAACTCGCCAACCAGATCCGGCACGGGGAACACTACGGCTTGAACGCGGGCGCACCCGAATTCAGTTTCCGTAAAGTGATGGCGCGTGTGCATGAGGTGATTCACACAGTCGCTCCGCATGACAGTGTGGAGCGCTACACCGGACTGGGAGTGGAAGTCCTGCAGGGCTATGCGCGCATCACCAACCCGTGGACGGTCGAAATCAGTTTCGACGATGGTACGACGCAGAAGCTCACTACACGCAGCATCGTCATCGCGACAGGTGCGCGTCCTTTTGTGCCGCCGTTGCCGGGGTTGGAGGAAGTGGGCTATGTCACCAGCGATACGCTGTGGTCCACCTTCGCCGAACTGGATGCCGCCCCCAGGCGTCTGGTGGTGCTCGGCGGCGGCCCCATCGGCTGCGAACTGGCGCAGAGTTTCGCGCGGCTGGGGTCGGGCGTGACGCTGATCGAGATGGCACCACGCGTCATGATCCGCGAGGACGTGGAAGTCTCGGAAATGGCACGGGCATCACTGGTTGCCGACGGCGTGGAAGTATTGACCGATCACAAGGCGGTGCGTTGCGAGAAGGAGGGCGAGCACAAATTCATCGTGGTGGAACACGATGGCCAGTCGCGCCGCGTCGAATTCGATGCACTGATCTGTGCAGTGGGCCGCAGCGCGCGCCTGAAGGGCTTCGGGCTGGAAGAACTGGGTATACCTGTTCAGCGTACCGTCACCACCAACGATTATCTGGAAACGTTGTATCCCAACATCTACGCGGCGGGCGATGTGGCAGGGCCGTACCAATTCACCCATACCGCCGCGCATCAGGCCTGGTATGCCGCGGTCAATGCTCTGTTCGGCGACTTCAAGCGCTTCAAAGTGGACTATTCGGTCATCCCCTGGGCGACCTTCATCGAACCGGAAGTGGCGCGCGTCGGCTTAAACGAGCAGGATGCGCGCGATCAGAAAGTAGCCTATGAGGTTACCCAGTACGGTATCGACGATCTCGACCGCGCCGTCGCTGACGGGACTGCACACGGCTTCGTCAAAGTGCTCACGGTGCCGGGCAAAGACAAGATACTGGGCGTCACCATCGTGGGAGAACACGCGGGCGATCTGTTGGCGGAATTCGTGCTGGCGATGAAGCACGGGCTGGGATTGAACAAGATACTCGGCACCATCCATACCTATCCAACGCTGGCAGAAGCCAACAAATATGCTGCCGGTGAATGGAAGCGCGCGCATGCGCCGCAGAGCGTGCTGCGCTGGCTGGAGAAATATCATGCGTGGAAGCGGGGCTGACATGGAACTATCCATCATCGTACCCGTACTGAATGAAGCCACTCAGTTGCCGGAACTGTTTGCGCACTTGCTGCCTTTTCGGCGTGCCGGTTGCGAGATCATCTTTGCCGATGGCGGAAGTGCCGACAGTTCGGCCATGCTTGCCGAGGTGGCCGGTTTCACCGTGGTAAAGTCAGCGCGCGGCAGGGCGCGCCAGATGAACGCCGGTGCCGCGCGGGCCAACGGCAAGGTGCTGTTGTTCCTGCACGCCGATACACGCTTGCCCGAGGGTGCGATACAACATATCACGCAGTCGCTGGCAGGTGCCAAAAGCTGGGGAAGATTCGACGTGTGCATCACGGGAAAGCCGTTCATGTTGCGTGTGGTTGGAACGCTGATGAACTGGCGCTCGCGATTGACCGGGATCGCCACCGGAGATCAGGCGATATTCGTGCGGCGTATCGTGTTCGAACGACTGCGTGGTTATTCCGATCAGCCACTGATGGAGGATGTGGATCTGTGTAAGCGGCTGTTGAGTTTTTCGCGTCCAGCCTGCATCACCCATTGTGCGAGCACTTCCGGAAGGCGCTGGGAGACGCGTGGCGTCTGGCGCACGATTTTCCTGATGTGGCGTTTGCGCTGGGAATATTGGCGCGGTGCCGATGCGGCGGCATTGGCGAGGTTATATCGATGAAATCCGCTCGCATCATCATATTTGCCAAAGCACCCAGGCCCGGATTGGCCAAGACACGCCTGATCCCGGCGCTTGGGGCAGAAGGAGCGGCAGAGCTCGCGCAGCGAATGCTTGTGCATACGGTGAATGAGGCCCTTGCCGCAAATGTCGGCGTAGTCGAGTTGTGCGTCACCCCGACCGTCGATGCTGCCTGGAGCGATATTGAATTGCCGGCAGGTATCGAGATTTCAGACCAGGGTGAAGGCGACCTAGGTGCACGGATGGCTCGCGCTGCGGCCAGAGCGCTAAATAAGGGCGAAGCCGTCTTGTTGGTCGGGACAGATTGCGTAGAGATGTCAGCTGATCTGCTACGTGAAGCGTGGCTTGTCTTGCATGATCGTGATGCGATCATTCATTGCACGGTCGACGGCGGTTATGCCTTGCTGGGAATCAGACAATTCAGCCCATTCCTGTTTGGCAACATGCCGTGGAGTACCGATGCTGTTGCAGGTACCACGATCGCGCGCCTCGGGCAGCTCGGTTGGTCGGTACACGTCGGTCAGATGCTGCACGATGTCGATGAGCCGCAAGACTTGAAATACATCGGTGAAAAATGGAGATCATATGTTGTTGCGTAGTGTCGCAGGTTTGGCTTTTTGTGCCGGTTCATGCGTCGTACAGGCGGGTGACTTGGCGTCCCTCGACAGTTTCAAGGAACCGTCGGCAGTCGTTCCCGCACCGTGGCAGATCGTGCAGCTCAGTAAGAAAGTGGCGCCTACCCGCTACCGGGTTGCCCGCTGGGATGGTGTGCTGGGCATCGAGGCGACCGCGGAACACAGCATGGCATTATTGGCGCGACCTGTAGAGGTTGATCTCAACCGGACCCCTGTTCTGTGCTGGCGCTGGCGCATCGATGCGCCGCTGGTCAAGGCCGACATGGCGACCAAGGCGGGCGATGACTACGCCGCCCGCGTGTATGTGTCGTTCGTCTTGCCGCCTTCCGAGATCGGCTGGATGTTGCGCAGCAAGCTTGCACTGGCGCGTGAGATCTGGGGTGATGCGGTGCCGGATGCCGCACTCAACTATGTCTGGGACAACCGTTATCCGGTCGGCACACGCAAGCCCAATGCCTACACCGATCGCACGCGCATGATTGTGGCTGAATCAGGTGCGGCAAACGCGGGGAAGTGGGTCGAGGCGAGGCATGATGTGCTGCAGGATGTGATTGCCGAATTTGGATCCGCCCAGGCACGTTTGATCCAGGTTGCCGTCGCATCCGATACCGACAACACAGGCGAGCAGGCGCATGCGGGGTTTGCCGATTTTCATCTTGTGGATAGGAATACTGCATGCTTCATTGATTAAATATACTCAATGTGAAAATGACTGAATTTTTGCGAAATTGATGGCTCCTTCAAGATTGGATTTGATCCATGTCTTGCTTGAGATAGGCTAGGAAAATCATGTCAGTGTGATATTCCTAAACCAAAACGGGAACCATGATTTTCTTGATTGGGCTTATTCGGCATTTTTCGTATAGCATAAACGGCATTGTTTACTGAAGATGAAGAGGTAAACGCCATGACGACCAAGACTACCGACCCGGTCTGCAAAATGCAGGTCACTGCAGAAGATGACACCCTGCACGCTGATTACACGAGTGAACGCTATTACTTTTGTTCGCAGCATTGTCTGGACAAATTTCAGGCAAACCCGTCCGCATACCTGAAGCCGCGGGCCGCAGCAGAGGGGCAATCCACTGCGTTGTATACTTGTCCGATGCATCCGGAAGTTCGACAAAACGGCCCCGGCAATTGCCCCAAGTGCGGCATGACGCTGGAACCCGTAGCGCCTGCCACAATCACGTCGAACGCTACCGGATACACCTGCCCCATGCATCCGGAAATAGTGCGCAACGAACCCGGCACTTGCCCGAAGTGCGGCATGGCATTGGAGCCGCGCAACGCACCATCAGAAGACAATACCGAATTGAACGACATGACGCGCCGCTTCAAGGCAAGCGTTGCACTTGCCTTGCCGGTATTCCTGATGGCAATGACATCCGACCTGGCACCTGAACTTATACCGGGTTCTGTTTCGATGGCTGTGCTGCAATGGCTGGAATTCGCGCTGGCTACCCCGGTGGTGCTTTGGGCTGGCTGGCCGATCTTCCAGCGCGGCTGGGCATCAGTCGTCAACCGCAGCCTCAACATGTTCAGCCTGATCGCGCTCGGCGTGGGCGTGGCATGGAGCTACAGCATCGTGGCGATGCTGCTGCCGGGCATCTTTCCGCCAGCGATGCGCAGCATGGGCGGAACCGTGCCAGTCTATTTCGAGGCGGCAGCCGTCATCATGGCCTTGGTACTGTTGGGCCAGGTAATGGAGTTGCGCGCGCGCAGCCAGACCAGTGCCGCCATCAAACTGCTGCTGGGGCTTGCCCCCAAATCGGCACGCATCGTGCGTAGCAATGGCAACGAAGAAGATATCCCGCTGGAACAGGTGCAGCCGGGCGACATCCTGCGCGTGCGTCCCGGCGAGAAAGTGCCGGTAGATGGCGTTGTGCTGGAAGGCGCCAGTTCGCTGGACGAATCGATGGTGACCGGCGAATCCATCCCGGTAGAAAAGACGACTGGTGCGCGATTGATCGGCGCCACCGTGAACGGCACCGGCAGCCTGTTGATGCGCGCCGAACGCGTGGGCTCCGATACTTTGCTTGCCCAGATCGTCCACATGGTCAGCGAAGCACAGCGCAGCCGCGCACCGATCCAGCGGCTGGCCGATGTCACTGCGGGCTATTTCGTACCCGCAGTCGTACTGGCCGCGCTCGCCACGCTGGCGGTATGGGGACTGTTCGGACCCGAACCTCGCCTGACGCACGCCATCGTCAACGCCGTGGCGGTGCTGATCATCGCCTGCCCTTGCGCGCTGGGGCTGGCCACGCCGATGTCCATCATGGTCGGCACCGGGCGCGGTGCGCAGGCCGGCGTACTGATCAAGAATGCCGAAGCGCTGGAGACGATGGAGAAAGTGAACACGCTGGTGGTGGACAAGACCGGCACGCTGACCGAGGGCAAACCGAAACTGACTTCCGTCATTCCGCTGGCCGGTTTCGACGAGGGCGAAGTGTTGCGGCTGGGCGCAAGCCTGGAGCGCGCCAGCGAACATCCGCTGGCAGCGGCCATTGTGAAGGGTGCACAGGAAACAGGACTGTCTCTCGCCAACGTCAGCGATTTCCGTTCGATCACCGGCAAAGGCGTGACGGGCACCGTCGAGGGCCGCGCAGTCGCCTTGGGCAACCTCAAGTTATTCGAAGAGCTGGGCATTGATGCAGGCGACTCGCCTTCCTTTGCCAGGACACTGCGCAGCGACGGCCAGACGGTGATGCTGCTGGCCATCGACGGCAAGGCTGCAGGCTTGATCGGCGTGGCCGATCCGGTCAAGGCGTCCACGGCAGAGGCCATCCGCCTTTTGCATGCGGAAAATGTGCAAATCATCATGCTCACTGGCGACAACCGCGTCACCGCCGAAGCGGTGGCGAAAAAACTGGGGATCGACCGTATCGAGGCGGAAGTACTGCCCGAGCAGAAATCGGCCATCGTCAAACAACTCCAGACGCAGGGCCGCATCGTTGCGATGGCGGGCGACGGCATCAACGATGCCCCGGCACTGGCTCAGGCGCAGGTAGGCATCGCCATGGGTTCCGGCACCGACGTGGCGATGGAAAGCGCAGGCATCACCCTGATCAAAGGCGACCTGCGCGGCATCGTGCGTGCCTTGCGCCTGAGCCGCACCACCATGCGCAACATCCGGCAAAACCTGTTCTTCGCGTTCATCTACAACGTGATCGGTATCCCCGTGGCAGCGGGAGTGCTGTATCCGTTCTTCGGCCTGCTGCTCTCGCCCATCATCGCGGCGGCCGCGATGAGTTTCAGTTCGGTATCGGTCATCACGAATGCGCTGCGGCTACGCCGCGTGAAACTTTAAGCCGCGTTGCGGTTTGGAAAGGGGTAAACGATGTGGGGACATATGAGTGATTACGGCTGGGGTTGGGGCGGCATGGGGCTGGGTATGCTACTGTTCTGGGGACTGCTGATTGTCGGCATCGTGATGCTGGTGAGATGCTCTCGTAGTTCTGGCGATTGCGGTAAGGGCGGACGGGAAAAGTCCGCACTTGATCTGCTCAATGAACGCTATGCGCGCGGCGAGATCGGGCGCGAGGAATTCGAACAGAAGAAGCGCGACTTGGGAAAGTGATTCATCTTGGGTATCACTCATAATGTAAGTGAACCTGATCCAGCTTTCTGTCGCAGCAGATATCGACAGCATTTAGGATCGAGTAAATGCAGGTGTCGCCGACCTCCATTTTGTGGGCTGGAATACCCCATTCCTTCACCGGTTCATCTGACAACAATTGAGCCGTTAAACGGATAAGCCCTCTCTTGCAGTTTATGTTGCGACTCCTTTGTGCTCTTGGAGTGCGGCAATTAGAGGGCACGAGACGTTGCCTTTCTTTGTATGGCATGCAGCTACAAGCTGCGTTAGTACGGTCTCCATGCGCAACAGGACAGCCAGCTTTGCACGTATGTCGCCAAGCTTGCGCTCGGCCAGTTTGCTTGCTTCTGTGCAGCGTGTTCCATCCTCCAATTTGAGCAATTCGGCAATTTCATTCAGGCTAAAACCGAGCATTTGAGCCGACTTTATGAATTGCACCCGTGCGACATCTGACTCCCCATACCGGCGAATATTGCCGTATGCCTTGTTCGGCTCGGGGAGCAGATTTTTGCGCTGGTAAAAGCGTATGGTTTCCACATTGACACCAGCAGCCTTGGCAAAGGAGCCGATAGTCAAACTTTCAAGATTATTATTCATGTCGCTTGACTCCGTACTTGAGTACAGAGGTAACGTTACACCATCACACAAATCCTCGAAAGGATGATTTATGCCAGAACCAAAAAATGTCAGTGGCACGCTGATAGCTGGCGGGCTTGCGGCGATTCTTGCTTCAACCTGCTGCCTTGGGCCGCTGGTGTTGATAACTCTTGGTTTTAGCGGAGCCTGGATTGGCAATCTGACCGTGCTGGAGCCGTATCGCCCGATTTTCATCGGAGTGGCACTGATCGCGATGTTCTTAGCCTGGCGACGCATTTATCGGCCAGAGACTGAATGCAAGCCAGGTGAAATTTGTGCGTTGCCGCAGACCAGGCGCGCCTACAAAGTCATTTTCTGGATCGTTGCGATGCTGGTGCTCGTCGCACTGTCCTTCCCTTATCTTGCACCGTTATTTTATTGAAGGAGTAATGGCATGAAAGTCGCTCAAACACTATCAGTTATCGCGGCAATCACGATTGCTTTCACTATGTCGCCTGCCTTTGCGGCTAACAAGACCGTCACGCTTTCCATTCCGACGATGGACTGCGAAGTATGTCCGATCACCGTCAAGAAGGCGCTGAACAAAGTCAAAGGGGTGGGCAGGATTGATGTAAACCCGGAAAAGCGAATAGTCGTTGCAACCTTCGATGATGCCCAGACAAATGCCGCAGCGCTGACCGAAACAACCAAGAACGCCGGCTATCCATCCAAGGTCGTGGAGACACGTCAGTGAAAACCTCCACATTGTTGAAAACTGGCACCGTCGGGGTGATTATCTCAGCCTTGTGTTGTTTTACGCCCGTGCTGGTATTTGTTTTTGGTGCGGTCGGTTTGGCTGCCTGGATCGGTTACATCGATTACGTGTTGATGCCAGCCCTGCTGTTTTTTGTTGGTTTGATTATTTACGCGGTGAATCGAAAATCAAAGACACAGTGCGGAATAAATGCAAACTGCCAAACATCGAAAGGCGATAGATCATGAACGTCATCATCCTGCGCATTACCGGCATGACTTGCGAACATTGCGCAAATACAGTGGAAAAGGCTCTGTCCGGCGTGCCTGGTGTTGTCTCTGCCACTGTCTCCTATCATGACAAAGTTGCCGGCGTAACGGTGCGAAGCCAGATCAGTATCGATGCTCTCGTGCATGTTGTCAAAGCCAGCGGTTACAACGCCGAGATCATTGGCTCAGACGAGGTGGCAGCAGCAGGCAAAGCAGCAAAGGCCAAGCTGCACATCGCCGTCATCGGCAGTGGTGGCGCGGCGATGGCGTGCGCGCTGAAAGCAGTCGAACGTGGCGCGCGGGTGACGCTGATCGAGCGCGGCACCATCGGTGGCACTTGCGTCAACATCGGTTGCGTGCCGTCCAAAATCTTCATCCGTGGCGCCCACCTCGCGCATTTGCGTGCGGGCAGCCCGTTCGATGGCGGCATCACGGCCAGTGCGCCCGCCATCGACCGTCCGGCCTTGCTCGCGCAGCAACAGGCGCGCGTGGATGAACTGCGCCACGCCAAATATGAAGGGATACTGGAGAGCACGCAGGACATTACCCTGCTGCACGGCGAGGCCCGCTTCATGGACGGCCACACGCTGATTGTGCATTTGGGCGACGGCAGCGAGCGCGAGGTGTCGTTTGACCGCTGTCTCGTCGCGACCGGTGCCCGCGCAGCGATCCCACCGGTTCCAGGCTTGAAAGACACGCCGTACTGGACTTCGACCGAAGCATTGGTGTGCGACAGCATTCCACCACGGCTTGCCGTGATCGGCTCATCTGTCGTCGCGCTGGAACTGGCGCAAGCCTTCGCGCGACTCGGTAGTCAAATAATGATATTGGCGCGCCACACATTGTTCTTCAGTGAGGATCCGGCCATCGGCACGGCGGTGACAGAGGCGTTCCGCGCCGAAGGCATTACGGTACTGACCAATGCGCAGGCGAGTGAAGTCAGTTATGCGAATGGCGAGTTTGTGCTCAAGATGCAGAGTGGCGAACTGCGAGCCGACCAACTGCTGGTTGCAACGGGACGTTCACCGAACACCGGCAACTTGGCATTGGACCGCGCCGGTGTAGTACTCAGTCCTCAGGGCAATATCCTGATTGACGACCACATGCGCACCAGCGCGCAGGACATTTACGCCGCCGGCGATTGCACCGATCAGCCGCAGTTCGTCTATGTTGCGGCAGCCGCTGGAACGCGTGCGGCGATCAACATGACCGGCGGCGAGGCCGCCCTCGATCTTACTGCCATGCCAACCGTGATATTCACCGATCCCCAAGTGGCGACGGTGGGGATGTCCGAGGCGGAAGCGCACGGCAAAGGTATCGAGACCATTAGCCGCACGCTGTCGCTCGACAACGTGCCGCGCGCACTCGCCAACTTCGATACACGCGGCTTTATCAAACTTGTCGCAGAAGCGGGAAGCCTGCGCCTGCTGGGTGTGCAGGCTGTTACGCCGGAAGCGGGCGAGATCATCCAGACGGCGGCCATCGCCATCCGCGCGCGCATGACGGTGCAGGATTTGGCCGACCAGTTGTTTCCATACCTGACCATGGTCGAGGGACTGAAACTGTGCGCGCAGACGTTTATCAAGGATGTAAAGCAGCTTTCGTGCTGCGCCGGTTAGCCGCATCCGAAATACCGCTTGACTTTGGAGCATGCTACAGGGACTACCGTGATGATGTGCAGAGGTGATGTCCTTTACGGGGGGCAGTTCTTGCACATCCTTAACCTAACTTGGAGATTACACCATGACTACCAAACGCAAAGTAGAAGTTTTCAGTGCGGGCTGCCCCGTCTGCCAAGATGCCATCAAACTCGTCAATCGCTTGTCCTGCGATTCTTGCGAGGTCGCGATCCTCGACATGAGCGACGTCAACGTGGTCAAACGTGCACGGGACTTGGGCGTTCGCTCGGTGCCGGCGGTCGCCATCAACGGCCAGCTTGCCTCATGCTGCGCGGCCGGAGGTATTGATGAGCAGGCGCTGCGCAGTGCCGGACTGGGCCAAGCCTAGTTCAAATAGTCCCGGCACGGGATCGACGGCCGTAGCCGGGACTCTCACCACTGCCGAACTCTGGCAATGAACGCTTGACCCTCGTGTGAGCTCCAAGGTTTACATTGAGAGCCATGACTTGGAGGACATTATGTACACCATAGGCAAAGTAGCCGCTCTGGCGGATGTCAGCGCCGACACGCTGCGCTACTACGAAAAAGAACGCCTGATCACGCCGGCATCGAGAACTGCCGCGGGCTACCGGCTATACAACGAAGAAGCCGTGCGCCGCATCCGCTTCATCAAACATGCCCAACGATGTGGATTCACGTTGTCGGACATTCAGGAGTTGCTGACGCTGAAGCATACGGAAAGCGCCTGTTGCGAAGACGTGCGCAGCCTGGCCATCGAGAAGAAGCTGAGGATCGAGCACAAACTAAAGGCGCTACGAGTCATGTCGTGCGCTCTCGATGATTTGATCCAGAGCTGCGAAGGCGGCGAACAAGCGACCGACGACTGCTCCATCCTTGCTGCACTGGAGAACAGCATGCAAGAGGTGTCTTGATGAAAATCAAAATAGAAGTCATTTCCGCTCCGGGGTGCAAGAAGTGCTCAAGCGTACAGGACGAACTCCACGCTGTTGCGGCATCCGTGCTCGACGAGGGCCGCTTGGTCTGGCGCAAAGTCAATGTGCTCGAAGAACTCGACTATGTGGTATCGCTGGGCGTACTGAACATGCCGGCCATCGCGGTGAACGGCGAGTTGACATTCCCCTCACTGCCGACACCGGAACAATTCCGGGCTGTGTTGCTGCGTTTGGAGCCGCGCTAATGGATGCCGAAACATTGCGGCAGGCGGTATCTCTGGTCGGATTCGGCGCGCTATGGGTGGGGATGGCGACAGGCTTTGTGTTCAGCTTCAATCCCGTCGCGCTGGCCGCGATTCCTGTTTCGCTTGCCTACGTGACGGCATCACGTACCCAGCGCCAAGCAGTGCTCTACGGCGGCTTCTTCGTTCTGGGCATGATCCTGATCCATGTAGTCTTGGGATTGGTCGCCAGTCTGGGCGGCGGCTGGATTCAACACCTGCTTGGACGTGCATGGGGCTTGGTGCTCAGCCCGTTGTTGATCGTGCTGGGCTTGATCTGGCTGGGATGGTTGCGCCTGCCGTTGCCTGTATTGCAGTTCCGCGCCAAACCGGTGACGGGTGCGTGGGGCGCATTTTTATTGGGCGTGCCGTTCTCGGTGGCGATCTGCCCGTTTTGTACGCCGGCGCTGCTGGTACTGCTCGGTGTTGCCACAAGCATTGGCTCTCCCAGTTTCGGTATTGCGCTGTTGCTGGCATTTGCCTTGGGGCGGGCGATTCCGATCCTGCTCGGCGCGATAGCCATGGGCTGGCTGAAAAACCTGTCGGGACTGAGCAAAATCCACAGGGTCTTTGAAGTCATCGGCGGGATCTTGCTGATCCTGTCCGGCCTGTTGTCAATGGCCAACAGATTTGACCCACTTTTGGCCATTAATTTTGACCCACCCCAACCCCAGAACCACCGCCTAATTTTTGCCTCAGACGGTAGCTTTCACCACCCAGCATGAATATCTGTG
>JAJYPA010000616.1 GCA_021795795.1 Pseudomonadota bacterium | reverse complement strand
GCGGCGAACTGATCCGGCGCGTCAGCACCGACGAGAAAGCCCGCAAGCTCCCTGCCCGCACGCTGATCTTAAAACACATCGATGAGACGGGTGGGCCCCTGTGGCGTCACGCGCGTGATGAACAAGAACACGCGGTTTACGACGCGGTGTGTCGGCGGTTCTATCAGTTCCTAACCGGCACTAAGAGCTAAATGACACCCACTAATTCCGCTGAGGAGCCCGTCATAGAAAACGACGCTTGGATGTGGAGCCCGCCGCCCTTTGCTGAACGGGTGATGATTACGCCTGGTCTATCAAAATATCAGGCACTACAACGATATCGACAGGAACTGCTTCATTCGGCAGATACTGCGATCAACGGCGCAACACACTTTCTTTTTCTTGGCTACGGATTCAACGACAGCCATCTTGACGAATACATAAAACGAAAGCTAATCACTCAAGCGAGCCATGGTCTTATCCTCACGAGGAGTTCAAATCAGCGCATTGATACCTTACTGAGCCACGCGGACAACCTATGGCTTGTTTGCAAACCGGACGACAGCAGCATTAACGGTTCACGTATATACAACAGAAACTTCGCGGAGGCGCTAGTCCTCCCTGGAAGGAAGCTTTGGGATGTTCGCGAGTTCACAGCTCAAATTCTCGGAGGGTAGCCATGGCGATTTTCAAATTTGACGCATCTCACTTCCTTGGGAACGTAAGGGCCGTCGATACCCGAAGAGTGAGCGTTCAGGTCAACAATGATGAAGATCTTAGGAAAGCGCGTGTCGGACAGCTTGTTGCGCTTGCCCTTCCATGCGCGGTTGAGGAGTGGTTGATCGGCATTATTGACC
This sequence comes from Pseudomonadota bacterium, assembly GCA_021795795.1. The sequence continues at coordinate 3,312 of JAJYPA010000616.1, read as the reverse complement.
GAGTTGTCAAAACACCCGCATTGGAAGAGCTGTCTTTCATTGCAGAAAGCGCTTCGGATGCCAGCGCAACAATGTCTTTCCCACGCGAGGGCGTGCTCAATACGGTTCATCTGACATTGGTCGGCAGCGTGGGCCTGACGGTAGACAACAAGAGGCGATTCTCTCGTTCACTCGTCCAGGTGCCAGAGATAGACGGTGCATGTCATATTCTTCGGGATGCCCAGCTTCAGACGTTTATGGGCGTGCTTTCAGTGGAGGGGAAAACTGCACACTCTCTGGAAATTGGCCGCTATACTATCGATGAAACTGCCAAGGCCTACCTCGATGGCAACAAACTATTTCAGCGTCACGCGTCCCTGCTCGGGAGCACCGGTTCGGGAAAGTCGTGGACTGTTGCCTCGGTCCTGGAGCAAGCCGCAAAACTGCCGTCGGCCAACTTGATCGTATTCGATCTTCACGGTGAATATCGAGAATTGACGTATGCGCGGCACCTTCGTATCCCAGGTCCAGAGGAGCTGGGAAAGGCAGATGGTGCTTTGCTATTTCTGCCCTATTGGCTCCTCAATGCTGAGGAGTTGCAGGCTATGTTTATTGATAGGAGCGAATTCAGTGCCCACAACCAGGTTATGGCCTTTCAAGAGACCGTCGTTGCTGAGAAGAGGAGGATTTTGGAGTCATTGAATGAGACGGAGGTTCTTGGTGCCTTTACACTAGACAGCCCCATACCCTTCGATTTGGAAAGAGTACTCGATGAGCTCAAGCGTCTGAATGAGGAGATGGTCCCTGGGTCTGGTAGGGAAAAGCAGGGCCCGTTCTATGGGCAATTCAGCCGTCTTCTGGTCCGCCTGAATAGCAAGGTCAGCGACAAGCGCTATGGTTTTCTTTTTCAAGCCCCCAGCCCGCAGCACAAATACGAAGCGATGGCTGAAATGGTTCGGCAACTGATGGACTACTCAACTGCCAAGGCGCAAATCAAAGTCATAGACTTCTCGGAGGTGCCGGCAGACGTGCTTCCCGTCATTGTGGGACTGGTTGGGAGAATTCTGTATCAAGTGCAGTTCTGGACCGATCGCGACAAGCGCCGCCCAATGGCTCTTGTTTGCGATGAAGCGCATCTTTATCTGCCAAAGAAGGAGGGAAAGAATCCGGTCGAGCAGCGGGCCATCGAGAACTTCGAAAAGATCGCCAAAGAAGGACGCAAGTACGGTGTTGCGTTATTTATTGTCAGTCAAAGGCCATCGGATGTTAGCACGACCATTCTCAGTCAGTGCAACAACGTGATCGCACTGCGTCTGACCAACAGTGATGATCAAGCAACGGTCAGGCGCCTTCTGCCTGAAAGCCTTGAAGGCTTGATGGATATGCTTCCAATTCTCGACATTGGCGAGTCTTTGGTTGTTGGAGACGCCGTATTACTTCCAAGCCGCATTCGTATCCACGCCCCAACTGAAAAGCCTATCAGTGCTACAGTGGATTTTTGGGACGAGTGGAACAAACAACCGACTGCACCGGACTTCGCAAAGGCTGTTGAGAATATGCGCAGACAGAATAGAGCGTGAAGGCTTTCACAGAATCCGTGGTCGAAGACGCCACCCTAGGGTGGCTGGAGTCCCTCGGCTACGCCGCCCTTTATGGCCCCGATATCGCCGCGGGGCTGCCGGGTGCCGAGCGGAGCGACCCGAACTATCGGGACGTGGTCCTCGAAGGCCGGCTGCGCGAGGCCCTGGCCCGCCTGAATCCCCAGCTCCCGCCCGAGGCGCACGAGGAGGCATTTCGCAAACTGACGCGCACCGATGCGGCGAGCCTTTTGGAGCGCAATCGCGCCCTGCACCGTATGCTGGTGGAGGGTGTGGCGGTGGAGTATCGGCGCAAGGACGGCGCGGTTGCGGGTGCCCAGGCGCGGGCGATCGATTTCGAGGCGGCGGCGAAAAACGACTGGCTGGCCGTCAATCAATTTACGGTGGTCGAGGGGCAACACACCCGGCGCGCGGACGTGGTGGTGTTTGTAAACGGCCTGCCGCTGGCCGTGGTGGAGCTGAAGAATCCTACCGACGAAAACGCCACCATCGGGGACGCCTGGCAGCAGTTGCAGACCTATCAGGCGCAGATCCCGGCCCTGTTTGCGACCAATGCGGCGCTTATCATCTCGGATGGAACCTGGGCGCGCATCGGCGCGCTCGGGGCGGGCCGGGAATGGTTCAAACCCTGGCGCACGATCACCGGGCACGAGGATGCCTCCCCGGCGCTGCCGGAGCTGCAGGTGGTGCTGGAGGGGGTCTTTGCCCGGCACCGCTTCCTGGATCTCGTGCGCTACTTCGTGGTCTTCGAAGACGAAGGCGGCGGGCGGCTTATCAAGAAGATCGCGGGCTATCATCAGTTCCATGCGGTGAACGTCGCCATCGAGGAGACGATACGGGCCGCCCGGATCCCCCTGCCGCAGGTGGCCGAGACCCGGGGCCGGTACGGGACGGCGGATCCGGCCGGCGGGGACCCTGGCGATCGCCGCGTCGGGGTGGTGTGGCACACGCAAGGCTCGGGCAAAAGCCTCACCATGGCCTTTTATGCCGGGCGTGTCATCCTCCACCCGGCCATGGACAACCCCACGATCGTCGTGTTGACCGACCGCAACGACCTAGACGACCAGCTCTTTGCCACCTTCGCCCGGTGCCGCGATCTGCTGCGCCAGCCGCCGGTGCAGGCGCGCGACCGCGCGGATCTGCGCGCGCGACTGAGAGTCTCGGCCGGCGGGGTGATCTTCACCACCATCCAGAAGTTCTTTCCCGAGGAGAAGGGCGACCGCCACCCGGTGCTCTCCGAGCGGCACAACGTCGTCGTGATCGCCGACGAGGCCCACCGCAGCCAGTACGACTTCATCGACGGCTACGCCCGCCATATGCGCGATGCGCTGCCGCATGCCTCGTTCATCGGTTTTACCGGGACCCCGATCGAGAAGACCGACGCCAATACCCGGGCGGTCTTCGGCGACTACATCAGCGTCTATGACATCCAGCGCGCGGTCGCCGACGGCGCCACGGTCCCCATCTACTATGAAAGCCGGCTCGCCAAGCTCGCCCTGAAGGCCTCCGAACGCCCCCAGATCGACCCCCGGTTCGAGGAGATCACCGAGGGCGAGGAGGCGGAACGCAAGGAGCGCCTGAAGACCCAATGGGCGCGGCTGGAGGCGGTCGTCGGGGCCAAGGCCCGCGTCCATCTCATCGCCCGGGACCTCGTGGCGCACTTCGAGGACCGGCTCGCCGCCTTGGACGGCAAGGCCATGGTGGTGTGCATGAGCCGCCGGATCTGTATCGCGCT
>JAJYPA010000615.1 GCA_021795795.1 Pseudomonadota bacterium | reverse complement strand
TTTATTTCTGCCTGGGGTAAGGGCAGCCGGGGCAGTGGCCCGAAGCATCGGATGGTACCGGTCACACATTTACCCGTTTCCGCCTTGCTGGCGTGGTACATTCAGGAGATACGGCCGCTGTTTATGGACGTGTCAGACGCCAATGACCAAGCGCTTTTTTTCTCGGAGCGTGGCCGCCGCATCGCCTTATCGACCTTTGAGGCGCGTTTTCAGCATGGAATCGCGCTGGCCGGACTGGAGGATCGTGGGTTTACGCCGCATTGCCTCCGGCACTCTTCGGTCACGCATGAGGATCTGCGCTTCAGTGGGGAAATGGTACGCCGCAAGCACGGGCACACCTATCAGGCGACGACCCAGGGATATATGCACCATCCCGACGAATTCGTAAACGAGGAAATCACCCGAGCGATCGGCTCACAACTGGACGCTCTACTGGGCAAGGATGAGGATAAGAGATGAGTAAATTGGCGACACCCAACGCACTGGAATGGCGCGTGCGCGTGATGATGGCCGAACGCCACATCAAAACCATCACCGAACTGCGCAAGCAACTGCAGGAGGTGGGGGTCGAGATTTCGACGACGCAACTCAGCCGGATCGTGGATGCCCTTCCGGCGCGCCTCAGCTCGGAAGTCCTGGCAGGACTGACGACGGTGCTGCGTTGCGATGTCGGTGATCTGATACGGGTGGCCCGGCGCCGTCCACCGCCCACGGAACAGGACGCTGATGACCGTCACCCTGCTGACACCGTTTCCAACGCGCGCCCCACCGATGACGCGACACCGGATTCATCGCCCAAACGAGGGATACGCCGGACGCGGGAACCGATAAGCACGAATGTCACGGGCCCAAAAGTCACGGCCCTCCCCATCCCTGAGCGGCCTAAACGTTGAGCATCAACCATGACTCCCGGAAAGCCCATAAAACCTGCGGCTGTTGTGGTCGGGCGATGGCCAAGGCCGTCGCCGTAACAGACGGCGTGGCCTATTGCGCGACCTGCTATGCCCGCGAGTTCAAAAAAGTGCCTTGCGCCAAGTGCGGAAAAACCATGCGCTCACTAGGCGGCAAAACACCGGCAACCTGCCGTTCCTGCATGGCCCAGGATCGGCACTGTATCCGCTGTGGCAAACCCGTGCCCCGCGCCGGACTGACTGTGGAGGGAGGGGTCGTCTGCCCCTCGTGTGTACGTTATTACAAGGAACCCCAGCCTTGCGCGGTCTGTGGACAGAAAAGCCTGTGGCTCTCTCGGGATTTTCAGGAGGGTTTCACGGAGCCCGTCTGCAACCATTGTCGGCGCAAAAGTTATATCACCTGTCCTTCCTGTGGTAAACATCGGCGCCCGGTCGGGCCGGATGGACAGGGGCGCATTGTTTGCAAGCAATGTCTGGAACGCACAGGCCCCTTCATCTGCCCGCAATGCGGTCACGAGGGTCGTGCCCACAGCAAAACCCGCTGCGAGACCTGCTATTGGAAAGATGCTGTCGAAAAGCGTATGCGCAGCGCCGTAGCACTCTTGTCCCGTCCTTGGACCAAAGAAGCCTTCTCAGGATTTACGCTGGAATTACGGGAACGCGTCGGCGCCCAGCCAGCGGCCATGCGCCTGGAAAAGTATTTTCTGTACTTCGCGAAGCTCGATACCCTGTTCACCAACCCCGGCGACATCACCGCCGAAAAGCTCATTATGGCTCTGGGGCGGGAAGGGTTGCGCCGTTATGCGGTGCCACAGAGTTATCTGATACACCATGGCATCATACCCGCCTTTAGCGATGAAACCCTACAGACGGCCAGCGCCGAAGCCGCGCAGATCGCATTGCTGACGGCATCCGAAGGTCAGTGGTATGCGGGTTTGCTACGGCGTTTTCACGCGCACCTTGCAGAAATCAACGCCCGCTACCGGACCCGCGGGTGGCAAGGCAAGCAACAGCGTTTTGTACCGCGCACTGTGACCACTGCGCTACGGGCGGCGAAAATATTTCTGGATTTTCTGGAGGTCGGTCCGGCGGCGGGGGTACAGCATATTCAGCAGATGCAACTGGACCGTTTTTTAGTGGAACACCCCGGTTATCGGGATAATATCCGCGCCTTCGTGCGTTTTCTGAATCGCAAGGAAAAGCTCTTCCGCAAACTCAAGATCGAGTCGGTGCAACGCAATCTGCCCAAGGGGCTTATTCTGGACCGGGATCGCTATACCAGCCTGCTCCGCACTTGGCTCAACCCCGCCGACGACGTGCTCAAGGCCTCCCTGATCAGCACGCTCATGCTGCTGTATGCACAACCCGCCAAACGTCTCGTCCGGTTGCGCTTAACCGATCTGGCGCAGGGTGCAACGGACGGGATGTATCGGGTGATTTTCGGGCGCACCGAGATTACCCTGGACCCGCGCGTGGGCCATCTCCTGGCCCGCTATTTGGAGCGGCGTCGCGCGCTGGCGACCATGGAAGAGACCGATGACACCGACTGGCTCTTTCCGGGGCGCAGGCATGGCGGCCACCTGCACGAAGCCATTGTCAGCTACTACCTCAAGAAACAGGGTGTGACAGCGGACAGTCTGTTTACCACCGCCATCTACTACGCCTACCTCGGCGGGCTGCGCCACCCCAAGGTGCTGGTCAAGGCCTTTGGGATCACCGACTACACGGCTGTTAGATACTTGGAGATGATTGATCCCCGCCTAACTGCCGAAGTGGAGGCTAGAGTTGCCAGCCGATAGGACGTGGTGGCTGTATCTGATCGAGTGCCGGGGTGGCGGCATATACACCGGCATCGCCCTGGATGTGGAAAGGCGTTATCAGCAGCATGTAACCGGCAAGGGGGCCAGATATACGCGCATGAATCCACCGGAACGAATACTCGCCCGCCGGGCCTACCCGGATCATCGAAGTGCGGCACAGGCCGAGTGGGTCGTCAAAAAGCTTTCTTGCCTGGAGAAATGGCGCTGGGCAGCAGCCTATGCGCTAGGCATTGACCCGTCATCGGCCGTATCCGGCCCCGATTAAGCGGCCACCATCCGCAGGCGATCCGTCGCGTCTCCAGCAGTCACATTCACCAATTGCGCCATCTCCTCCAACTCCTCCGCATAGATCTTATTGGTTTTGGGGATGGACTGGGTGAATACGATACATCGTTCTTTTGCCAGAAACCCGGACTCTACGGCCCGCTGGAAACTGAGCAGGGCATCATTGACCTTTTGCTGGATGTCTTTCTTCGCTCCATGAAACGCGATGGTTTTGAATCCTATACGCGGTTCTTCCGTGATGGCATACGGAAAGGTAGTGATAAACGGCTTGGCGCCTGGCAAATCAAAGGACACCTCAACCTCTCGGAAGAAGCCCTTGCGATACACCAGTTCCGACGTGAGTAAGGCATCCTCAATCCATTCAGAGAAGGGTTTCTCTGGCGGCTTGGTCATCGTGCCGATCAGGCGATCTTCGAGGCTATCCAGCATGACCTCCACATCGTGGGATCCTGGCCATTCCTCGGTGCGCGGTGCGGTTACCACAATTTGTCGTTCCTGTGCAGCAATGCTGGCAAACAATGTATCAACGAGCGGGCTATCGGAGTTCCAGGCGCCGTCCCAGGTGGCGAGGTCTTGTAACCACTGTAGCCACTCCCCGAACACCCAGTGCTCCTGAATCTGGCGAGGCGCGATCGCCCGATAATAATTCAAATCAATGAAACCATTCCGCTTCATACCGATAGCGCGCACATGAGTCTGGCCACCAGCCCTCGCCAGTAGCGCGAAGTTGCGGCCCTCCTGGCGCTCTGGATGCTCTCGATACTGCAAGAGGCGGTATTCCACGATCATGGACGGCTCCTGATGAAACTGGCATGCCCCTGCACGATGGCCGGGAGCGCTGCTTTCCGCTTAATCATTGCGTCAGCAAGGAATTGCTGCAACTCTTCGGACACGGCACGGAAGGGTTTACCCATCCGGCAGCACTCCCGGATATAGCCATCAGGCAATGCCACGATGCGGCTGATCCAGCCTTCCAGGAAAACGGCCTGGACACGCCCATAAAAGGGATGACGGCGCACGATGAGTTCCCCCTCGGCCAATTTACGGATGCTATTCGTCGGATTGCTTTCGACCCCAAGCAGGGCATGACTGTGATCGAAAGCGGCGAAGAGCCGCACATGGGGAGTGACCAGG
>JAJYPA010000117.1 GCA_021795795.1 Pseudomonadota bacterium | reverse complement strand
CTGCTCACGTTGTCCGATGGCACCATGTTCCTGCCAGTGACGGCCTATCGCGACCTGCAAAAGCGACTCGCCAAAGAACAAAAGAAACTGGCGCATAAAGTGAAGTTTTCGGCCAACTGGAAAAAACAGAAGGCCAAAATCACGCGACTGCATCAGCGCATCGCGGAATTACGGAGGACCGTTCTGCATCAGATCAGTACGATCATCAGCAAAAACCACGCGGTGGTGATACTGGAAGATCTGAAAGTGCAGAACATGACGGCGTCCGCAAAGGGCACCGTCGATCAACCCGGGCGCAACGTCCGGCAGAAATCAGGACTGAACAAATCCATTCTCGATCAGGGCTGGGGCATGCTCAAACAGATGCTGGGCTACAAGCTCCAGTGGGCCGGCGGCATGCTGCTCCTGGTGGACCCGGCCTACACCTCGCAAATCTGTCCGGTTTGCGGTGTGGTGGATGCCGGAAACCGTAAAGTACAGGCAGTATTCCATTGCCTGCACTGTGGGCATGAAGCCCATGCCGATGTGAATGCGGCACGGAACATCCTCGCAAGAGGAATAACGGCGGGGCACGCCGGGGTAGCCTGTTTCGCGGCATAAGCCGTGAAGTTGGCCCAGACCAAAGGGAATGGGTCAATCAAAGCGGCTGAAGTAGGGCCGCTGCTGGCAGGAAGGAATCCTCGTCCTTCATGGCGAGGAGGATGTCAACTGGATAAGGTGACCGGCACCGGAAGAAGTATGGCTGAGAAGTGAGCTTCCGTCCCCGCGCCAATATTGATTTCTTGCTGTTTGGCATCTACCATTGATACCTATCGTCGACAGGAGGCTTTAGGATGGACACCGCCCGCATATTTCAATCTGGCCGCAGCCAGGCAGTGCGCCTGCCGAAACCCTATCGATTCGCCGGGAAGGAGGTCATCGTCCGTCACTTCGGCGCTGGGGTATTGCTTTTGCCCTTCGACCGCTCCTGGGATATGCTCGAAGCCAGTTTCACAGAGTTTGAACCTGGCTTCGTTATGAATCGTGAACAACCCTCTAATCAGGACAGAACACCGATTGCGGGTTCCTAAATGCACTTGCTCGACACCAATATCTGTATCTACATCATCAACGTCCGTCCACCACAGATGCTCGCGAAATTTCGCGAGCACCCTCCAGGTACAGTCGCCATATCCACGGTTACAGCCTGCGAATTGGCCTTTGGGGTAGCCAAAAGCCAATCCGAGCGCAATCACCGTGCGCTCCAGATGTTCATGGCTCCTTTGGAGGTTTTGCCGTTCGATGAATCCGTTGTGTGGCAATATGCTCAGATACGGTCAGATCTTGAGCGGCAGGGGCAGCCCATTGGGGCATTGGATATGATGATTGCGGCACACGCTCTGGCGCTCGGCGCTATTCTGGTTACCAATAATAGCAAAGAGTTTTCGCGTGTGGCCAATCTGAAGATAGAGAACTGGGTATGAGGACGCTTAAAGTCGAGCGTCCATCCATGGGGTGCGCAGCCAGGTTGTTTCGGCGCGAGAGGCATTTGAGCGTCGTGCAGGACCCGCAGGGGATGATGCCTAAAATCCGCGCCCGATGTGGGACTCATAAGAATTGGCATATTGTCCATGCTTTGTGCTAATGTCACGACAAAAATAAGCCGGAATAACCACAGGCATGGAGAAGCGATGCGAGCCGCATGGACAACTAGTATACTTTTTGCCTTGTTGATCGGGCAGGGTTCAGCATTTGCGGATGGCCTTTCCTGGCTGGCGAGTTATCCCTATTATGCACAGCCTGCCTCTTCCAAGCTGGTTGCTGCAGGCTTGGCGCCGGGCACACTGGAGAAGGTGACGGCCACTCAGCCGAGCCAGCCCTCCGGCGACTCGGCCGTAACTTCATCGCAGCCCCTCGGTGCCCGGTCGGCCATCACCGAGAGCCACTCCATAGGGGCGCAGAACGGGCAGGCCCAGATGCCCGCATGGTGGAACGAGCCGCTGCAATCTCAGGAACAACCACTCAATCCCGGCCTAGTGCCGTATCATGCCGTCAGCGCGCCCTGGTACGATACTCCCCTGGGCGTTCTCGGCATTGGGGTCGCGGCCACTGGCACCACCATGCTTTTTGACCATGGCGTCAACAATTATGTGGAGAACCATGTCAGCTACGGCTTCCGAAACCATGTAGCGCTCAATATTGCGGATATCCTCACCGACAGTTCCCTCATCTTTGCCGGAACCACCTGGTTCCAGAGCCCTTGGGCCAGTGCCAAGCTGGCGCACACCTCCAGCGTGGCCCTGACCGCTGCTGTCGCCACCACGGTCGAAGTCTTCGCCCTGAAATATGCCACTGGCCGGGCTCGTCCAAGCGGTCCAAATAGCAGTTCTACGAATTATCATCCCTTTGGCTCACGCTACACACTTTTTGATACATCGTTCATCACCAATCGGCCATCCGGCAATACAGCTTCTTTTCCATCGGGTCACACCGCCATCGCATTTGCGGTCATCACCCCCTACGCTCAGAACTACCATCTCCCCTGGCTTTATGCCCTCCCCATGCTCGTCGGGGTCAGTCGTATTGTGGCGGTGGATGGCCATTGGGCGTCGGATGTGGTCGCGGGTGGCTTTCTCGGCTGGCTCACGGCCGATCTGACCAACAGACTGTTTCCTAACAGTGACTATGGCTTCATGATTTTTGGCGATGGTGTGGGATTTCATGGAAAGTTTTAAATAGGGAGATCTTGTGAAGTCATTCGATAAGAACAGGATCAAGTCGGCCTTATGGCAGGCCTTCCAGGGCGGGGGGCTTTACCGCAAGGCAGTGGCGCTGGGCTTGATGAGTATAGCGTTATCAGGGTGCGCCATCATGACCGATGGCCCGGATCATGTGTATTCCCGGCAGGTGCAGCAACCGCAAACGCTCCCCTCTGCTGTGCTTTCCCAGCATGAAGACCACCTCTCCCATGCGACCATGGAACGTCTCCTGCACCAGAGCATCACCTATCATCTGGGGGCGGGGGATGTGGTGTCGGTGTCGGTCTATCTGCATCCGGATCTGTCCATTCCGGGCTCCATGACTTCCTCAACGGGATTGGCGGGGGCGATCGTCACCAATGACGGCAATATCCAGTTGCCCCTTCTGGGGGTGGTGCACGTGGCCGGTATGACCACGACCCAGTTGCAGGCGCATCTCACCCAGCTGTACGCCCAATACGTCATCGATCCCAAGGTCACCGTGCAACTGCAGGTGGCCCACAGCATTCGCTACTATCTACTGGGCGAATTCATCAAACCCGGTCTGGTCTATTCCGACCGGCCGTTGAATGTGCTGGAGGCCATGGCCCTGGGCGGGTCGGTGAACCTGACTGATGCCGATCTGCGCGGTGCCTATGTGGTGCAGGACGGCCGGAAGCTGCCGGTCAACTTCCATAAGCTGATCCTGGCGGGCGACCTCCAGCAAAACATTCCCCTCAAAACCGGGGATACCGTGCTCATTCCCAGCATAACCACCATGCGCGCTTATGTCTTCGGTGCCGTCAACAAGGCCGGCCCTGTGCCCTTTGTGAACGGACGCCTGAGCCTGTTGCAGGCCCTATCGGATGCGGGCATGAACACCACCAACCTCACTACCGCGCGGCTCAGCGAAATTCGCATCATTCGGTCCGAAGGCGCCACCGGACAGTTTTACGTGGTGGACGCCCGACGCATTCTGGAAGGCAAGGCGGCCCCCTTCTACCTCAAATCGGGGGATATCGTCTACGTACCGCAAACGACGGTCAGCAGTTGGAATCAGGCCATACTGCTCCTGTTGCCGTCCCTGCAGGCCATCAACCAGTTGCTCAACCCCTTTGTATCCATCAAGTTCTTGAGCCAATAGGAAAGCTTGTGACCGACAACCATACGCCACAGACCACGCCAACCCAGGCGGTTCATTCGGGCGGCCCCATGGGGTTGATGGGCGCCCACGACGCTGGGGATGGCGACGAGATCAACCTCGGGCCCATCCTCCAGGCGATCCGGGAAGGCTGGAAATGGCCCGTGGCCCTGGGGGGCTCCTTCGCCTTCCTGGCGGTGGTCGTCGTGCTCTTCACCAAACCCGTATTCAACGCCAGCGGCACGCTCTATCTTGCGCAAGCCGAAAAAAACGAGTTTTCTGGTTCTGGATCGATGGGCGGCGTCTCCCTGCTCTCGGGCTTGTTATCCCAGGTGTCCAGCATGGAAACTCAGGTGGAGATCATCCACAGCAGGGATATGATCGAGCGCGCGGTGCTCGCCTCCGGGATCAATGCGCAGGTGTGGCAGACCGGGCACCGCCCTTCGGCCCTAACCTTTGCCGGCTGGAAGCTGGGCGGCCAGCGTCTTTCCCTCTACGCTCCCGGACCCCAAGCGTTGCGAGCACTGTATGCCCACGTGACCGACCCCGCCCTGGACGGCAAGACCCTTACCATTCATTTTGGTCAGGGGGGGCAGTATCAGATTCTCCATCACGGCCAAGCCTTGCTCACCGGCAAGATCGATCAGCCTGCCGTCGGACCGGAGTTGCGGCTGATGCTGAGGGCGGTGCAGCCGCACTACGTCCCCGCAGCCAATACCCTGTACCATATCCAGATCAGCAATGCGTTAGGGGTCTACAAGGCGTTGGCCAACTCCGGCGCTATCTCTGTGATACAGGGCACCGGACCAGGGAACCCTGACGCTAGGACCAGTTATCTGGTCACCATCGCCGCCAACAGCACAGACCCCTTTGTCGCCCGGCGCTTAACCAACGCGCTCATGCAGACCTACCTGAACCAAACCCGATCCTGGAGCACGGATCAGGCGGCGGCCACCTATGATTACCTGAGCCGGCAATTGGACAAGATCCGTACTGCCCTGAGTAATGCCGATGCCCGCCTGGCCAGCTACCAAAGTAAGAGCGGCGTGATTGCGGTGTCCGCTGGCGCCAAGGAGATGATCGGCCAGTTGGCCGACTACGAAACCCAGCGCTCCCAGGCCAAGATCACCCTTTATGGCCTGCAGCAAATCCAAAAGACGCTGGCCCAGCCGGACGGCACCCTGAACCCCTATCTGTTCAGCAGCAAAGACCCCGTCATGAACAGCCTCGCCACCCGCTTGGCCGAGGCGCAGAGCAAGCTCATCGCCCTGCAAAAGCGCTATACCGCCGCAGCCCCGCAAGTGGTGCAGGCTCAGGCCGATATCGCCTCCATCCGCTCCGCCATCAGCGCTCTGGTGCAGAACCAGGAAAAAATGGCCACCCAGCAACTCCAGTCCATCGATGCCATCATCGCGCAACATCAGTCCGATATGGGCAAATATCCCCATTCCGAGCTGGAGGTCATTTCGCTGACCCGCTCCAGCGAGGTGCTGGGCAAGCTCTATATGTTCCTCCTGGAAAAACAGGAAGAGGCCGCCATCAGCAAGGCCAGTACCCTCACCACAAACCGGATACTGGACACGGCGCTGATCGCCAACCTGCCGGTCGCGCCCAAGGCCGGGAGAGAAGTCGTGTTGTATGGCTTTTTAGGGGTGCTTCTGGGCCTGAGCGTCGTTTTTGGGCGCTATCTTCTCCATCCGGGCTTTCGCAGCGATGAGGAATTGCGACGACGTTATCCTTTTCTGCCGGTCTATGGGCTACTCCCTGCCGCGCATGCGGTATCGCGCGGCAAAGAAACGATTTTCTCGATGCCCGAGCCGCGATCCGGCTATGGTGAGGCCCTGCGCCTGCTCCGCGGTAATTTTTATCTGGCCGTTGGCGAGGCTCGCGGGCAGGTCGTGGCCATGACCTCGGCCATAGCCGGGGATGGCAAGAGCACCCTGGCCTTCCAGCTCGCATCGGCACTCGCCCAGGACGGCAAAAAAGTCCTCCTGATCGATGCCGACCTGCGCAATCCCCACGCCCATCTGGCCTTCCACGTCACCCAGGAGCCGGGCTTGGCGGGTATCCTCGCCGGCCGTTCCACCTGGCAGGCAGCCTTGCACCATGTCGCGGATGTCGGCATCGATCTCATCACCGCCGGCAACACGCCGCCCAACCCCAGCGAACATCTCGGCTCCGGTCGCCTGGAGCAAATACTGGCGGAGTTACGCTCGGGCTATGACTACATCTTTGTTGACACACCGCCCTTCCCCATGGTGGGCGACATCCTGACCATAGGGCCCCTTGCCGATCGTCTGCTGACCATCGCCAAGGTCAACCATACTCCGCGCCGGGCCTACCAGGAACATCTGCAGGGCATTCTGGGACTGAATCGCCCCGCGGGCCTGATCGTCAACGGCATCCGGGTGCAGGGCAGCTACGGTTATGGCTACGGCTACGGCTACGGCTATGGTGCCAGCGACAAGGCGCACACCCCGCCCAAGGGATGGCGGCGATACCTCCGACTAAGGCGTAAAAAATGATGGACCTGCTGCGCCGGTTTCGTCCCCAGAATCTTGCGCCAGAGGCACCCTATGGCGAACGGCTCGCACCCGTCTGGGATTTCCACTGCCACTTGCTCCCCGCGGTGGACGATGGTCTGCGCAGCCTGGAAGAGACGCGCGCTGCCACCACGGGCATGCTGGCCCTAGGTTACCAGGGAGCGGTGCTCACGCCGCATATCTATCCGGGAGTTTATGACAATACCCCCGATCAGCTCCGTGACGCCTTCCGTGCCTTGCGCCAGGAGATCGAAGGGGATTTTAGCCTGCATCTCGCCGCGGAGTATTTTGCAGATGAATCGCTGCTCACCGCCATCGAGCGGGACGACATTCTTTATCTGGAACTGGGAAGGCAAAAAATCGTGTTGGTGGAGTTTCCCACGCTGATGCCCAGCCCGGTGGGGATGGATGTGCTCCTGCAACTGCGCCGTGCCGGCTACCAGCCCGTGCTGGCGCATATAGAGCGATACCGTTATGTGCAACTGGAGCAGTCACTCTGGCTGTCGCGGCTGGAACGTACGGGTGCCTGGCTGCAATGCGACATCGGTAGCCTGGTGGGGCAATACGGCCCGCATCCCCAGGCCTTCGCCCGCGCGTTGCTGGATCAGGAACTGCCCACCCTTTGGGGAACGGATCTGCATCGTGTGGCGCAACTGGAACGCTACGTGGCGACCGGTTTGACCGTGTTGGCGAAAAGCGGGCACCGCATCAACCGGATACTGGAGGAATTGACCGCATGAAAATCACGGTCATCGGCACCGGCTATGTGGGTTTGATCACGGGCGCGTGTCTCGCCCAGGTGGGCAATCAATCTCCGGCCGCAACGGCTCTGTTTGGTGTTGGGGAACACCGATGAGTATCCGTCGGAATACCCTGTACAACTTGTTGGGACAGATCGCGCCTTTAGGGGTGTCCCTAGTCACGGTGCCGCTGTATCTCCACGCCATCGGTGAGGCCCGGTATGGGGTGCTGGCCATCATCTGGTTGTTTACGGGCTACTTCGGTGTTTTTGAAATGGGGCTCTCGCGCGCGAGCGCCTATCACTTGGCCCGTCAGCACAACGAAGCCGCTGAAATGCGCAGCACGACCTTCTGGACCGCGCTCTGGATGAATTTAGGTTTTGGTCTGATAGGTGCGGTAGTACTCTACGCGGCCGCACAACCGGTGTTTACTCATTTTTTTCATATGACTGAAACCATGCGCCGCAGTGTGCTCGCCAGTTTGCCGTGGATTGCCGCAGCACTACCGCTTTCCACCCTAGGTGGCGTGCTGATGGGAGCTTTGGAGGCGCGAGAGCGCTTTGGCTACATGAACCTCATAGGGGTGTTCAACACCGCCGTGACTCAGATTAGCCCGCTTCTTGTCGCACTTTTCATTAGTCCCGAACTCACTTGGCTGATTCCAGCGGTGGTTATTGCCCGCGCCTCCGGCCTGTTGCTCCAGTTTGTCGGTGTCTGGCATTTTCTGCCCATCGTGCCCTCTGCATTGTTCAACCGTGCGCGCGCTCGTACCCTGTTCACCTATGGGGGCTGGATTTCTCTCACCAATATAGTCGGGCCGGTACTCGTCACCTTCGACCGCATGCTGATCGGCGCACTGCTGAGCGTGCAGGCGGTTACATACTATGTTGTGCCCTTTAGCCTGGCCAATCGGCTATCCATACTTCCCGTTGCGCTGTCTGCTAGTTTATTTCCTCGGTTTGCTCATTCCGAAAGCGGAGAATGTAAATATATAGCGGAGCGAGGTATGCTTCTGCTTGTCTCCATCACGACACCTATGGCTGTTGTTGGTATTGCCTTGCAACCTTTGTTTCTGACTTACTGGATCAGCGCAGGATTTGCACAGCAAGCGTCGGCAGTGGGGATGATTCTATTGGCTGGCGTTTGGATCAATGGATTGGCTAATATTCCCTATAGTTTACTTCAAGGAGAAGGCCGACCAGATATTACCGCTAAATTGCATCTCATCGAAACACCATTCTTTCTGCTAATACTCTGGGCAGGTATTTACTGGCTGGGATTGGCTGGTGCTGCGCTGGCATGGAGTTTGCGAGTAGCTGCGGATGCTCTACTGCTCTTTTATTTTGCCCGGATTCCTCTAAGGCTGCGCTACGCATTACCGGCCCTGACAATGATGGCCGGTGCAGCTATAAGTGCACCCCACCATGTGATTTCGTTGCATAGCATTTTGGCAGTGATTCTGGCTGGGATCAGCCTGCTATGGGCACTTTGGATTGCACCAGAGTTGCGGCATTTGCTACAGCACACCAAGCAGAACTTGCGCCGATTCTATCTTACTCAATTTTAGGTGCAACCGTGAAGGACAAGAATGAAAACACCCACAGAGCTCCACTTCCCGGAGATTGGCCGACTGAAGATCTGGAAGACTTGCGCCGATGCCCTGTTTGCGGCGCCACCGAGAGGTCTTTGCTCTACGATAATCTGCGCGATAAAATTTTCTTCTCCGCACCTGGTACATGGAAAATGTGGCGGTGCGAGAATTGTGGAGTCGGGTATCTCGATCCGCGTCCTACTGTAAAAAGTATTGGTCAAGCTTATGCCAACTACTACACACACGGTGGATGGCAGCTTGGAAACGGCGGCCCTCTACCTGGCGGAACATCGCCGATTAGATGGATATTGCATGGCCTGGGCAATGATCACCTTAACGCCCGTTATGGTAGTAACTTTCGTCCCCGTATACTGGTTGGACGGTGGCTTATGCAAGGCATCCCTGCAACGCGGCGATGGATTGGAAATCATATTCGTCATTTGCCAGCACCAAAGCCTGGACATAACCGCCTGCTTGATGCGGGTTGCGGGAGTGGTTATTTCGTTTGGACGGCACAAAAACTTGGTTACCAGGCCGAGGGGCTGGAAATCGATCCAAAAGCCTGCGCCCAGGCTCGTGCTCATGGGTTGACCGTACATCAGGGATCTTTCCCCGATACCGGTTTGGAGTCAGAGAGCTTTGATCAAATTACATTAAACCATGTGCTCGAACATCTGCACGACCCGATGGGCGCGCTGAGTGAGGCATTACGAATCCTTCGATCGAGTGGGCGAATATGGATTAGCGTGCCCAATATTGAGGGCGCGAGCAATCTGGTTTGGAAAGAGAATTGCCGCCTTCTAGAACCCCCCCGCCATTTGGTAATGTTTGATGTCAACAGTCTGAAGCGACTCCTTCTGAAATGTGGCTTTAAAAACGCTAAACAACTGCCGACTCCAAAAATTAGTCGGTTTATCTACAGTTCAAGCTATGCCGCCACCTTGAATCGCGATCCTGATTTGGCTCAATGGCAAAATCTTCCTGAGCCAATCAAAAGACAGGCACTGCGGGAGGAGAAGATGTATTCGGGAATTTCAAATTTTTCTGACTTTATCACTTTTGAAGGTTTTAAAGCGTGAACTGGTTAAATTAAATGTCGGTCGCCGTGGCGACTATAACTGTGTGGAGTTAGAAGCTCATGATGCCATTCTAATCATTTGAATGCAGTATATCTGTTAGTCCAATGTATTTACAACTGCAGGAACATGGCTATGAATATTGTTTATTTAATAATACACTATAATAATACAGCAGCCTTAAAGAACACACTAAAGAACTTTATAGATTTCGGCGTTCGCGCAGCTGATATTGTGGTTCTTGACAATGGAAGCGACCACGATTCCAGGAAGCGTTTACAATTAATATCAAATATGGAGAAAATAGAAGTTGTGTATGAGGACGAAAACATAGGTTGGGGTGCTGCAATAAATAAGTTTTTGGATTCTAACATACGCAAGTATGGAAAAATTCTTGCAATATCAGCGCATGATTCCATTTTTGTTCGGTTTGACCCAAAGGTTATTGAGAAAGAGTTCTCTAATGAAGGTGTCGTTGTAGTATCCCCGGATTATCCCGAGCCGCAAAGGTGCGCGTATTCTGTGCCGCAGGGGTTTCGGTGTTTTCGTCAGAAAGAGGCTTGTCGGCAAGAGGTAATAATTGGTCATGCAACACTTTGCTTTGTAGATTCTGAAAGAATTAAAAGTGTACGTTACGATGAAAACTTTTTTATTTATGGCTGTGAGAGCGAGATTTTCCTGCGTATTCACGATGCTGGCTATAGATCCATAATAACGAACGAAATAATTGTTGAAAATCCGGCGACCGATACAGATTCAGAATTTAGAGAGCTCATATTTAGTATCAATAGTATTTACTGTGCTAAAATTCGGGGCGGATTTGTTGGTTATTTAATCCGTATGATGGTTGTTTTCCTATCTTTGCTAAATATGAAGAGATTGCGAGATCCACGCTTGCTGCTGGCGAGAATAAATGCTTTAAAGTTTTCCTTACGAAGTGGCGGAGCTGGGTTTAAGGAGTGGCGGCGTGAGCGACATGAGTAATTGTGATCTATTTTGGTTGATTCTAGCTGTTGGTTGTGCTCCTAAAACATCATAAGGATGATAGCTGCGTGAAAATATTAATGTCGTCTCATGCTTTTTATCCAAGCCTGGGAGGCTTGGAGTCCGTCGGTCTGCTGTTGGCCTACGAGTTTGCAGAGGCCGGGCATAAAGTTATAGTAGTTACGCAGACGCCAACGGATGAGGAGAATGCGGGAGATTTCCCATTCAGGGTGGTACGCAAACCTGGTGCCAGATCATTGCTTCGACTTACTGCTTGGGCCGATGTGGTATATCATCACAACATCAGCTTGCAAACAGCTTGGCCCTTAATCGTGCTACGCCGGCCTTGGGTGGTATCCCATCATGGCTGGTTGCCGCGAGGCTTTAACGCGTTTGGCGCTAAGGGGGCGATCAAGCAAATGGTTCTGCGTGGCGCCACCGGCATAGCCGTTAGTCAGGCTGTCGCCGCAGACTATAAAACTTCATCTACCGTCATTCCGAATCCTTATGACGACAAAGTTTTTCGACCAATTTCTGGAGTTGCGCGCGAAGTAGATTTGGCGTTTGTCGGGCGCTTTGTCTCCGACAAGGGGTTGCCAGTGTTGGTGCGTGCGCTGCGCTATCTGGAACATCGTGGCATACGACCCAATCTGGCTGTCATTGGACAAGGTCCAGAGGAAAAAGCTTGGCAACAATTGGTACTGGACCAGCGGCTTTCAAAGCAGGTGCGCTTTGTTGGTCCAAAACGAGGCGAAGAACTAGCTGTATTGCTCAATGCAACGCGCGTATTAGTGATCCCCTCATTGTGGAATGAACCGTTCGGCGTCGTCGCTCTGGAAGGATTGGCTTGCGGGTGTATGGTAGTTGGTTCAGAAGGCGGCGGCTTGAAGGAAGCCATTGGATCTGCCGGCCTTACCTTTCCGAACGGCAATGCTCCTGCCTTGGCCCAGTGTTTGGAAAAGGTGTTAACCGATCAGAAGATTGTTGCGGATTGCCTAGCGGCGGTGCCAGAGCATCTCAACCCGCATCGGCCATCTCGTGTGGCACAACGGTATCTGACCATACTATCTGAGTCCATTCAGGTTTTTAATAGGAGAAGTTAGTATGGCCGTGCTATCGCAGCAGATTGTCAAGGAAACGGAAGCAAGCCGCGCAGCGCAAAGCCGAGAAGCGGCGCGGGTCTGGATGGTGCGGATCATCTTCATGCTGTATTGGCTGTTGATCTTCACCGGTGCATTGCGCAAGTGGGGAATACCGCAACTACAAAAACCTCTATTCTTTATTGCTGTACCATTCACGCTTTGGCTGTATGGAATTAGCTTAATAAAAAACAGGTGGCCAAGAGAAGCGATTCTACTTAATTACGCCTACTACTTGGCCTGGAGTGCCTTGTTGCTCATCCCTGTACAGATGATTATAGGGAACTATGCATTGCGTTATATTATTATTGCGGGATATGGTTGGTTAAATTATTTTTTTTATATTCCGCTCGCATTTATTATTGCCAATGAGTTCGATCAGGATGATGTCCGACGGTTGTTACGCCAAACGCTTTGGATAGGTATTTTTTCCGCGCCATTGGTGGCATTTCAATTTATATCTTCGCCGAACTCTGTTATCAATTCGGGGGATGCTACAAACCAGGCGAATCAATTCCATCAGTTGGCATCGGCTCTTGGACATATTCGACCAGCTGGATTATTTACTAGCTCGTTAGGTTTAGGGTTGTTTCTGACAACGCTTACTATATCGGTTATTTACGGCTGGATAGTTTCTAGTAAAAACTCAATAAGTCACAGAATCACGCTTACATTGGCAACCATCTCATTGATTTCAATGTTAGCATTCAGCGGAAATAGAGGTGCTTTCGCAATGTGCGGTCTGGTGGTGTTAACTACCGCTATCGCTGGAATTATAACGCGACGAAAGTACCTTGTGATGCGTGCGGGATTATTCCCGCTTATAGTAATATCGTTGGCTGTAGTATTATGGCCTATAGTGTTGCCATCCTCTTATCAGACTTTTATTGTCCGCTGGGATCAGGCAGCGCAAAGCAGTAATTTTGCGTTGGGTCCATTTGGCCGCGAGCTCTACGGGTTATACGGATTTGTATACTACCTAAATACTCCCGTAACAGGATACATTATAGGTATTGCAACTAACGCCGCCGCGCGTCTATCGTGGGTTCATATGCCTGCAGCAGCATTTAAGTGGACAGGCTATGGAATATGGGCACGAGAAAGTAATTTTTCGGCAAATATTGTGGACTTGGGGTTGATACTTGGTATGGGTTACATCGTCTTAAGGTTATTTATTTTTGTGTCGCTATTAGTAAAGGTATGGAAATCTACTAAAATAAAACGTGATCCGCTGGCGCTCATGCTCTTCAGCTTTGCCGGATACTTAATTTTCATGGGGCAGATTACTGTACAAGGTACGGTGAATGGATACACTTGGATTTTCCTGGGAGTCACCTTGGCGGCGTCGAAATTCGCCACTACGAACCGTGACGGTATGGTTACCTTTGCAAGGTCGGAGCGATGAGTATACCTCCGACTGGGAAATCCAGCGTCCTCGTTATTAACTACACTGCGCCCGAAATGAATCATCTGGCCGCGGCGTTGGCTCAGCAAGGGTTGCTCCAGCATTACATCCGGCCATATGCGAATCAGCATCGTGCATGGGAGTCGGTCGTAGAACGCTTGCCTGGCTTTGGACGCCTTTATACCAAGACTTTTGGTCGCCGGGTAATGCCCCCTGGGTTGGCCAGAGGCGACATCTGCGAAGCAGCCGTATGGCAGGATATTCTCCGCGCCGGAGCGATGCATTTTGGGGGGGCGCGCACTAAGGCGTTGGTGGAGAAACTGCACTGGAGGATTCAGCAACGTCTTGCAGATGTGGGCGGCCGCTACGCCCAAAATGCCAGAGTGGTCGTGGGCAGTTATCAGGTGAGTCACCATGCGTTTGCGCGGGCCTCGGGTGTAAAAGTCCTCAACTATCCCATCGGTCACCATCGCTTTATACAGCGCTTCGTGGCGGAGGAGCGCGAGCTGGAACCTTCTTTTGCTACTACATTGCCGGATTGGAGCAAAGCACCTGCATGGCAAGAGCCAGAACTAAATATGGAATGTGAATTCGCGGATAGAATTCTCGTCGGTTCAACATTTGCGGCTATGACGTTTATAGAAGAGGGATTCCCTGCAGAGAAAATGGTCATCATTCCTTATGGTTCTGATCTTGAGCGATTTTCACCAGGGCAGCGAGAAATGAAACAAGGTGAAACCTTCAGAGTATTGTTTGTTGGGAGTATTGTGCAGCGGAAGGGTATTTCCTACCTGCTGCGTGCCTATCAGCGTTTCAAGGGTCCAAACACGGAACTTGTGCTTGTTGGTAATTATCCTGATGATTCGAGTCCATTTTCCCCATTCTGCGAAGATTTCAAGCATATCCCCCATGTGCCTCAGGCGGATCTTCCTAAGATTTACCGGAGTGCTGACGTTTTTGTGTTCCCTAGTCTGCTGGAAGGCATGGGTCTTGTCGTTTTGGAGGCCATGGCGTCTGGTCTACCCGTCATCACCACCCCCAACGGTCCGGGTGATCTGGTGCGCGACGGCGTGGACGGCTTCATCGTGCCGATCCGCGACGTGGATGCTATTGTAGAAAAGTTGGAATACCTGCGTGCGCATTCAGAAGAACGTCTGCGCATGGGACAAAACGCCCGGGAGCGCGCCAAAATGTTCACTTGGGAACACTATAGAACAAAAGTTACGGATTTTATCGGTGCGTTATGTGAGCATCAGAGGTTACCTGAATGAAGGTTTTGATAGTGGGCAATTATCCCCTCATCTACCAGCTACGTATGCATCGTTATACCGAATTGCTTGCTCAAGGGCTGTAAAGCGCCGGTGTGGATGTGTGTTTGATAAGATCAATGCCACTCTTTGGCCACTTGAGATGCGGCGAAGGGGGCTGGCTAAATGGCTGGAGTACGTATATAAACTCCTGCTTGTGCCACCTTATCGTTCCGAGTATTTTTTAAGAATCATTTAGGAACTTACGCTAATCCTATGTGTTTAAACTCATGTTATCAGGCTTCTAGATCTGAGGCTTCCAAATGAAACATCGAGAAATCGTCAAACAAGACTGTTCGCGAAACGCAAGGGTTCTCATCTATCGCCTTGGTTCGTTAGGCGACACATTGGTAGCCATGCCCGCGCTAAAGTTGGTGGCACATGCGTTTCCCAATCACCAGCGCTGGATGTTAACCAATTTCAGTGTGAGTGCTAAGGCTGCGCCAATGGCAGATATTTTGGTGTCTACGGGCTTGGTGCACGACTACCTTCAATATCCGCTTAAGCTGCGCACCGTTTCTGGTATGTGGACTTTGATCCACCACATACGTGCGCTGAAGATAGATACTCTAGTTTACCTAGCGGGGAATCGCGGGTTATCACGGGTGCTGCGCGATATTCTTTTCTTCCGCGCCTGTGGAATTCGGCACTTTATCGGAGTGCCCTATCATGCCGACCAGCGTCATAACATAATCCGTCAGGATGGTCGCCACGAATTTGAAGGTGCGCGGCTAGCTCGGTGTCTTAAGGTGCTGGGTAATGCGCACGTTGACGATCCAGCTTCTTTCGATATTTCGCTGCAGACCAGTGAACAGTTACGCGCCAGTGTGACGCTGGGGACGCTCGAACAGCGACCTATCATAGCGGTAAGTGTAGGCACCAAAGCGGATGTCAATGACTGGGAGGATATGCGCTGGCTGCCACTGTTAGAGCGCTTGTCGACCCAATATGCAGGTTATGCACTCGTGCTTCTGGGCTCGGCTGATGAACATGCCCGTTGTGAGCGATTGCGTACGGCGTGGGGCACGCGCTCCCTTAATTTGTGTGGATTGTTGAGTGTTCGTGAGTCGGCCGCGGTCCTGCAACGGTGCCAAGTTCTTATTTGCCATGACAGCGGACCCATGCACCTAGCGGCGGCGGTTGGTAGCACCTGCGTAGCGATCTTTAGTTCGCGTAATTGGCCAGGTCAATGGTTTCCCCAAGGCTCCGGACATCAAGTACTATACCGATCTATGCCATGCCAAGGCTGTGGATTTGAGACTTGTCCGGATAGGCAGAAGGCTTGCATTCGAAGCATCACGGTAGATGATGTGTTGCATGCGGTCGATCTGGTTTTAAGAGACCGCTGAAATTGTTTCCATCACTGCAAGAGCGCTTTGGTTGGCCGATTGTGGAGGCACAGGCTTGCGGATGTCTGGTAGCCACTACCAATCGGGCGCCTATGACCGAGGTTGCTGGGCAGTGTGCAGTTTACTTGGATGTGTCGGACATCCAGGGTGCGGCGGCTGCCATTGCTGAGGCATGGGACCGTCGGGATTTCTTGATTGGCTGTGGATTTGAAAATGCAAAACGGTATACGACAGAGACTATGATCGCTGATTATTTAGACGCTTATCGTGCGATCTTCCGTAGTAACCATCGTTCGGTGCCGACATGAAGGTTTTGCACGTCATTGAATCGTTCTCGCCACGCTACGGAGGGCCCGTATCGGTGGCGATGGCCTTGGCGTGTGCGCAGGCTGATGTAGGCCTTGATGTGACAGTTTGCACCACCAATCTTGATTATCCCTGTGGGTTATTACGGTCTCCTGGTCGAGCTATGATTTGCCATGATCGCGTGGAAGTGCTTTATTTTCCGGTGCAGTACCGCGCCCTTACATTTTCCACAAATCTCAAAAGGTTTATTAAAAATAATATCGCCACCTTCGACATTATCCATATCCACGGCTTATACCGCTTTCCACCGACCTATACCGCCTATCAGGCACGCAAGCAGGGTGTCCCTTATGTAATATGCCCACACGGCGCCTTGGACCCATATCTGTACACGAAGAGCTCGCGCAACGTTCTACTCAAGCGACTGTATGAACGCTGGTTCGATCTCCCCAATCTGCATAGTGCAGGCGCGATACACTATACGGCGGAGGATGAACGGCTGCGTGCGGCGTTTCTGGGGTTGCGCGCGCCTTCTTTTGTGGTGCCCAATGGTATTGATTGGGGCCGGTATGCACATCTGCCAGCACGAGGAACTTTCCGCGATTCTTTGGGGATTGAGGATGCTCAACTGGTCTTGTTTTTAGGACGACTACATCACAAAAAGGGCCTAGACCTGCTTATTCCAGCTTTTGAGAAGGTGCATCAGCAGTTTCCAGGTGTTCATTTGGCCATCGTTGGCCCGGAAAATGACAATTACGGCGAGCAGGTGCGGTCCTGGGTGACCGATCGTGGCCTGACGAACGCTGTGCATTTCGTCGGACATCTGGATGGGGCGGACGTGATCCAGGCTTATGTGGACGCAGATGTTTTCGTGTTGCCGTCTTATACGGAGAACTTTGGCCTGACCGTGGTAGAGGCCATGGCCTGTGGTTTGCCGGTGGTAATTTCCGATCAGGTCAATATCCATGCAGACGTGGCCCAGTCGGGGGCAGGTCTGGTGACGCGTTGCGATGCCGATAAGGTTGCGGAGGCGGTGATTTCGCTGATGGGTGACTCGGATCGGAGGAGCGTCATGGGGCGGGGGGGGCGAGAGGCGGCCCAAACACGCTATACTTGGCCTACTATTGTGGACGCGCTCTCGCGAGAATATGAGTCGGTGGTTCGACAGAACAATACCCGATATGCTAAATTATAGCGGTGACGGAACCGAATAACCTGATGTTTCTATGATTGTTTCATAATAGGTTACGGGTGCATAACGTGCCTGGATTTTATAATTTGCCAGTGTAGCGCAAGCGGGTTATTGCGAGGTAACGCATGGGGTTCTTGAAAAAATTAAGTAAAGCAGCGCGCACGCTGAGCGCAAGAGATGCGCATTGGACCCGTGCATTACGGCAGGGCGTGGCCCCTGGCTTGGAACATGTGCCCATGCTTCAGCGCCTGCAACCAGCAATGGTTGTGGATATTGGTGCAAATCGGGGACAGTTTGCGCTTGCAACGCGGCATGCTTGCCCTGCTGCACGGGTGCTGGCGTTCGAGCCGTTACCCCAACCTGGAAAAGTGTTTCGTAAGCTGTTTGCCGATGACGATAATGTACGTTTGTTCTCGGTGGCCGTGGGGTCGGAGCCGGGC
>JAJYPA010000116.1 GCA_021795795.1 Pseudomonadota bacterium | reverse complement strand
TGCTAAAGCGTACGTCCGATATATGCAGGGTATGCGCCCGACGAAGAATCCTGCTTTCCGGGTTGCTGCCTTACGTGCCCTGGATGCATCGCTGAGGGGAGGAGGTTATTCGGACCCCATCAAGGTCAATGGCGACACCTTCAACCGGGCAGCGAGGATCATCGCAGAACGGCTCAGTAGGACCACAGCCTATCGCGTTGGTGCTCAGCTTGAGGTGCTCGCTGAGTTTATGTCACAGCACCACCTGACAGTGGTGCCGCTTTCGTGGCGCAGCTTCATTAAGCGCCCGATCGACACCGTCCGCGTTGGCCAGGAGTTTGATAAGCGTCGAACCGAGAAAATGCCGTCCCTCGCGGCACTGGAGGCACTCCCAAAGGCATTTCACGTAGCGACTCAGCCGAAGGATGTGCTGTACTCATCCATCGCTGCCATCCTGTGCTCAGCGCCCGATCGAATAAATGAGGTGCTGCTTCTTGCGGAAAGCTGCGAAGTGCATGACGAGACGTCTGCAGGCAAGGAAGCTTACGGTCTCCGATGGTGGCCAGCTAAAGGCGCGGAGCCAATGGTGAAGTGGATTATTCCAATGATGGTTCCTGTCGTTGCTGAGGCCATTGCCAGGATCCGGCGCTTGACGGAAGAAGCCCGTCGCATTGCGAGATGGTATGAATCGAACCCTAAAAAGCTTTACCTTCCGCCGGAAATGGAGCATTTCAGGACCAAAGAGCTGTTGACGATGGATGAGCTTCGCGAGATGCTTTTTGTAGATACCGACGTCAGGAATGCAGCTCGCCAATGGTGTACCCAGAATGCGGTGGTCCTGCTGAAAAGCGGCAGACTCCTGATGGTTCGCTTCAACGATGTTGAAAGGGTCGTTGCGGCGGGCTTGCCGACTGGATTCCCCGTGCTCAATGCAGAGAACCGGCTCAAGTACTCGGAAGCGCTTATTGTGGTACGGCGTAACGAGCTGCACCCAAGGAAAGCTACATATCGTTGCATCGTCGACGCCGTCACCATCAATCAGGTGAATACGGGCCTTGGTAGCAGGAGCCAGCATGGAATTGAATCCATGTTTGACAGACTTGGCTTCTCGGAGCCAGACGGTATTCCGATCCGAGTAACGACCCATCAGTTTCGACACTACCTGAATACTCTGGCGCAGGCCGGGGGCATGAGTCAGCTTGACATCGCCAAGTGGTCGGGACGCATCGATATTCGTCAGAATGAGGCGTACGACCATGTGAGCGCTGACCAGATGGTAGCGAAGATCCGTCAGTCCATCGGTAATGAATCACAGATGTTTGGCCCTTTGGCTAGCCTCCCGAAGAATATCCCAATTTCGCGGGATGAGTTTGCCAGGCTCAAGATTCCAACCGCGCATACGACGGATTTTGGCTTTTGTGTTCATGACTACACCATGATGCCCTGTGAACAGCATGCAGATTGCATCAACTGCAATGAGCATGTCTGCGTGAAGGGGGACGAGCACAAAGCAGCGATGATTAAACGGCGACTCGCGGAAGCACAAGAGCTTCTCGCGCGCGCCGAAGCGGCTACTTCAGAGGGTTACTATGGAGCTGATCGCTGGATGGAGCACCACCAGAAAACAGTCGCACGTCTAACGCAGCTTGTTGAGATTCTCGATAACCCTTCAGTTCCTGCTGGCTCTGTGATTCAGCTTGCCGATGTTCCTGGGGTTTCGCGCAGCATTGAACAAGCATTAGAGGATCGATCGGCACTTGGTGATCAGTCACTACCGAATCTTTTGGCAGCGAGCCATCGCCCACTATCAGGAGGACGGAGCAATGCCTAAGAGTCGGGCAAAGAACCTCGATGACAAGACGATTGAACTCATCGTCGGCATATTGGACGGGTGGTCTGGCAAACTCACCTGGGATTTACTTGCCGAGGCGATCGCAAAGCGGACGGGGGTCCATTATACGCGGCAAGCCCTCGATAAGCACACACGAATCAAGATGTCCTTCCAGCTTCGTAAAGAGCGACTGACGGGGGTGCCGCAGGCTACGCGCAAGCGCAAGCTGTCGGAGGCCGAGACTGAAGCTCTCGTTCAACGCTATGAACGCTTGCAGGCCGAGAACGAACGCCTTGTTCACGAGAACGTTCGTCTGCTTGAGCAGTTCCAGACCTGGCTATACAACGCTCATCTGAGGGGGCTTACGCGGGAGTATCTCAACACTCCGCTTCCTAGTGTAGACCGAGAACGTACAATTCTGCCTACACGAGGAGCACATACTGCGCATGACAGAAGTACCCAATAACTCAGAGGCTTGGATCATGAGTTTTGAACCGGCAACTGATAGTCATTGTCGTTTCATTGAATGGGACGGGGTTGCGTACTTGACCCAATGTTTGGAAAACCTGGCTGTGGGATGCCATAGCGAGACGCCAGATACGAAGGAACACGATAGCAAAATGTTCGCGATGGATAAATCCTCGGTCTGCATACAGGCTGCATGAAAACCGTCACAGTATCGCGTCTTCGCTCTTGTATAAACCATAGATGGCATCGGCATTGATGCATAAACCGCACAGAGACGCACAAGGATTAGATATGGCTCAGAACTACGCCTATAACAATATACGAAACGCACAACATCAAAACCTGGTCGGCTTCATTTGGAATATCGCCAACAAGCTGCGTGGCCCTTACCGTCCGCCGCAGTACCGCCGCGTGATGCTGCCGCTGATTGTTCTGCGTCGCTTCGATCTGGTGCTGGCCGAAAACAAGCAGAAGGTGCTGGACGAAAAGAAGCGCCTGGAAGAAAAAGGCATCACCGGCCCCGCGCTGGAAAAGGCGTTGTCCCGTATCGCCGCCACTGACCGCAAGCAGGATCTGTTCAACACTAGCGGCTTCACGTTTGAGAAGTTGCTGGGTGATGCGCCCAACATCGCGGGCAACTTGATCGCTTACATCCAGGGCTTCTCACCGCGTGCCCGTGACATCTTCGACAAGTTCGAATTTGAAACCGAGATCGCTAAGCTGGACGAGGCGAATCGGCTGTACCTGATCATTAAGGAGTTCTGCTCGACAGACATCAACCTCTCGCCCAAGACCATCAGCAATTTGCAGATGGGCTACCTGTTCGAAGAGCTGGTGCGCAAGTTCAACGAGCAAGCCAACGAAGAGGCCGGAGATCACTTTACCCCGCGAGAAGTCATTCGCCTGATGGTGCAATTGCTGTTTACCGGCGAGGACGGCATATACCAAAAAGGTATCTATCGCAGCGTGTACGACCCCACGGCAGGTACCGGCGGCATGCTGTCTGAATCAGAGAAGTTCATTTGCGGCGATGGCGTCAGCACCGGGCTCAACCCGGACGCAAACATCGAGTTGTTTGGGCAGGAATACAACCCCGAGTCCTACGCCATCTGCTGCTCTGACCTTCTGATCAAGGATGAGCCAATCAACAACCTGATCTATGGCGACACCCTGGGCATCAAGGACGCCAAGAACAAGACCAACGGCTTCGTGCCGCACGACGGCCACCCGGACAAGAAATTCCACTACATGCTGGCCAACCCACCCTTTGGCGTGGAGTGGAAGCCGGAAGAAGATTTCGTGCGTGAAGAGTACGAAGTCCAAGGCTTGTCTGGCCGTTTCGGTGCAGGCTTGCCACGCATCAACGATGGCTCGCTGCTCTTTTTGCAGCACATGATTTCCAAGATGCACCAGCCGCCCAAGCTGGTCGATGGCAAGAACGTCGGTGGTGACGGTTCCAAGATCGCCATCGTGTTTAATGGCTCGCCCCTGTTCACGGGGGACGCCGGATCGGGAGAGTCCAATATTCGCCGCTGGATCATTGAGCGCGACATGCTGGACGCCATCGTCGCCCTGCCAGACCAGATGTTCTATAACACGGGCATCTACACCTACGTCTGGATTGTCACCAACAAGAAGCCCACTCATCGCCAAGGCCAGGTGCAGTTGATCGACGGCACCCGCCACTTCAAGAAGATGGACAAGAGCCTTGGCAACAAGCGCAATGAGCTCTCGGACGACCACATCAAGGAACTGGTGCGCCTGTACGCCGAGCACGATCACGATGCGGAAAGCGAAGTACTGGTGGACGGGAAGCCCGAGCGCCGGGTTTGCAGCAAGCTCTTCGATAACCGGGAATTCGGCTTCCTGAAGATCACCGTTGAGCGCCCGTTGCGCTTGAACTTTCAGGTAAGCAGCGAGCGGATCGCCAAGCTGGATGACCAGAGCGCTTTCGTCAATTTGGCAAGCAGCAAGAAGCGTAAAGACGATGCGGCCTATCGTGCGGAAATCGCAGCAGGCCAAGAAACCCAGGCAGCCATCAAGGTCGCACTGCAAGGCATGGGCAGTGAAACGCTGTACCGCAACCGCCCTGCTTTCGAGGCAGTGCTCGAAGCCGCTCTGAAGGAGGCTGGCATCAAAGTGGGTGCGCCGGTGAAGAAAGCCATCCTGGCGGCGTTATCAGAGCGCGACCCCGAGGCAGACATCTGTCTGGATGCCAAGGGCAACCCGGAACCCGATGCCGATCTGCGCGATACCGAAATCGTGGCCCTGCCGGACGACATTGAATTGCCGCTGCCGCTGGGCTACGACAACGAAACCGGCCACGACAAGCTGCTGGCACTGGTGAAAGACCACTGCGAGGACTACCTCAAGGCTGAAGTCCTGCCGCACGTGCCGGATGCCTGGATCGACCACAGCAAGACCAAGGTGGGCTACGAAATCCCGCTGACCCGGCATTTTTACGTCTATCAGCCCCCGCGCCCGCTGGAAGTGATTGCCGGTGAAATCAGCCAGCTGGAAAAAGACATCATGGCCATGCTGAGCGAGGTGGTGTGATGACCAGTTTCGAGAAATACCCTGAATACCAAGCAACCAAATATCCTTGGATTGGGGACTTACCCAACAATTGGAATGTGCGGCGCCTTAAAGAAGTTGGTCGCTTATTCGGCGGTGCGGGTTTTCCACACGAATACCAGAACGTCCAAGGTGAGGAGCTCTACTTTTACAAAGTTGGAGACTTGAGCCTTTCAGAGAACGGCAAAACGTTACTAGCCTCGCCGCACACTATCAGTAAGGAAACCGCGCGAGTATTGCGAGCCACCATTGTTCCAAAGAGTGCAATTGTTTATGCCAAGATTGGTGCAGCGCTTTTATTAAACCGCCGAAGAATGACAACGGCAGTATGTTGTATCGACAACAACATGACAGCCTATGTCACCGAAGCTGAAGAAGTGATTCCAGAATGGGCGTTTTATTGGCTCTCTACAATTGATTTTGGCGAGCACGTCAATCCTGGAGCTGTGCCTTCATTTAGCGAAGGCTATCAGTCCGTTCTGCCTATACCCGTTCCGCCGGTGGAAGAACAAAAGGTCATCGCCCATTTCCTCGATTTCAAAACCGCACAAATCGATGCCCTGATCGCAAAGAAAAAAGCGCTGCTCGACAAGCTGGCCGAAAAGCGCACGGCGCTCATTAGCCACTCCGTCACCAAGGGGCTTGATCCGTCGGTGCCGATGAGGGATTCGAAAGTTAAGTGGCTCGGCTCAATTCCGCAAAGCTGGAAAGAAACTAGGGTCAAGTTTTTGGGTGAGTTGATCCTTGGGCTAACTTATTCGCCAGATGACGTCGTAAGCGACGGCGGCACTCTCGTTCTGCGCTCTTCCAACGTCCAAGAAGGAAAAATATCTCTTGATGACTGTGTTTATGTGAGCTGCAACATACCAAAGAAGGTCATAACAAAAGTCGACGACATCTTGATTTGTTCGCGAAACGGGAGTCGCGCGCTTATCGGGAAATGCGCACTGCTCACCGAGGAAGTAAGCAACCAAGCCTTCGGCGCATTCATGACAGTTTTACGGTCGAAACATGCTCGATTTTTGTACTATGTTCTCAACTCAACCCTGTTCAAATTTCAGTCCGGGCGCTTTCTGACGTCTACAATTAATCAGCTAACTATGCAAACGCTGGGGGATTTTGAAATTGCGTTACCTCCTGAAGAAACGCAATTAAACATAGTCAGCTATCTCGATATGGCTACAGCGGTAATTGATGCTCAATGTAGCAAAGCGCAGTCAGTTATTGATCGACTAACTGAGTATCGTTCTGCCATGATAACCAACGCCGTCACTGGAAAAATTGACGTGCGTGGTTTTGCGATTCCGCAACTCGCCAAAGGGGTTGCCTCATGAATGGAGGCAGACCCAAATGGCGTTGAACGCACAAGGTTACTTCAATTGCCTGAAGTCCTATCTGAATATCAACCACTACGGCGAACTGCAGGCGACTGGCAGCGAGGTGGAGTTGAAGGAGAAGGTGTTCGGCCAAAGTGGCAGCAAGCCCATTGCGTACAAGGTGAGCCTGCAGACCACGGGCGAGACCTTGGTGATCAAGCTGGATACCAAAAAGAATGGCGCATCGCCGCCCTTGTTTCACTTTCTGGACGATACCGCCAAGCCTTGGTCAAAACGTTGTGACTTCGTGGTGTTCAACCTGCGAAGAAGCAAGCTGTACGCCTATTGTCTCGAGTTCAAATCAGAGACCATTCCACATGATGTGCCTGATCAATTAAAAGCGAGTGTGGATTGGCTCAAGGCTTTGCACGCCACGATCAATGCCTATACCACCAAGCGCAGCGCAATTCAGGCCACCAAGTACGTGCTAAGCAATCATCCAGACCCGACTCCATATCTGGATGCGGATGGCAAGTACCTGCAGCGCGATCACACGATACGCCACTACCGCTATGCCGATTTGGACGGCGTAGCGCTCGCGGATCTGGAAAACAGCAACATCGAAAGAATTCGATAAAGGAAAAAAAATGATTCAAGGTGCCCGCAGTCTGCCTGTTCAACATTTGACCATTCGGGTGCCTTGGCATGACTCAGGCTGGGCGGGCACTTTCTGCCAGACCTGCACCGCGAACACTAGCTGCATGGTGCTGCCGCGGATCGCGACTGGTCGCGACGATGCCTTTGAGTTGCTGCATGCGGGCGAGAGCATCGAGCATCTGGATCGCTCCCAGTATCCTCCGTGCGTTGATGAGCATGGGACTTTCATGGCGAAGTTCCCGCTCTCACTGCAGAAGAAGCATCCTTACACAGAAAGCGCCAAGACCACCCACGGGCACTTTGCTGACACCCCATACACCATCCGCCCGTACTCGGTCGCAGGCATTCCGTTTCGGTGGATGCTGCGCGAACAAGTAGAGGGCAACAAGAAGTGGGGCGTCAGCAGTCTGAAGGAAACCCTTCAGCTGGGTTACCAGGCCGAACGCGAGCCGGATCTCACCGTCAACGAGAACTGGGTAAAGGACAAGAAGACCTGGGTCCAAGAGGGCACCAATCAGCGAATCATCCTTGACACGTTCTTCAGCGTGGCCAAGCCGAACGAGTCGCTGGTGTTTTTCTATGCCAAGCGCACGCCGATGCTTGAGGATGGGCGCCGCGTGATCATTGGCGTGGGGCGCGTCAAGTCGGTCAGTGAGCCAATCGAGTACCACTACACGGGTGGCCAGAAGCCGAAGGACAACATTAGCGGCTACCTCTGGGAGCGGAGCATCGAGCATTCGATTCGCCCAAAGAATTCAGATGGCTTCTTGCTGCCCTACCAGCAGTTGCTACAGGCTGCAGAGGCAGACGAGTCCATCGACCTTGCTGCTTGCACGGCATTCGCGCCGGATGAATATTTCGGCAGTTACTCGTACGGGACGGAGCATCTGGCGCATGACGGCGCCATCTCATCCTTATTGGCCATCGAAAAGGCCATCAAGGCGATGCGTCAGCATCTTGCCGATGAGCCGTGGGCCGAGCATCTGGCTTGGATTGATCGGGAGCTGAACCGGTTGTGGGAGGTCCGCGGCGCCTTCCCTGGTTTGGGTGCCGCCCTGAACGCCTTCGGATTCCCGCATGGCAATCTGTTGGCTTGGTACCTGTCCAGCCAGGGCGGCGAGAAGTTTGATCCGTGGCCCGCATTGGCTGACGTGCTCAAGAAGCCGGACAGCCTGCCGGGCTACCTCCGAGACGGCATCGGCGACAACTTGCGAAAGAAGTGGGAGAAGCTGCCGGCAGAGCGGCGCGCACTGCTAATGCTGTTGGCCAGGTTCAATCTTTCCGATGCTCAAGCACTTCGCTGGTATCAACCGACTGAGCGAGATGGGGCTGGAATAGAGCTGGGCGACGCACCGATTTTGGCCAACCCCTATTTGGTCTACGAGGAGGATCGGCTGCAAGTGGATCCGGTCGCCTTCGAGATCGTCGACCGTGGCGTTTTCCCCCCGGAATCGATCCGTAAAGCCTTCCCACTGCCCGAACCCAGCATCGTGCGCGAAGGCATTGATGAGCGTCGGGTACGCGCGGCCATGCTCTTGACCCTTGAAGAGTCCGCTCGAACCGAGGGCCATACCTATCTCATGGCTACCTGGGTTGTTCAGCGGATACGAGACCGAGCGCTGCAGCCCGAGTGTCCGTTGGACATGGACACGCTCGCGATCATGGAAGACAGTCTGGCTCCCAAGATTGCGAGCGTCCAGGTCAAGGACGGGCTCAAGGCGTTTCAGCTGGATCGCTACGTTGAGACCTCGACTTTGATCAGGTCCAAGATCAGCAAGCGCAAGTCCCGTAAGGCAAATGATGGGGATCACAATTGGGCCGCACTGGTTGACGCGGCGATTGATGCGACGAAGGATAAGGGCGCCCCCGAGACGACGCCAAGCAAACGCGACCTAGCTGCGCGCAAGGAAAAGTCAGCAGCCCTGGAGGTGCTCTACAAGTCCGGGGTGTCAGTGCTCATGGGAGCCGCCGGCACGGGCAAGAGCACTTTGCTCAAGGCGCTGTGCAGTATCGAAAGCCTGAAGAACAACGGCATCCTGCTGCTCGCGCCCACCGGCAAAGCTCGCGTCAGGCTGGAGCAGACGAGCGGGATGGCCGGCCAAGGAAAGACCGTCGCTCAGTTCTTGAATGGACTGGACCGCTACGACGGCAAGACCGGGCGGTATTACCTCAATGGAAGCGCCGACCGCTCGGCTGTGCACGCCACAGTCATCATTGACGAATGCTCCATGCTGACCGAGGAGCAGCTCGCGGCGCTGTTGGACGCAGTGGAGAGCGTTGACAGGTTGGTGCTGGTTGGTGACCCAAGGCAGCTCCCGCCGATCGGTGCCGGCCGGCCTTATGTGGATATCGTCAACTTCTTGAAGCCCGCCAACATAGATAGCCATCGGACACGAGTGGGCGGCAACTTCGCGGAGCTAACCGTGACGATGCGTCAAGGCGCCGACGAGGGCGTTGTTCGTGACGACGTGCTGCTTGCTCAGGCCTTCAGCGGTCGGCCACTGGATGCTGGTGCCGACGAAATCTGGCAGACCGTGGCGTCCGGAAAATCAAACTACGTCAAGTTGGTTCGGTGGAACAAACCTGACCAACTCCAACAGTTGCTACTTGATGAGTTGAAGACTGAGTTGAAGCTGAAGTCGATCACCGATGAAGTTGCATTCGAGGAGTCCTTGGGAGGCGTCTATTCGGAGTTCGGCGGTGGCTCAACTGTGTTCTTTAATACCAAGTACAAGGATAGGTCAGGTGCATCCGAGAAGGCTGAGGCATGGCAGATTCTTTCGCCTATCAAGCAGTACCAAGCGGGTGTTACCGCCATCAACCGCGCCCTGCAACAGCAGTTCAGGAAATCGTTCCTGAAGATGGCCGCTCAAACGGGCTGGACGAAGAAGATTCCGAGTCCTGCGGGACCAGAGGGAATCATCTACGGCGACAAGGTGATCAACGTCATCAACAAGGGCGGGCGTGACACCTACCCGGATAAGGACGACGCATACGTTGCGAACGGCGATATCGGCATCGTCACGGGGCACCGCAAGACTCAGGCGAGGAACTGGTCGCCCTATGAAGTCGAAGTTGAGTTGGCCTCGCAGCCAGGCTTTGCCTACAAGTACAGGCCCTGGGAATTTGATTCACAGGAAAGCACGCCGCCCCTTGAACTAGCGTATGCCCTGACCGTTCACAAGACTCAGGGCAGTGAGTTCGGCAAGACTTTCGTGGTGATTCCAAACCCTTGCCGCAACCTGACGCGGGAGATGCTCTACACCGCGCTGACGCGCCAGAGGGACAAGGTCGTCATCCTGCACCAAGGGGACTTCAGGGATTTACAGCACTTCAGCCAAGAGGCCGCGTCAGAGATCAACAGGCGGATGACAAACCTCTTCGTGCCGTCGGCACCGGTAGAAATCAAGGTTCGAAACAAATCGGTGTTCCTGGATGAGAAGCTGATCTACCTGACGGAGAACGGCGACCTGGTCCGCTCAAAATCGGAGTGGATCATTGCTGACAAGCTAAAGGCTGCTGGCATCAAGTACCAGTATGAACAGCCGCTCGTTCTAGACGGTGTTGAGCGGTTCCCCGATTTCACAATTCGCGACGAAGACGCTGGCACGGTCTGGTACTGGGAGCACAACGGAATGCTCTCGGATGACGAGTACAGGAAGCGTTGGGAGCGCAAGCAAGCAACCTACCGCAAAGCGCAGATCCTTCCGCCGCCGTGGCCTGAGAAGGACGATGGCAGGAATGGGACTCTGCTGGTGACCGAAGAGCGGGAGGGAACGGGGCTCGACCTCAGTGCAATCATTTCCAATATCAACATGATTCTTGGACGCAACTAATGCACAAAGAAATCGACTTTGAAAGTGACATTGAACACGTGTTAACCAGCAGCGGCGGCTACGACAAAGGTGTCCCCAACACCTACGACCCGGAAACCGCGCTGTTCCCGGCGGATGTCGTCGCCTTTGTGGAGAGGACGCAGCCCAAGGTCTGGACTCGTCTAACCCAACTGGATGCTGCCAAGGCGCCAGAAATTCTGCTGGACAGTTTGGTGAAGGAGCTTGCTGCCAAAGGAGCACTAGCGATTTTGCGTGAGGGTTTCAAATGTCTGGGTAAGACTGTGCGGCTAGCCTATTTTGCACCCAACACAGGGCTAGACCCCTCGGCTACTTGTCGTTACGACGATAACCGTCTGACAATCGTTCGCCAGGTCAACACCAAGAGCGGGGCCATCCCCGACGTGGTGTTGGCGGTGAATGGCTTGCCCGTGGCGACGCTAGAGCTGAAGAACCCGATGTCGGCCACGCGCTGGAACGTGGAGAACGCAATGTACCAGTACCGCTTTGAGCGCGACCCCAAGGAGCTGTTGTTTGCCTTCAAGCAGCGTTGCCTGGTGCATTTCGCCGTAGACACCGAGCTGGTGTACATGACCACTAAGCTGGAAGGCAAAGACACGTTCTTCCTACCCTTCAATCTGGGGCATGACCACGGCGCGGGCAACCCACCAGCAGCCGGCGATGTGCGCACCACCTACCTTTGGCACAAAGTGCTGACCCGTGACAGCCTGATGGATATCTTGGCCCGTTTCATCCATCTGGATGTCGAGGAAAAGACGGTCGTCACTGAAAAAGGCATCAAGCGTCACCGCAAAGATTCGATGATCTTTCCGCGCTACCACCAGCTGGACGCGGTACGGGCACTAACCGACCACGCTCAGGCGCATGGTTCTGGGCACAACTACTTGATCCAGCATTCCGCAGGCTCAGGCAAATCGAACTCGATTGCGTGGTTGGCGCACCGCCTCTCCAGCCTTCACGACGCCAATAACGAGAAGATTTTTCATTCGGTGGTGGTGATTACCGACCGCCGCGTGCTCGATCAGCAATTGCAAGACACAATTTTTCAGTTTGAGCACAAGCTGGGCGTGGTGCAAAAGATCGACGAAAACACGCAGCAATTGGCCAAAGCGCTGGCCGATGGCGTGCCGATCATCATTTCCACCATCCAGAAGTTCCCCTTCATTGCACAAGCCATTCGCACGATGGAGGCCAACGGCAGAGGGGTTGCCATCTCGACAACGGGAAAACGTTTCGCGGTGATCGTGGATGAGGCGCATAGCTCCCAGAGCGGCGAAACGGCGATGGAGTTGCGCAAGATCCTGAACAAGGATGGCATTGAATCCGCCATTGCCGAGCAGTTGCTGGATATGGACGACGATGCCTTGAGCGAAGAGGCGAAGAAAGAGCTGCTACGCGAACAGCTCAAGCGCGCCAAACAACCCAACCTGAGTTTCTTTGCCTTCACGGCGACGCCCAAGTTCAAGACCTTGGCCGTTTTTAACGAGCCCGGCCCCAACGGCAAAGCGCCGTTCCACCACTACAGCATGCGGCAAGCCATCGAGGAAGGCTTCATCCACGATGTGTTGGCCCACTACACCTCTTACAAGCGCTACTACAAACTGATCCAGAAGGTGGATGCTGATCCTGAGGTGCCGCGCCGCAAGGCCGCCCGCGCGCTGGCGCGGTTCGTCGAGTTCCACGACTACGAGATCGCCCAGAAGGTCGAAGTAATCGTGGAGCATTTCCGCACCCATACCCGTCACAAGATTGGCGGCCGGGCCAAAGCGATGGTGGTGACTGGCTCCCGTGAACACGCCGTGCGCTACAAGCTGGGATTCGACAAGTACATCAAGGATAAGGGCTACACCGACGTGAAATCGCTTGTGGCTTTTTCTGGAGAAATCATGCTCAAAGAGTTCGCCGACAAGAAATTTACTGAAGTCAGCATGAACAACGGCATCAAGGAATCCGAGCTGCCGGAGAAGTTCAACACTGAGGAATACCAAGTCTTGCTGGTGGCCGAGAAGTATCAGACGGGCTTCGACCAGCCACTGTTGCATAGCATGTATGTCGACAAGCGCCTGTCAGGCATCCAGGCAGTACAGACGCTGTCGCGCCTGAATCGCACGATACGAGGCAAGACCGACACTTTCGTGCTCGATTTTGTCAACGACCCTGCGGACATTTACACTGCCTTCAAGCCCTATTACGAGACAACGGACAAGGGTGACGACACCGATCCGCAACAGCTCAACACCTTGGCGCATACGCTGGCTGGCTGGAAGATTTACACCGAGGTAGAGGTCAGCGCTTGGTGCGAGATTTGGTTCCGCAACCGGCTGAATCCTACTGGGGGTGAGCACAAAAAATTGAATGGCTTGCTCGATCTGGCGATTGAGCGATTCAAGAAGCTCGGGGAAGAAGACCAGAACCTGTTCAAGGGGCAGCTGGTCAGTTTCCGCAATCTGTACAGTTTTGTTTCTCAAATCGTGCCTTACCAAGACTCCGATCACGAGAAGCTATATACTTATGCACGTTTCCTGCTGACCAAGTTACCACGCACGACCGACAATCAGATAGTCCAGGTCGACGACGAAGTAGAACTCCAGTACTATCGTCTGCAAAAAATCAGCGAGGGGGCAATTGATCTCAAGGCAGGCGAGGCGGATGCCCTTGAGGGTCCTACCGATGTGGGTACAGGTCAAGCAGACGAGGATGTGCAGCTTTCGACCTTGATTGGCAAGCTCAATGAACGCTTCGGCACAGAGTTCACGCCGGCCGACCAGCTCTTCTTCGATCAAGTCCGTGAAACCGCTGTATCCAATGAACAGTTGCGACAGGCTGTCATGGCTAACAGCATCGAAAACTTCGAGCCGGTTTTCAACAAGCAGCTTGAGAACCTGTTCATCGAACGCATGGATGGCAATGAAGAAATTTTCGTTCGTCTAATGAATGATGAGGCGTTCAGGACTGTGGCCGCCAGTCACCTTATGCGCGCCGTGTACCAGCAGATCCGAGCAACCTGCAGTCTAGGCTAAGGCTCGCAATGAATACTGAATCTGTGCCGGTGGTGCAGACCAAGAAAGACTTTGCGCAGCAAATCGCAGTGGCCAGTGGTATGGAGTACCGTATTATAAATTCGTCCGATGCTGATAAACGATAAGTTTGCGTCTCATTGCGAAGCATTCTGACGCTATCTTGGGCTACGAGCAAACATCCAGAATTTTCGGACAGTTAGTAAGGGCAAGCTGAGAGGTAATGGTGCATGAAGACGGAATCAGAAGCGCTCGCCAACATCCTTCAGTGGTCTGTTGATATTCCAGACTGGCAACGCGATGCGCTACGCCGACTTGCAATGCAATCGGCCCTTGGTTCTGCAGAAATCGACGAGTTAGTCTCCATCTGCAAGTGTGACAAGCCAGCGGTACTGTTAGAACAGGGACACTTTCGTGGATCGATTCGAGACCAGGGGGTAGTGTATTTGCGGCAGGTGCATGATATCCGGCACGTCAATGCTCTTGCTCCAGACCAGCATTTGACACTCCACCGTGACGGTTTGACCATTATCTACGGAGATAACGGGTCGGGAAAGTCCGGCTACGCACGAATTCTTAAAAAGGTGTGTCGCGCTCGTATGCCAGGCAAAGCTGAGGAAATCACCCCCGACATCTATGATCCAACGCCAGGCACGCCGAGCGCCACAATTGAATACGCGATCAACGGTCAGAACCGAACTTGCGCTTGGCAGCTTGGACAGACTGCCGACACCGCGCTCTCAGGCATCAGCGTATTCGATTCCCGCACCGCGAACGTCTACGTGGATGATACGAATGACGTGGCTTACACGCCGTTTCCGCTCAAACTACTGGGCGCGCTGGCGCAGCTCTGCAAGTCGGTCAAAGAGAAGCTGGCGGCCGAGATTGCGCAGATAAAGACGCAAACGCCGGAATCAATTAGGACGCCGGCTTGCGCTAGGGACACAAAGGTCGGCAAGCTCATGGCCGGGCTTACGGCCGACACTGCGTCGGCGACGGTCGAAGCATTGGCAACACTTACGCAAGCAGAGCAAGACCGATTGGTTCAGCTCACGGCGGACTTGGCCGGAGATCCGGCTCGCGCGGCACGCCAGCTTGCGGCGTTGAAGGCCAAGGTTGATGGGCTCATGGCGCGCCTGGATCGGTTGTTTGCCTCAATTGGCGAGGAGACTGCCAATAACATGCGCCGCCTTGCCGCTGATAGCGATGCCGCGCGCAGGGCGGCAGAAGCTGCTTCCAATGCGCTTTTCCGTGACGAACCGTTGCCGCAGCTCGGGTCGGAGGTTTGGCAGGCGCTGTGGGCCAGTGCCCGAGCATTCTCAAATGCTGAAGCCTATCCCGAACAACGCTTCCCCGTTACAGATCCTGGCAGCGTATGCGTGCTTTGCCAGCAGGAGTTGACGCCTGTTGCTGCTGATCGCCTCAGTCGCTTCGAGGCTTTTGTGCGCGACGACAGTCAGCAACGTGCCGAGGCTGCGCGCCTCGCATACGACAGGGCACTGGCAACCTTCAAGGGCGAGGCCATTTCGTTGGCCGAGCTTGAGAACATTCTGGCGACCGTCCGCGACGAACTGCGTCTGGACACCTTGGCGCTGGAGATCAGGGGCGCGACGCTGCGCGCCCTGTGGCGTCATCGCCAGATCAGGCGCCGCCACGCGAATCCAAGCGCCGCCATTGATGTGCCCGTTGCGGAATATCCGCGTCAGGCGCTGGTCGGTCAAGCAGCGGGCATTGAGACTCGGGCGAGCGCACTTGCCGCGGAGGCTGGCTCTCCGGCTCGTGCCGCCTTGCTTGCCGAAAAGACCGAGCTTGTGGATCGACAATGGCTTGGTGGCATCAAAGCTGATGTTCTCGTCGAAATCGAACGCCAAAAGAAAATCGCAAGGCTTGAGGCAGCCCAGCGGGACACGACTACCAACCGCATCACCACAAAGAGCACCGAGATTGCTCAGGCTTTGGTGACGGACGCGCTGCGCGCGCAATTTGTCCAAGAGGTGGCGAGCTTCGAAATTGCTGGTCTCGCTGTGGAGCTTCGCCAGCAGAACAGCGCTCAAGGCATCCCCCGCTTCAAGGTCGCACTAACACGGAAGCCAACGGCTGCGGTGGGGCATGTTTTGAGCGAGGGCGAGCACCGCTGCGTTGCCTTGGCTGCGTTCATGGCCGAACTCGCCACCACCGAAAACAAGTCCGGCATCGTCTTTGACGATCCTGTTTCCTCACTCGACCACATGCACCGGGAGGCTGTGGCTAAGCGCCTAGTTGCTGAGGCCGCTCATCGCCAGGTCATCGTCTTCACACATGACCTTGCTTTCCTATTCGAGCTGAATCGTGCAGCTGACGATGCGCAGTCCAAGCCGCTAGTTGCGATTAGTTCCGTTAGCCGAGGTGCTGACAAGGCAGGCTTCTGCAGCAGCGAGCCGCCATTCAAAGCGCGTCGGGTCGGTAACATCACCACTAGTCTGAGCAAACAGCTTGCTGGCGAACGCTACCAATTCGAGCAAGGCAATCACGACGAGTGGCGGAAGTCCG
The DNA here is from genome assembly GCA_021795795.1 of Pseudomonadota bacterium. Next base: position 1,775 of record JAJYPA010000116.1, on the reverse strand, counting down.
TCAAGTCTATCGCCGGAACATTGCGAGATACGTGGGAGATCGCGGTTGAAGAAGTTGTCGGGCATGTTGTCAGACGCCTATCCAACGAAATAAGAACGGCGGGGATGGTCAAGCTGACCGCAATCACAGTGTCTGATTGTGAAGTGATGCGGGACGCTTTTGGCCGCTGCTCAGAGTTATTGCACAGTGCTGCCGCCACGCTGAACCGTCCTCTGCCGTGCCCAGAGGTGCTGGCGGCTGAAATAAATGCGTTGGCTGAATGGACCGACAGTATTCTGCAGCGCCAAAGATCTGCCAAGCTGCCATGAACTCTTGAGATACGCGCCCGGAAAAGACGGGCCATGGTCCTCTTGAGCCGTTCCCTTGGTGTGTTTGCTACAACATTCGGCGTTCTTCGGCCGGCCAGAGGGCTGGATCGTGGATTTTGAATCGAAAAAATGATGGGTTTTTGTCTCACTGAATGGGGCGAGGGGGATCAGACTTGAGTAATCTTTGGAAGACTTGGCTGTGCGATACCGTAAACGAGAGCATGAAATATATCGGTCGCTAGCATGCTGGAGAGTACTATATGTATTTTAATATGATAAAAAATAACGCTACAAGCGCCTGCAAAAACAAAAAAGATAAAGTTTTGTCGTATGTTAATAAGATACGTTATAGCAGGTCAAAAAAACGAATTTTATACTCTCTTGGGCTGATGATTATTATTTTGACAATTTTCTTATTTAGTAGGTCAAGAGATTTAGATGGGGTATTGGTGCTGGTTTTGCCAGCATTTTTAGCTTATATCTTTTATTTGGATCAAAAAAAAATAGAAAAATTATCAGAATACAAATTTCAAGTGTACATGGAAACGATAAAAACTGTATCATACTACTATAGGGTGCCTGCATTATTTTTAAGTGACAACATTTCTGAGATCAAAGAGTTTAGAAATTTAATCCCGCAGGATAATATTACTTCTTCCATGATACTGGTATCGAATAGTTCCTCATACATAGCAATGTCTAAGTTGTCAAGAACTATACTTTCGAAAACATTAAATCTACTCCTTATATTAGAAAAAGGACTAACTATAAAAAACGCAAAGAAAAAATCAATAGATGAATTTTATAAAAAAATTGATAAATCAGCTATATCAATAAAAACGTTAAATGAAATAGATAAAAATAATGATCCATTCGAATCATTGACCAATAAATTTTCTATATTAAGTGAAGCGTTGATAACAATCAGGGAGATTAATCAGCTTATTATAGAGCTTGCAAATGAAATGAGAAAAGATTTAGAGCTGGATGAGATACCTGAGGATCAGAGGCGGTTTATGGTTAAATCGTTGGATGAATCGGTAAATAAATTGTTTGAATTTTTACAATCTCTGCTGAAGCAGTTCAGCGAAGGCATGGCTACTCAAGACCAATGAAGCGCAAGCACCAAGCTAAACTCCATTTCGGCTATTGGGCATGTAGATGAAGTAAAGCATGGATGTGGCCGTGCCACGGCCTCGAGCTTCCTCAGCGGGCCAGACAAGCTGCGAGATCAGGTCCTCTATTGTGAAGCTTTGCTGAGCGGGGTCTGTTGGGGTCTTTAAGGGGGGGGCAGCAGCAGGCAATCTCAGCAGAATGTAAACATCGCTACATAAATGCTGTGAGTTATTTACATATTGAATGGATTGGTGAGTTTGTATGTAAATAAGCGATTGTTGTAAATGGATTTCATGGGATGTTTACGTTGATATGTTAAGCACAACCGTTCTAGAATATACCCCACCCCTC